>CADBXS010000040.1 GCA_902798705.1 uncultured Bacteroidales bacterium
GGGTTCTATCGCCTCTTGGAACCCACGGAAATGAGCATTGGTGGACACCGTAATAATAATGCTTCTTTTCTTTGATTTTATATATTTGGCAACCTCCAGAAGGTGAGGATATAGGAATGTTTCGCCTAAACCGGTCAATCCACATGAATCCAAATAGGGATAAATCTGGTCGATAATCTGCATGGCTTTTTCCAAAGGCATAAAGCCAACATCCATCGCCTTGCCATACTCATGTTCACGCGGACACATGGAACAATGTAAATTACATACATTCCCCAGTTCAATCATCACATTCGTGGGATGAACAACTTTCAATGTCTTCTTCCTGTCCAATTTTGCTTTGGCAATATGGTTGCCTCCGGACGGATTGTTGCCGTCATCGCGCCTGACTCCGCGCCTGTCAAACGCCTGGTGCAGGAAGCGCGGGACGCCGGCGACACTGGCCGAGCGGCGTTCCAGCAACACGAACCTCTCCTCGAGCGTAAGGAGCGCCTCGTGGACACCGAGAGAGCCCGAGTCGGCCTCGTGACCGCGAAACGTATTGGCACCGCCATAGCTGAAGTTCAACTGTCCTGGTCCATCTTTCACGAGATAACCCTTTCCGCTCACCTGCCCTTTCAGCGTAAGCGCACTGTTGGCCTGAGCTACACGGATGGTGGCTGTATCGTTGATGGTCACACGATGGTCGGTAGCCATGTTGTCGCGACTCAGCACCAGTGTACCGCCATTCAACTGCAGGTTCTCGGCAGCCGTAGAAGAAGCACCGATGGCGCTGCGCTGACCGCCATTGTAGAAGTTTGGCACAGTGAGTTGTCCGCCCTGATTGATGATGGTCTTGCCCGTGTAGTCGCTGTTCTTCAGGTTGAAAGTCACGCTGGCTCCGTCGTTGACAACCACATCGCCCGTTCCCGAGATGCCACCTTCGCCCGAGAAGCTGTAAGTGCCACCGTTGAATGTAACGCCATTCGTCACCATCTGCTCATTCAGAACAATGTTGCGGTTGGCTCCGTTCTCATCGAACAGAACAGCATCGCCAGCCACGAAAGAGGTATTCTCGTCCAGTCGGAAGTTCTCTGCCTTGTAGTCCCACACATTCGATGTGCTTCCCGTCCATGTCACTCCGTCAGTAGCCATGCGCGAACTATTAATAATAAGGAGCAATCGATGGTCTTCCACCTTCAGGTCATAATTCACTCCATCCAATCCGCGTGTTTCCAGTTTCGACGGATCGCATGTCAGCTTGCCTGTACACTCTGCCAGCACATAGGTGGCAGCATCTTTCACAGCAAGATTGACCGTGATATAGTTCTTCCCTTGGAAAGTGAGGTCGCCCTCAACGTATAGGCTTCCACATTCATAGCCAACAAACTCGTCATTCGTAGTTGCTAAAACAACAGTTGTCGTTTCCAAATAGACATCGCCAGGCAACACCATGCTTTTCTTTGACCTCATACCAAGATTTCCCAGCATCAGTCGGCATCCCTCGTAGTTTAGGGCACCTTCGAACGTGATGGTGTCTTTCAGAACACATGGTCCACTGAGCGTGCCTCGTGCGCGCAACTCCACAGGACCAGCAATGCTACAGTATTCAAGCGCCAGTGTACCCTCACTGATGATGGTCGCTCCCGTATGCTCCAAGTCGTTCAAAATGCGGGCTTTTCCCTGCATCGACTTGATGAGTGTGCCATTGCCTGTTGTCAGACTTTTCGACTGACTTTTGAAGATATAGTCGTGTCCAAGTGGGTTCATGATATAGATGCAAGGAGAGTTATATGCTTTGTCGCTTATGATGGCCTTGCTGTTGTCTCCCACAATATCGAACAAGAGGCTCTTACCATCGGCGTATGCTTCCGACTTTGTCATGTCGAAATTCGAGAATGTGGATAGGCTTCCTTTCGGATTGTCGCCTTTGTAGCGCAGGTCGGCAGTGAACACAGGTGGCAGTGGTGGCAGCGGCATGTCGCAACCCAAATAGAAACTCGTGTTAGGGTGCTGATAGTAGCCGCGCGTGGTGCAGTCGCCACGATAGTGTGGGTCTTGCTGCAAGGCATAGATGCTGTAATCGGTCGGGATGTTGGTGGTATAACCCACGATACCTGTGCAGATGTCAGCATTCTGACTGGCAAGTATCACTTCCTCGCGCCAATCGCCCGTCACGTCGCCCATGAAGGCAGGACGAGTACCCGTGGCAGCATGTGTGGCCCAACTGCTTTCCTGTGAATACTCCACCAGTCGTGCTTTCGTCAGTGGCTTCGTCACCATCAGGTTCGTGCCCCAGCCCGAACCACCTGGCGACGACAGTTCTTCGCGCAGCAGGTCGCCATCCCACCACACACCTTCGAAAATTTGCGTGATGCCACAGCCAGAACGGGTGTAGCCCGTCTTGTCGCCCTTGCAGTCGTAGATGAAATCATCGGCATGACTATAGATTTCATAGCCCTTGCGAGCAGGGTCCACATCCATACAGGTGCCGCGCCCCACGTCGTAGAGCGAAGGCAGATACCATTCCTTGATGCGGTTGCCCGTGGCAGGGTCGTAGAGCAGTTGTCCGAGCAAGTCGCTCTGCTGGATGGCATAGGCTTCCATACCAGGACGGTCGGGGTCGATGTCACTAATTACGAAACGGTCGCCATGGCCGATGCCAGGGGAGCAGAACCAGTTGCGAAGCGGATTGACAGAATAACCTCCTTGCAGCATCTCCTCGTATCCCAGTCGTAGTCCCATGTGAAGACATAATTGTGGTGCGACTTATTGTTGTCGCGGTCCAAGCACTCCATGATGAGCGAAGGATGCACACCATCCAAAAAAGCAATGGCAAAGTGTCCGTCCATCGCCGCATAACCGTCGCTCATATAGTCGGCGCGGTTGTTGCGCGTATAGGTGTCGCTGCCATCGTGCACTTCGCTATATTTCAGTTCGCTGCAAGCGATTTCTGCACCCGTCAATCCGTCGATAACCGACACGTAGAACGGACGGTTGCGAACATACTGATTGCGATAATCCACGATGCCGTCGCCATCCACGTCTGCCACGGCACTACCCATGGCATATAGTCCCCATGTTTCCTTCTCCTTGTCCCAGAAGCGTGTGCCATCGCTCGACTTGATGATGACTTCGCAACGCCCGTCGCAGTTGATGTCGTAGGCCACCACCATATCATTCTGTCCAGCACAGATGTTCATATTTGGACCCATATCGACGGTCCAAAGCAGTTCGCCAGTGAGTCGATATGCCTGAATCTTATGACTGGTCGTAGCCGTATTGTCGTTTTGGTTCTCTGCATCATCACCACCCGTAGCACCAGCAAAGAGGCGGTCGCACACCACACCATCTATCTCGCCATCCCCATCCAAGTCCATCGGCCAGACGTACTTCGTGCGGTAGTCATTTCGAACGAGAACCTTATTGTCGTAGTCGAACTTAAACCACACGTTGCTCCACGGCTGAGTCTTGTAGAGGAAAGGACTCGACATCGGTCCTTCCACTCCTTCAGGACTTACAGCCGTCACAGCCCATTCGGTATTGTTAGCCACCGTCGAAGGCTTGTAGTTCGTCACCTTGAGTGGTTGTGCATTCACCTTCTTGAAGTCGGTTGCTCCAGCCGTGCGACTATACAAGTTGTAGGTCGTGCCTTCTGGTTCCTGCGCCAACTTGCGCCACGACACCAAATAGCCGTTTCCACCGCTACTTGTCACACTGCGTTCCGTACTCTTGCGGTATGTCACCACCACACTGCGTCCCATCGGTTGCTGCAATCGCTGAGCCATTGATGCCACAGGAATCAACATCCACAGCATCAGCACAAAAAATTGTCTTCTTGTCATATTAGTCGGTATTATAGTTAGTCATTATCAATTCTTTACAAATTTCCGCAAAAAACTTGACATCTGCAAGAATATCTCAAAAAACATTGGTGATTGTGTTAAAGTTTAACATATAAAGTATTTGCATTGCCACAAGCAAGAAAAACGCTGTGACTTTTATCTGCCACAGCGTAAGAATGAAAAAATTGAGGCGAAATCAAAAGCCTTTCTAATTATTTTGAGACAGGGCGAACGGATTGGCCCAGGTAACGGTCGAAGTCGTAGATAGCAATGCTTGAATTGAAAAAGACACCGTACGCGCAATAGTTGTAGCTGGAATACGGCGTACCCGACCAGTAGTAGCCGTAGCTGCCATGGCTGAAAAGTTCAGAACCATCGTGGTAGCCTGCAGCGGGCAAAAAGATAGAACCACCATTAGAACTGGTGAATTTCCTACCCTTGGAACCATTGAACTCAACCCATTCACACGTACAGTTGTCGAGTAATTCCTTGATCTGCTCAGAAGAAGGCATCTGCCAACTATTGCCCCATATCTTCGTGGCAACATCATATTGAGTACCACTAATACTTGTACCAAAGTCAAGACAAGTTTCGTCCGTTCCTTCGCAATAGATATAAGTACTCCAATCATACACATCTTTCTCCTCCGTCTCACCCCAAGCAAAATAACCACCGTTACCCTCTGGTGCAGTAGCACCCACATTGCAACAAGCCCACTTTGTTTCAGAAGGCAAGCCCAAGTCTATCATGTGTGGGTGATGATCGTCAGGGCAGTAGAGATAGGATTGAGTACCACCTCCATTAAGAATGATGTTCACAAGTTCCACGACATCCGAGATGTCAACCGCTCCGTCTTCGTTGACATCACCTTTCTTGGTTGATTGTGCACTTGAGGAAAATGCCATGAACGGCAACAATGCAAAAAGGGTAAATAGTTTTCTCATAGTTTCTTCGTATTTATTGACTGATTAGTGCATAATGCTTTGATTCAAAACAAATTCCATCACAAGAAGAATGTTTCAAATTCGGTGGCAAATATAAAGAAAAATCATAGACGGAATTTACTTTTCAATCAGTCTTGTCTGCATAAATTCATCAAGAGTGACAAGGTGAAGTTGTGGAAAAGGAATCGTGCGAAGAACATTAAAATGGCTATCCTCAGAAACCAAATAGTCAGCACCTGCAGCAAAAGCACAGTCAACGAACTTGTTGTCGTCAGGATCAGTGGTTATCAACCCCAAACGGAAATGTGGGTCAACAAATGTTACATTTTTCTGGTTTAGAATCAATAACACAACATTCTCTGCGATGCTGAGTGTTATCTGTTTTTCCAAAATCTCTTGGTATTCTTCCAAAATCTCATTTGACACGCAGAGCTGAAACTTTCCTGCAAGGAAAGCATCCCATATCGGGCGATATGGACTTCGACGAGCTATAATCTGCAACAAACAGTTTGTATCAATCACTACGGGATTCATCACATCTTATTATTTATAAGGTGTGCGAAAGTGCGAACCGCGTAATTCTTTCATACGCTTCTCATCGAACTCACCATTTTCCCAAAGGGCATCCATCTCGTCATCCACCATTTTAGCATAGAATGCTGCCAACTGCTCACGCAATTGCTCCAAACCACTGTCCGACTTAATGTGTGACATCAAGTTGAGTACATGTACCTGTGCTGGACTAAAAGTAATAGTTTCCATCATCTAGACGTTTTGATAATTCCTTGCTGCAAATATACTAACTTTCTGCAACATTATCCTAAAAGTACTGAAAAAAATCGTACCTTTGCAGCATAATCAGAAATACGTTATCAATATGAAAACTTTTTTATTCAGTTTAGCTCTTATGTTGATGTCGGCAAACTGCTTTGCTCAGGACATCTTAGGCAAGTGGTTAACAGAAGCAGGTGATGCCCAAGTGGAAATCTATCAGAATGGCGACCAGTTGAACGGAAAAATCGTTTGGCTGGAGAAAGGTCCTGAAACGAAAGATATTCACAACTCCGATGCAAAGTTGCGCAACCGCAAGCTGATGGGCGTCAACATCCTCAGCGGCCTAACCAAGAAGAAAGACAAGTGGGAAGGCGGAAAAATCTACAATCCCAAGAACGGCAAGAACTACAAGTGTTCCATCTGGCTGGATGGCAACGAACTGAAGGTCAGAGGCTATATCGGCATTTTGTACGAAACTCAGACGTGGAAACGCAAATAGTCTGGCACTGTTAATCATCAGACGTGGCGACATTCCACTTGTCAGTTCATCCAACAAAACAGAAAAACCACTTCAGGGCTCCATTTGGAGTTTTGAAGTGGTTTTTTCTTACACCTTATAAAATATAATAAGGTTGAATATCATAATTTGGGAGTGTGGAATCAGAACATTTCACGTATGGGAATCATTCTACGTGGAAAGCTTTTGTGTCTACACGGAAAACTTTTCCATGTAAACGGAGAACCTTTCCATTTATACGGAAAACTTTTCCGTGAAGAATATTTCGTTGCTTTGGAAAGTTTGGATGCAAAAGGAAAGATTATTTCTTGTGTAAATTTTACACATTTTATTTCCTTTTGGTCGTTTTGTTTAGTTTTCTTCCGATTTTTTACAATTTTGTTCTCAAAATATTTGGTTTATATCAAATAATTTACTATCTTTCGCTTACCAAAAAAAATGAAGCTTATGCAAGAACGAATTATTCCAAAGGAAGTGAGAGAAGCAATGGAAGCCAATAGCACAGCAAGCAAGGAGTCTCCAAAGAACTTGATGGACGCGCTTGACAGGATTGTGGATTATATCCATTGCCACAGTTTTGGTACGACAATGATGAAGAAACTGGACAAGGAACTCACCTACGTGAGCGAACGACAGAACATTAGCAAAATGCAGGCATTTTTCCTTGCAATTCTTTTTGATGAAGGTCAGTTCATGACAACCAAAGAAATTGCTAAAGAGTTGTCGTGTACGAACATTAAGGTGATGTCCTACAAGTCGGAATTTGACGACCTTGCAAAACGTCGTTTTATTAGTCACTGTTCGAGGTTAGAAAAGAGTTCTAAGGCATATTGTATTACCAAGGAATGCTTTGAGGCGTTTCTGGAAAATAAGACCTTTGTGCCTAAGCAACTGACAGGACTTAACTACAATAAGTTCTTTTCGGAATGTTTGGACATTTTCTGCCGAATTCAGGGTGATGTCTGTTATCATGGAGAAAAGACTGATTTCGGAATGGATTGCGACATGGCCCACACATTGCTGCGTGAACTGGTCGAGAATAACCTTCATTTGGGTTTCGCTTCCAAATTAAATGGATACGATATTGATGCTGATAATTTCATGGTTCTTACCTACCTTTGCACCTTGCTGTATTGCAATGATGTTCAGGTGGTGCAGATTGGAGTGCTGGACAATTTGTTTCCTTCGTTTGTGGAGACCAAAGAATATATACGCAGTTTAGAGAATGGAACCAACAAGCTTTTAAAAGACAAATTTGTCGAAATGGGACTTGGTACATACTATGATTATGATAGCATTGCACTGAGTCGTCATGGCAAAGAGGTGTTTATGGATGGGCTTATTAAGTTGGAGGTGAAAACGACAGAATGTCGAACGGGACTGATTTGGAGCGAGAAAATTCAGGAAAAGCAGCTTTTCTACAATGAGGCTGAGAAGAAGGACGTAGATCGTCTTGCCTCGATGCTTAGCGAGGAGCGCATTCATGAAATTCAGAAGCAGCTGCGCGAGAATAACCTTCGTCAAGGTTTTGCATGTCTTTTCTATGGTGGTCCAGGAACTGGCAAGACTGAGACCGTATTGCAGTTGGCTCGTGCCACAGGTCGCGACATTTACCAAGTGAACATTTCCCAAATAAAGGACAAGTTCGTTGGTGAAAGCGAGAAGAACGTGAAACAAATTTTCGACCGCTACCGTCGTTATTGCAATGAATGTGAGAAAATGCCGATTCTGCTGCTGAACGAGGCGGATGCCCTCATTGGCAAGCGATTTGACTCGCCAAAGCAAAGTGTGGACCAAATGCTCAACACGATGCAGAACATTTTCTTGCAGGAGATTGAGGACTTGAGTGGCATTCTGATTGCGACTACCAACTTGCAGGCGAACATGGATCCAGCCTTCGAGCGCCGATTCATGTTTAAGATTGAGTTTGGAAAGCCTTCTGCTGAGGCACGCACGAGCATTTTGCAGAGCATGATTCCAACGTTGGACAAAGACCTTGCCGCCGACTTAGCAGAGCGCTACGAACTGAGTGGTGGACAGATTGAGAACGTTGCAAGGAAGTTTATTGTGGACAAGATTCTTTTTGACGAGGATTTTGCCTATAGCAAACTGGAAGAGTACTGCGCCAAAGAGTTTGGTGCCTTCTGCAAGAAGATGGAGACGAACACACGCAAGAAAGTGATTGGCTTCGTTGCTTAGCACTACAATAATAGAAAAAGGTATTAAAGGGTGAATAAAGAAGGTAAAGCTAATTCGATGGGCAGCTTCAAACTGCTCATTGAATTGGCGGCACCGAGAACAGGGGATGAATCTGGATCGAAAAAACAGAACTCTGCAAAAAAATGTGTGTTATTCGAAAAAAAATTTTTCTTCCTGTGATAGATTTATGGCTCCCATCCACTCTCTCCTTATATAAATATACGAAAACAGCAATGATGTTCTATTGAAAACACCTCTTGATTGCTCCAGTTTTAATGGATGAAGGAGATTTTTTCGCCTCCAAAAGGCGTTGAAAATGGATGAAAGAGAAAAAAAATGAAAAAAGTTGAAAAAAAATTGCAGAACTATGCAGTCAGTTTGCTCCTAACTCCATATAATTGCAGAAAGCAAGATATTTCCAAAACCACCTTGCTGAGTCTTCCCACCGCCTCGACAGCTCTGCTGGACTGGCAGAAAAGAACCAAAAAAAATCAAACGATTTGTTAACTTCAAAAAAAATCTCATCAAAATTTGAATCGTCCCAATAAATGATATATCTTTGCAGACACAAATGAAAACCATGATTGGGTAGAATCGACTCACATTAACTAACAACGACTCTAAACACCGACAAAAAAATTCAACAACACACTGAGAGTTAGGTAAAAAGAAACTTTAACATTAAAAACTTTTCACAGCAAAAACCGTCATTCTTTAATCCGCACACAGAGAGAAAACACCCTGATTTGTAACGCGTAATTCGTCCTCGATGCATCATCCCCTCCATGCTTCGAGCTCCTCCTCACCGACTTCGGTCTCTTGTTATTACCTCTATAAACACACCACCAATTAATATACGTAATTATGAAATCTCAGACCGCGACAAATCCACTTCTTTTCACAAACCGTTCTAACACCTCGTTCGATGCTCTTCTTCGTGGCATTGCCAACTACCCAATTCTTACCGAAGAGCAGGAAGCTCGCCTCATCCGCCAAGCACAGGCTGGCAACACACGCGCCATGAACCGCCTCGTAGAATGCAACATGCGCTACGTGGTGAGTGTGGCAAAGACTTACATTCCCCGCCTTTTCTACTGCTCACGCAGCATCGACATCAACGACCTCGTCATGGTTGGTGCTAACGGCCTCAGTACTGCCATTAAGCGCTACGACGCGAAATTCGGAACACGCCTTCTCACATACGCTAATAGCTACATCCGCCGCGACATCATTGAGCTCATCGAGAAGAACAACCTTCCCGAAAACATCACATCGTCAACACAAGTCCTGCCCGAGGACTTGGAAGGGCTGGACGAAAGTAGCATCGATATGATTACGAAGCTTCGCCCTTCGTACACCAACGAGTACTACTACGACGAGGATGGACAGCCAGACCTTGATCGTCTGTCGAGCACTACTGCCACTCCCGACCAACTGCTCGAAAAGGAGTCGCGCAACTCGGCTCTCCTTGCTTGTCTTCACTATGTGCTGACTCCCAAGGAGGAAGAAGTGATGCTCATGTATCTCGGATTCACCTCTGCCATTGGTCCTATGCAACACGCTCAGATTGCCACTCAGATGGGTTGTTCGATTGACACAGTTCAGCGCCATTTCCACAATGCACTGGAAAAGCTTAGCAAGGACAAGAACACCAAACTCCTTGCAGCCTAAGCAGCAACACTTCTACGTTTCTCTTTCCCATCTCAGACTACTCATACTTACAAAAAAGACTGCCCATCATACCATGTGAGCAGTCTTTTTTTTGATTATGAAGAATGGATACTTTTCAGAACATGAGGAAGGTGCCATTCTGATAGCAGAAGGCACGACGATAGTCTAAGCAGGCATAGCTCTTCTGAATGACTGCCGACTCCATTTGCTGCGTATGTCCAAACACCTGGTAGATGCCTGGAAAGTCCTTGGAAGATTCAAATTCAGACAAGTCGTTCCACACGATGCTTCCCACAGGCGCTAAGCCGCCACGCTTTCTGCTGACTTCTGCCAAGAACTCGATGCCCTTACGCTTGTTCAGAAGCTTGTTCAGGTTCTGAGCATTCAATCTGCCGATGGAAGACCGATGGGCTTCGTACCAGACGGAATGGACACCAGCATGAGTGAAGAGGAGATGCTGCCCTGCTATTTCAGCCTCGTAGGCCAATTGGAACATATCTTGATAGATGTCGAAGTACTCTTCTGCCATCTCAGCATACTCCTCGTCGTAACGCCAGCACATCGCCTTGTCGCGATAGAGGGGATTGAAATAGTGCAAGTCGTGATTTCCCAAGAGGAGCACTACCTTGTCTAAGTTTTCCACTTTGAGCTGAACGATACTTGATAGCACTTCCATAGCCTCGACAAACTTGATGCCTTCGCCGGGATAGGGGTCGAGATAATCACCCAAGAAGATGACCTTGTCGTAGTCTTCGATGTCGTCCAGTGCATCTTTCCAAAATGTACGTCCATGCACGTCGGGAATGATGAGTATGTCGTCGAGTTGTTCCATATCGTGTTGTGTTCCTATTCAAAAAAACATGCAAGAATGATGAAAAAGCGGTGAATCGTGTCAGGGTTCATCATGTCATTGCAGAAAAGCACTGCAAAAGTAGTGAATTATCTTTGAATAGCCAATTATTTTGCATGGAAGGATTGTATGATTCATATTGTAATCATCTAAATTATTAAGGAAAGTGATAACAGTTTGGAGATTTTTCGCTAATTTTGCTCCACAATCAAATGAAACGAAAAATGAAAACAAGAAATTATTGGATGCTTGCCACCTTGTTGGTCGGCATGAGTTTCGTGGGATGCAAGGAAAACGTGAACATTCACCCCGTCAGTGGAACTATGGAGGAAGCCGTGCAGGTGGACTCGGTACCTGCCATGGTGCGAGAAGTGTTGACTGAAAATACTCCTCAGGACCTCATGGAGAACATTCTCAACGATGAGGAAAACAGAGTGGGTGTTTGGAGCCTCATGCAGTGTGCTCCCGATGTGTCGTCGGAAGGATTTGGAATCCTCGTTGTGAAAAACGGAGTGAGCACTACCCTACCCGAACTGCTACATGGAAGAAATCCGCAGGCTTGGTACGATGATGCGCAGGGCGTGCTTTGGTTGACTTGTGGCGTGATGGAAGGTACAGGCGTAGCTGTGGAGGAACTCAACGCTCTTCGTTTCAACGACAATGGACAGGCATACGTGGCATGGACACTCAATCCTTACGACATTCAGCAAACACTCTGTGAGCGGTTGAGTTTCAGCGTAAGTGGCAACGATATCACATTCTACGACAACAAACAGAAACTCGCCACCGTGACCAACACAGTGACTGACAGGGGCAATATCCTTGATGATGCCGTTTGGATTGGAGAACAAATCGGTTACGAACTCGGTGCAGATGGTCCTATGCTCTGTGTCGTTCCAGGACTCAATTTCACGACAGGTCTTGTGCTATCTTACGATGATATGCCTACACTCACGGCACACGTCACACCCGACTTTGCCAATGGCTCTTACAGCATTGAGGCGCTCAGCGTGAGGAAGGAAGAATAAGAAATGAAGGCTTTATAATAAAACAGAGAACTATGAAACAAATTCTTTTTGCTGCTGCCATGCTGTTCGCACTGACCGCGTACAGCCAAAACAAATCTACAGGAACAGTGGCTCAGGCAGCGACCGCTGGCAGTATGGACACTCAAACAAAACAGAAGAACATGGAAGAAGTGCAAGCTTATCTGAAAGAATGTGGGACATTCTTCATTGCAACAACCGACGGTGACCAGCCACATGTGCGTGCCTTTGGCGTGTCGGAAATCATCGATGGTCGTCTCTACATCATGACAGGCAAAGTGAAGGATGTTTACAAACAGATTGCAAAGAACGGAAAGTTCGAAATCTGCGCGCTGAAAAAATCTGGCAACGAATGGATGCGACTGTCAGGCACATTGGTGAACGACGAGACGCTGTCGGTGAAAGAGGAATTCCTAAGTCGCAACCCAGGCCTCAAGTCGATGTACAAGGCTGATGACAACAACATGGCAGTCCTCTACATCACCAACGCCACGGCACGATTCTGCTCTTTCGCCCAACCAGAAAGAAAAGTGAACTTTTAGACAAAAATGAATTCAACTCTTTTGAAATGGGGATTCCTCATGCTGTTTGTTATTGCAACAAACGGTATGAAGGCAAGCACGGTGCTTACTGCTGAAGAGGATGACTCGGCATTGTTGTCCGCCACCGATGATGGTGACGACTGGATGCGACGATTGCCCGACGACACCTTTGTGGCGAAAGTCAGCATCCCTGGCTCTCACGACTCAGCAACAGGCGACGGTTTCGACGCATCCTCTGCAGGATTGGGAGAATCGTTCGCACAAACCCAGGAACTGAGCATCGACGAGCAATGGGCACTGGGCATCCGAGCATTCGACTTGCGCCCGGCTTCCTACGATGGCTACCTGCACATTCATCATGGCATCGTTGCCACCGCTCGACGTTTCGACGATGTCCTCTTTCAGTTGCGCGACTCGCTGAAAGCCCACCCTACGGAGTTTGTGGTGATTCACCTGCTCCACGAAAGCGATGGTGACCAGAACGACAACTACAACCAGCAACTGACAACTTTGCTAAAAAGCGACGGATTGAAGGACCATCTGGTGAACTTCAAGCGGGATTTGCGTGTGTCGGATGTGCGAGGCAAGATGCTGATTCTGAGTCGCAACAAATATGCCACCACCCCCATCGGAGGATTCTTCGAGAACTGGTCGGGTTCGGCAGATTGGGGAAGCATGACCAACGTGAAGATTGTTGCGCCCAACAATGCGAAAACACCTTGCTACGTGCAGGACTTTTCTTCAACCTACGCCGATGGTGCCTTGCAAATCAAAATGAATGCCATCAAGCAACTGCTGAAGTACAGCATGGCCTATAAGAACGACAAGGCAACGAGCGTCATTTGGTTTATGAATTTCGCATCAGCCTACTCCAAGGTGCTTTCGCTTTTCGGCTCAAACATCTCAACAAGTGACGGCTATCGCGACAATGCGACTTACACCCACGCCACCATCATCGACTACCTCAACACAAGCACCCAAGCAGGAGCGACGGGCATTGTGCTGATGGACTACGTAGGGGTAGATCAAACCGGCGAATACAACACGAGAGGGCGCGAAGTGGTGAAAGCCATCATCGCCAACAACTTCCGCTATCTGAACGACGAAGTGGAAAACCCATCTTCCGCTATCAACACACCCAAAGTGGATGTCGAAATTCTCGACATCCACAACTTGTCTGGTCTCCGTCTGACTGAGCCTCAGCATGGAGCCTTAAACATCATTCGATATACGGATGGCACAAGTCTGAAAATGAAAAACTAAGATGAACACAAGAACAGCTGTTTTCACATTGATTCTGTCCTTAGGATTCTCCCTTTCACAAGCTCAATCGCTCACATGGGGCGACCAGGGAAACGGAACATTCGTGAATCCCGTCCTCAACGTGGACTATAGCGATCCGGACGTGATTCGGGTGGGCAACAAATACTACATGGTGGCTTCCGACTTCAACTACATGGGAATGCAGATGATGGAGTCGGACGACATGGTGAACTGGAAGTACATCAGTCAGGTATATGACCATTTCGATGTGGAAGGTTGGGACGAAGTGCGGCATTATGCTCATGGTTGCTGGGCTCCAGCCCTAGTGGAGCACAATGGCACGTTCTACGTCTATTTTTGCACACCTGATGAAGGTCTGTTCATGAGTTCCGCCACCAATCCAAGAGGTCCATGGACACCATTGCATTGCGTGAAGAGCATCAAGGGGTGGGAAGACCCCTGCCCTTTCTGGGACGAGGATGGACAGGCCTACTTAGGACATTCGCGCGTGGGAGCAGGCCCTATTATCATTCACAAGATGTCGGCTGACGGCAAGCAGTTGCTCGATGACGGATTAACCGTCTATACAGGTCCTGTGGCGGAAGGAACGAAATTCCTGAAGCACGAAGGCAATTACTTTCTCATCATTCCCGAAGGCGGCGTGGGAACGGGCTGGCAGACGGCTCTTCGTTCCAAGAACATCTACGGCCCTTACGAGAAGAAAGTGATCTTGGAACAAGGTGTGACAGCTGTAAACGGTCCTCATCAGGGCAACTTGGTTTCTACCCCCGAAGGCGAATGGTGGCTTTTCCACTTTCAGGACACACCAGCGCAGGGGCGTGTCGTGCATCTGCAACCCGTTCGCTGGTTGGAGGGTTGGCCAATGGCTGGTGTTGACCAGAACATGAACGGAATCGGAGAACCCGTGTATGTATGGAAGAAACCTGCAACAGGCACGCAAGTACAACCATCGTTGCCTGCACACAGCGATGAATTCAGTGGAGAGGAATTGACTTACAAGGGAGAAAGAAAAGACGCATTGGGATTGCAATGGCAATGGAACCACAATCCTGCACATGAGAAATGGAGTCTCACTGAACGCAAGGGCTGGCTCACGCTCGAAGCCCTCCAAGCACCCCTGTTGGCTTTGGCTCGCAACACGCTCTCGCAGAAAGTGATGGGCTATGCAGGCGAGGCAAGCACACAACTCGATGCCAGTGCCTTCGCTGAATCCACACGCGCAGGACTGTGCATCATCGGCAGTCAATTCGCTGGCATTGGCGTATGCAAGAAAGGCGGAAAGCTGCAGTTCTACACGGAATTGAACGGCACAGTGCAATTGTTAGGCAGTGCCAGCAAGACAGTCTATCTGCGTGTGAATGTCGATGACATCCATTTCCAACTGGAATATAGCACCGACGGCAAACACTTCACTAGAGCCGGCGCTCCTATCGACATCCATGCTAAGAACTGGAAAGGTCCACGCTTAGGACTTTTCTGCTACAACGAATCCACAGCCCAAGGCAAGGCACGATTCAATTATTTCCGATATCATGTAGAATAACTGTTTTTTATCTATTTGTCCTTTTTTCATCCCATAGTCAACAAAAACAAATAATGATTGGTTACATCCTATCAATGATTTTTGTAAATTTGCACCATGAAATCAATAAGAATATTTTTTATTGCCTTACTGTTGATGACAGGAGGTATTGCTATGGCTCAAACAAAGAGCCAAATTGAAGGAGATTTACATGCAGACTTCGTCAGCAGCTATATCTGGCGTGGTCTCCAGTTAGGACGCGTATCTTTTCAGCCAGAGATGTCTGTGGAATGGAAAGGACTGAGCCTCACGGCATGGGGTAGCGTGGGACTAACCAACCACAAAGACGACAGACAGGAGATTGATATGACGCTACAGTATCAGACAGGCGGACTCTCACTGGGTGTCATTGACTATTGGACTGACGAGAACGACAAGCGTTACTTCTATTACAAAAAGGGCAAGACAGGACATGCTTTCGAAGGTTTCGTTGGATACGACTTCGGTCCGCTATCAGCTTCATGGCAGACATTTTTCGCAGGTGCTGACTATCAAGAGGAAGACGACAAGCGTGCCTTCAGTTCTTACTTCCAATTGGAAGCTCCATTCCGCCTCGCCACTTGCGATTGGGAAGCTACAGCAGGTTTCGTACCTTGGGAGTCTGATTATTACGAAACCTCAGGATTCAGCGTAACATATCTTTCGTTACGTGCTACAAAGAGCATCAAAATCACTGATTCTTTCTCACTGCCTATGTTTGGTCAAATCGTTGCCAATCCTGGTAGTCAGAACTTCTATTTTGTTGCTGGTTTCACCGTTAAAGCATTCTAAGCAAATATGGAACTTTTTAGTAAAGAAGAAGTCAATACTGGACGACAGTGGGGTGTTGACTTTTCGAAATTGTTAGCCATCATCTTCATGGTGCTCGTCCATACATTCATTTACGAGTATGGCGAAGAGAACATGAACCAAGGATTTCAATATCGTCTCAACAACATCTATGGCGGAGTGTTGGCAGCTCCCATCTTCATGTTTGCTATGGGCGTGGGCGTTGCCTATAGTCGAAAAAACGACGCTCGCACCATGTTCGGCCGTGGCATCAAGTTGGTCGTAGTAGGCTACTTGCTCAACTTTGTGCGCTGCTTGCCGCAATTGTTGTTATGGAAAGGAGGCTTTGGCGAGGAACACTACGGTTTATTCGTAGAAGAAATAAACCTTTTCGACATCCTTCAGTTTGCAGGATTTGCATTCCTTTTGTTCAGCCTACTGCGTTGTCTGCGCGCTTCTGCCAATGTCATTTTGTTTGTTGGTCTGGCACTGTCAGTCTTCGGCACCTTTGTGCGCTCTATCGATATGGGCAGTACAGCGCTTAACATGCTTTGCTATCCCTTCGTAGGAATTCATGTGGGCGAAATATGGAGCAGCTTTCCTCTTGTCAACTGGTTCATCTTCGTTGCAACAGGCTATTGGATAGGTCAACTCATCCGACGCTGCAACGATTTGAATCGATTCTATGCCTTAGTCACACCTATAGCAGCATTCATCTTTAATGCTTGCATGATCTATATGACCAGGCACGATGTTGGCATGTTTGATGATGATAATGATGACTTTTTCTACTATCTCACTCCTTTCGATGCCTTTGTCTGCATCATGGGAGCCATTACCGTGACAGGCATCGGACATTTCATCATGCCTCATGAGCCTAAGGTAATCTTCGACGAGGTGAAGCAAATAGCCAACGACATAACACGTATCTATCTCATCCATTGGCTCTTTGTCACCTACATTGTAGGAGGCTTGATAAATGGAGTTTTCGACCTGCATCTTCCTGAAATCGTTACCTTGATTATCGGATTCATTATCTTGTTCTTATCAGCCTGGATGGCACGTAGAAAGCCTTTCTCAAATATCAAAATTTAAACCAATTAGGATTACTTCCTACCATGTTAGAGAAGTACTGAAAAAAGAAGAACGAAGAATGTGGAATTGACTCTCGCATTCTTCGTTCTTCTTTTTTTATGATTCATCATTTCCTATTGACCAAGAATGATATTGACCAATCCCACTACATCGGAAATGTCGATGCTGTCATCATCGTTGATGTCAGCCACGCCCAAGTGTATGTTGTCGGCATTGCCGGTCAGGATGTAGTTCACCAGAACCACCACATCGCTGATGTCGATTTGTCCGTCGGCATTCACATCGCCTTTCTGTATTTCTATCGTGTAAGTCAGTTCGCCCGTTATGACGATGCTTCCAAGGCCCATGCACTTGTTCTGCAGTGCATAGATGTTATAGACGAAGTTGTGCTCTGTGGAGAAAGACGACGAAACCTGCTTGCTGTAGCTGGAATAAAAACCTCCCGCTTCGTTGTGTCGATTCGGCTCCACGGCAGAATAAAGTTTCGCACCGTCGAGACTGAGGTCGAACTTGCCTCCGTCGGTGCCGATTTTACATGCATTGAATGAGATGCTGCTTGGCTTGAACTGCACATCGTCGGCTGAAGTCGAAAGGGTAATGGTCAGGGCATTCTCAGTCGTAGCACCTGTAGCCTTGTTCTCCGTCGTACTGATTTCATCGAATGGCGCATTGTTCACGATGCGCTTAGCAGAGCATCCCAAAGCAGAACCGAGGTTCACGGTGGCCGTTATCATGTCCTCCACCTCGCTAGAGTATAGCACAGCAAAGTCAGTGCTTCCCTCATAGAAAGGCAAGGTGATGGTTCCCGTGACAGTTTTGGTAATAACGTCAACCGAAGGCTGTTCCTCTGACTTCTGCGTGTGGAGCGTCAGCATCCAGCCCACCTGTCCGTCACCGCTTGGTGTAAACGTGAGTGTTCCCGTCGCTGGTGTTTCCAACACAATCGTGTACGTTCGGTCGTCATTAGCCAAACGACTTGGGAACACATAGTCTTCTGACGAAAAGTTCTTGCCGTTCAATTCCTTCAGATAGGCCGTTCCTTCGTCCAAATTCAGATTTCCCGTGATAGTAACACTTTCTATCGTCACGCCGTCGGGCAACTCGATGGTGTATTGATGGTTGCGGGAGAACTTCAGATAGTTGGTTTTCGACACCACGGCTGGAGTTCCTGATTCTCGGATACTGATTCCATTCTGAAAAGTCCAGTCGCCATTGCTGGTCAAGGCTGAAATCTCATAGTCGGTCACTTCCTGCACGCCCTCTCTTTCGCCTGTCAAAGTGCCACCTGCATTCTGACTCGTGGTAATCGTCTCCACCAACGAGTTGAGATAGTTCTCCACATTCGTATAGCCATTGTCTGCCACGAGGGCACCATCCGCAGCATCGTTCGGATTCAATCCGTTGGCGCTCTCCCATGCATCGGGCATTCCATCACCGTCGGTATCGGTAGGAGCAGCACTACTGTTCAGCGTAGGCCAAGCACTCCACGATGACGATGCACCCGAAGGCTTGTTGTCGTCCTGCGAATTGATGAAACCACTGTTCAGTCCACTACCCGTGTAAGTGGCCTTGCCATTGCGCGTGTCGCTCACCATCAATTCATCGAACGAGTCGCGACTGAGTGAGGCTCCTGCATAGTCCAGCACTCGCTCGTAAGCCTGTGCTGCCGTGTGCGTGGTGGTCACGACGTATGGGATGGGCGCATTGAGGCGAATGGTGTCCTTCGTGGTCTGCGTGTAAGTGCCATTGCAGTCGCTGGCAATAATCTGGTTATAGATGCCGTAAGTCCAATTGTCGTTGGTCACGTCCGAATACTTGCTGTTGACATTTCCCTCCACGAAATATTTTCCCCACAGGTGCAACGTAGGTGCATAGTCAGGATAATCGACGATGTACTTGTTATTACGAATTCCAATGCCAGCAATGCGCTTTCCCTTCTTGTCGGTCGGTGTACCAGGTCCAGGCTTGTAGTAATTGTTGACAATGTTTACTTTCATGCCCTCTCCACCATAGCAGCCGTTGCCACCAAAGTTATAGATGACGTTGTTGCGCATGTCCATACGCTCGTCGAGTTGCGTAGTGAAACGAGGACCGAGGCGTGGCGTGCGCGACGTGTGATGAACGAGCAGGTTGTGATGGAACGAGGCACCACTACCACCCCAGTTGCCACCATAGCCATGAGCACCCTTCGAATGCCCGCTTTCCACCAAACTCTGAGCCACCAGGCACCACTGCACGGTGGTATTCTTATTGCCCAACACCGACAGACATTCGTCGATGGACCAGCTCACAGAGCAATGGTCGATAATGATGTCCTGCTGGTCCAATGCACCAAAGCCATCCCATCCGTCAGCTCCGTTCAGCAGCACATTCTTATTGCCCAATCGGAAGCGCATGTAGCGCACAATCACGTTACTGCCCTTGATGGCGCAAGGATAGTCGGCCACACAGATGCCATCTCCCGGAGCCGTCTGTCCAGCAATAGTGACATTGCCACCGATATTGAGTGCAGACTCCAAATGAATGGTTCCCGACACATCGAACACAATGGTCTTGGCTCCCGTTTGCTGCAGTGCCCAGCGCAGCGAACCCGTACCCGAGTCATTCAGGTTGCTAACATGATACACCTGTCCTCCTCTGCCTCCCGTCACATATCGTCCGAAGCCCTCTGCCCCAGGGAACGCAGGTTGTTTCTCTGTCGATGGAGGGATGCCGTCCGCAGTAGCTCCATACATCGTGGTCGTGCCACCTATCATTAGGCAAAGCATCGTGAAGAACAGACACCTCAACACATTGCAATTTCTCATAACTTGAAAGATGTTAGTAATAAAAGTTCATATCTGCTGCAAAGATAATAATAATTAAGTAATGATAAAAAAATAAATTGGTACGATTTACTCATATTTTGGAGATGTTTTTGTTCGTTTTTGAAGGAGTGATGCGGGCATCATGACTGAGAAAACGGGCGAAAACAGCCCAACCAAGTTATTTTTTTATCGTTACTAAATGTGTGCTACCAACATCAGAATACAAAAAACACTTGCAATCTATCGATAAGACAGAAAAATGCACTAAATTTGCACACAATAAGAGTTAGACACTGATTCGAAATGAAACATTTAGGATTTCACCTGTTGGCTATCCTGACCATTGCCATCTGGGGCGTCACATTCATCAACACCAAGTTTCTTCTGCTTCAAGGGTTACAGCCCATGGAAATATTCCTGCTCCGATTCATTGTGGCATATCTCTGCATTTGGCCCATCACCCCCAAAACCATCAAGTCGCAGTCGTGGAAAGACGAAGGAACATTCTTCATGCTGGGACTGATGGGAGGCACCGTCTATTTCGTGGCAGAAAACACCGCCATCGGACTCACCCTCGTAAACAATGTGGCATTCATCGTCTGCACGGCTCCACTCATCACCACCCTTTTGGCCATACTCTTTGTGAAGAACGTAAAAGCGTCGGCCTCTCTCATTCAGGGTTCACTGATAGCCCTATTCGGAGTGGGCATGGTCATCTACAACGGGCATTTCGTGCTCAAGCTGAATCCTCTGGGCGATGCACTTGCATTGATTGCAGCATTCAGCTGGGCCATCTACAGCCTTCTCATCAAGAGCGTATCCACTCGCTACTCTGCCGCATTCATCACTCGGAAAGTGTTTTTCTATGGCATTCTCACCGTCCTTCCACTGTTCCTGTTGAATCCTTGGACCTTTCCTCCAAAACACCTTCTTCATCCCATCGTATGGATGAATCTTCTGTTTCTTTCAGTCGTTGCATCATTCCTTTGTTTCTTGTGGTGGAGCGTTTCCGTGAAGAAAATCGGTGCCTTATCCACCAGCAACTACGTTTATCTCAACCCCATCACAACCATGATTGCCAGTGCCATGTTCCTTCACGAACCCATGACACCGATGTCCTATATCGGAAGTGCCCTCATCCTTTTAGGCGTTTTCATCGCCAATCGCATGAGCATCAACCAAGTCTAACAGACACCATAATTTAAAACCACGAATTACTCGAATTAAACGAATTAATATTTTTCTCATTTCTCTAATTTGAAAAATGCTAACTTTTTTGTTAGTGAAATTTGAAATAATAATATAAAGAACAATTCGTTTAATTGGCTAACGCCGAGCTAAAGGTTCGTGAAATTCGTGGTTGAATAAAAAACAAATGAATGGTTGACAATCATCCCAAGTTATTGTCTCATCATTTCTTACTGCCTCCAATAGTTATCGGTGGTGTGGAAGAGGCGGTGACACAGAGTTTGTCGATACAGGCACCGCCTTCGCGACCACCGATGCGTAATTGGTGAGTGCCTTTCGTGAGTTGTCCCTTGAACAACTCTTTCCATTCCCACGAGCCACCCGTAGAAAGGCCATTGACTACAGTCCACGAACCGTTGTCGATTGACACAAAATAGCTGTCGCCATCGAAAGAAGGACAGGAAAGCCGAGCATAAACATAATAAGTACCTGCCTTTTTCACCTTAATCTGTGTTTGCAGTTGGTCGGCTTTGTCCTGCGAAGCATCCGTCTGGTTCTTCACAGTCTCTAAATACTTTCCGCCAGATGCCATAAGGTTTTCGCCCAAACGGAAGTTCAGACCATAGCCATCCTTCTGCATGTTCTCCGCCTCTATCCATTGTCCCTCTACCTCCTCATCGTCAGGCTCATCGTCCTGGGCAAGAGGTCCCGTCTGGGAAAAGAGTTTCAGGTCGATAGCTTCACCCATCACCTTATAACCCATGGCGTTGGGGTGTAACCAGTCATTCTCGAAAAGATATTTTGGGGCGAGAGCCGCACTGTCGTTCTTATCACACACGATTGATGCAAAGTCTATCACGCCATCAAGCATCTTCGTGGTCAGTATCCAGTTGTTCAGCTTCTGCCGTCCTGCTTCATGGTCTTCACTGTAATAGTTGTTTCGCTTAAATGGTGTGACGGTAGCACCGATGACACGAATGCCCTTTTGATGGGCTATCCTGATAATCTGTTTCCAAGCATCGATAATGCGTCGAGCCGTCAAAATACCATCTCGTGTGCCGCCCAGGTCGTTCACGCCCTCAAAGAGCACGATATATTTCACACCTTCCTGTTCGAAGATATCACGCTGACAGCGGTTCACTGCAGTTGGGCCTAAGCCTCCTCTCAGAACGCAGTTGCCGCCAATACCAAGGTTGAGCACGCCTAACCGGCTTGTAGCTTTGTTGGCAAGCAGGCAGCGTGAAAACACGTCTGTCCAACGGTCTTGCTGGTTGGTGGTAGAACCACGCCCGTCGGTAATGCTGTTGCCTAACACTGCCACGCAAGCTGCTTCATCCTCTGCCATTGTCTCAAGGGCAAGAATATGATACCAATGGTCAGTCTTTGTGGCTGAGGCAAAGTCCGTGGTGTTACCCTCAGTCAAATAGCTGGTAGTTCGTGAACCGGGATGTCCGCTCACAACGGTCGATGAAGTCTCACCATAGTGAATAGTGATGGCCACATTTTGACGTGGGGTGATGGGGAACTGCACGGCATCGCTCACCGCCATTCCACCGGCAGCAATGCTTACCGAACTGCTACCGTTGAAGGACAGCTTTACGCTTGTGCCTTCATCAATGTTCGGATTGCTACCTGCTGACTTTGCGGCAGCAAGTTCCACACCCTTAATCTCAACAGGACTGTTGCCGTAGTGGTTGGTCAGTTTTAGCCGTACCAAGTTGCCACCAATGCTTACTTGCACGATTTGGCGAAGTGAGTTGCCAGCTAATCCCGGTGACGGAGGGTTGTTGTTATTGCCCGCAAGCATTGGAGCTGTTGCCCATGTACCCACCCAGTGTCCTTTGGCAGCAAGCGCGGATAAAGAGACCAGCAATAGGAAGAGTAATGACAATAGAATTTTTTTCATAATAATATTCGTTTTTTCAATGATTCTGATGTGATGCGCTGGGGCAACTGGTTTTTGCAAATGACTCGCCCTATTGTAATTGCAGCATCTGCTTGACGGTGTTGACAATATAGTCCCTATCCTGCACCTTATAATGAATCTTGCTATTGATCCAGCCGCTATGAACGCCATCAGGCACTACAAACTTCTTGATGTATGGGTCGTCGGCAGCGGGGTCTGGGATAGCGGCACCAGTCCATGGATCGTTGGCACCATAGACAAACAGCATCTTGCACTTGTTGGTGTTACGGTTGTTCCTAAGAAAGGCCAAGAAGTCTTTCATGAGTTTACCACCGTCATACTGCACACCATATTGTTTGTTGTATTTGGTGATACTCACCTGCTCGTTCATCCATTTCAGTTGATTTTTTGGGAAATTTTCTGGCAGCATCGACCAGTCATGGAGATAATAACCTAACTCCTTGGCTGCGTGTACAGGATAAATTAACTTAAGAAAAACTTCGAACGACATCTTTTGCGCTCTGCGGCGGACAAACGACTCATCATCCTCGTCTATATCATCCCAGTCCTCGTCGTCATAAGTTTCGTAGTCGTCATAACTGTCATATTCGAAATCATACTCGAACTGCTCCTTATCCTCCAGTTTCAATAGATCGCGAAGCGCTTTCAGATTGTCTGAAAAATTTGTCTTGTTCAGCATTACAAAGCGATAGTAGGCTTCGGCGCTGTGGCCATTCTGAGGAATGACGTCTTCCCAAGTGTTCAAGGGATGATAAGCGAATTTATAGAACAAGTTTTCCATGAATCTAGGCAACATGGCGCATATTGCCGTTGAGGTGCTGTATTTCTGAACCGAGAGATTGTTAGGATATTCCTCCTTGTACAGAGTCGTCATCTCCGTTCGCAGCTGCTCGTCGGTGAGCATTCGCTGAAGTGCGCTCCAAATGCGTTGGTGAGCCTCGGTACCCTTTCCGCATTCCTGAGTGATCCATTTGCCTATACCGGGCGCCTCAGCTTCAGTACAGAAGGGTGCGCAGAATGGTACGTAGGCATCCATCTCGTTGGGATAATAAAAAGCGTAGAGGGCGGTAAGGATGCCATTCTTGCTGACACCTGTACTCACCCACTTGCCATTGAAGTATCCTGTCTGTTTCAGGGCTGTCACTATGGCATGCAGGTCGGCTGTTGACTGAGCTGCCGTGTTGTATTTCCAGTATTCTACATCGTAGTTTTCGGCATCCAAATTGATGGTTGAGTGCCTGTAGTAGCGGTGTTCTACCTCAATATAGTTGCCGTCGAGAATGGTCACCAAGTCGGGTTGCATCAATTTCTCAGTCTCTAAGGTGGAGTAGCCCTGTGTGTGGAGCGCGGTGACGCAGTCGCGGCCTTTGTAGTGCAGTACGCAATACTGACGGAATGTGCCTGCCGAAGCATCGTTGTGGTCAACAGGCTGGTCGAAATAGAACGTCGTAATATCAAGTTTTTTTGCATCTTTAGTGTTCTTGATGATGGTGACGCCAGGAATGTTGGCCAGCACTTCAGCTGCCGTTTTTTCGGGCTGCTCGATAGGTGGTGTGGGCTGCTCGGCGGTGTTGTCGTTGTCTTTGGAGCATCCTATGCAGAATGCCATTACGGCAAGTACCATCAAGCATCTTGCCATCCATCTCTTGTTTTCTTTTATACGCATGTTCAGCTTCTGCGCATAGGTTCCTGTCATCAGCTGCGACAGTACCAATGAAATAAGAACTTTAATTTTCATCTTTTTGCTTTTATTTTTTTCTATAAATTTACAAAAAAGGTTGACACTCGGTTGACAAAAACAAAAAACGGGGAAAACTAATGATGTAGTTATCAATTAGTTATCCCCAAAAGGTGTGTGCGCCTGACAGTAAGACCATAGTGAAATATAATAAGAATAGATAATCATTAAAATGTTGATTTTCAAGCATACGCGTAGTCATTTTCTTCTCATTGAGTTTCACCTCATTTCATCAGGTTAAAATTTCAGTTGACATTTTCATTGATTTTTTGTTGAAAATAAGATTATCTAACTTTGAATTACAATTAGAAAATTCTGCTTTGGGTGAATTAATTTTTAACAATGGCAACTTTTCACCCGAGGTATCATGTTTCATATTTGTAATTTTGCATCCCTGTTGGCAGGATTACCGTCTTAAAAAGTTGAAGGAAAATGGAAAAAAAGTTATACAAATCACTGATTATTAGCAACTTGTTGGTGCAAATCATGAAGTTATTTCATCAACATAGGCACAACTTTCATGCAAAATTCAACAAAATTCTTGAGATATGCAAGAAAATCTCCACAAATCTTGTGAATGACAAGGGTAATATCAGAAGACCAGGTTCAGTACTACGTTTTTCTGACATCGAGGTGGTGGCGCTGAGTATGGCTGCTGAGTCTGAAAGCTTTGACAGCGATAATTGGCTGTTCTGTAAGCTGAATCAGAGCCGTTATCTCTTCCCGAATCTTATCTCACGCCGCCAGTACAAAGACAGAAGGAAGTTCCATTGTGGTTTAATGGAGGAAATCCGCAAGAAGATAGCTGAGAGCATTGACGGTATTGAGGATTATTTCTGTTTCGATTCCAAGCCCATCAAGGTTTGCAGACCTTCTCCTTTCGCCAAGACCAGGAAGAGGATTAAAACCAACTTCTCACGACTGACGGACCAATTCATGGTCATCAGAAACTATGCTAAGCTGACAAACGGGCTTTTTACAAGAATTATCGCAAAATTAGTTCGATGACTGTCCTACAATATGCAAATTTCATCAACAACAAACCTATAGGAAGGATTAAATACGCACTAATTTAATTCAGCCGACGGGTTGCATCCTAATAAAAAAACAATGAAATGGCAACATGCAAATTGAATATTTCAAAAAAAACAGTTGATGGAAAATCTGAGGTTTTTATCAGGTTCTCTTACAGTAGAATTAGTGTATTCAGGTTGAAGACAGGAATCTTAGTTCCTGTCAACGCTTGGAATGATAAGGCAGGAAAGCTAATTATTCCAAGACTACACACCAAAGAACAAGTCATGCTATCCAACCTCCAGGCTCAGTTAAATGAGATAGTGCAAACCTTGTTGAAAACGGTCATCAAGGTAAAAGGAAATGAGACTCGTGAATACTGGGAATCAATCATCGAAAATTGCAAGTCAGAGCACTTGTTTATGGAAGGAGTGACCATAAAGAAGGTACAAACGAAGAAGGCAGTAGAAAAAGTATTGAAGGCACAGAAAGGAAACTCTGTTGATGAAGCTTTCAAGGACTTTGTGGAGCAAAAAAGCAAGAATGAAATGAGAAGGAAACAACTTCTTGTCACAAAAAACATTCTTTTGCGATACAACAACTATATAAATAAGGTGCTCACACTGGAAGAATGGAACAACGACCACTTATGTAATTTGGAACGTTTCCTCCAAATAGAATATACTTTTTTCGATAAAAATGGAAAATGCTTAAAGAGATGGAAACACATCTACGATAATGCACCGATAGGGAGAATTCCTCAGCAGAGAGGTGGAAATGCTATCCATTCTATCATGAAACGGATTAGAACATTCTTTAACTGGTGTGCCTTAGTTGGAAAAATACCAACAAGCCCATTTAAGCAACATCCGTTGAAGGAATGCGTTTATGGAACCCCTTTTTACTTGACATCTGATGAGATTAAAGAATTATACAACTATGATTTCTCAGATAATCCAAGATTGGGAGTACAACGGGACATTTTTGTTCTTCAATCCAATCTGGGAATGAGAATCGGTGATTTTTATTGTCTTACCAAAAACAACATTGTTAATGGGGCAATTGAATATATTCCGAGCAAAACGTTGAACAAGTTCGGTAAAGTGGCACGTATCCCACTTACAAAAACTGCAAAGGAGGTGATAGCCAAATACTCTGAAATCCTAAAGGATCACGAATCAATAGTACCTTTGATATCAGAGCAGCACTACAACAAAGCTATTAAGGAGATGTTACGAATAGCAGGAATTAATCGTGTCGTTACCACTCTGAATACAAAGACACGGAAAGAAGAAAAGCATCCAATTTGGGAAGTTGCATCTTCTCATATGGCCAGAAGAAATTTCATTGGAAATTTATATGCAAATGTGAAAGATCCCGACCTGATATCTTCGATGACAGGCCATGTAGAGGGAAGTAAGGCATTTAGTCGATACAGGGCTATTGATGATAGGTTGAAGAAGGAGGTATTAGCTGCCCTTGAATAAAGTTTGGTAAATTAGGGAAAAGGCTCAGCCGATAAAGGGGGAAAGCAATAGTGGTTAATTAAAGCCATATTGCTTTCCCCTCTCTTTTTATACATAAGAATTAATTCACAGCATCACTGAGTCATCTTTTATCAAATGCTAAATCATTGATTATCAAGGCAAACCGTTTGGGTGATTTAAATTCATGAAAAGGTGATTTTTCACCCAAGAGTCCTCCTAAGAAAGCCGTAATTTTGCAGCACAAAATCGAACAATTTAATCGTTCGAATCAGGGAAACCGTTTGGGTGATTTAAATTCATGAAAAGGTGATTTTTCACCCAAGAGTCCTCCTAAGAAAGCCGTAATTTTGCAGCACAAAANNACCCAAGAGTCCTCCTAAGAAAGCCGTAATTTTGCAGCACAAAAACTCAAAAACTATGGAAGATTTATTGGAACAACTGAGCGATTTAATAGCTCAAAAGGTAGTCGAAAAGATGGAGTCAACCTCTAAAGCTTTCGAACAAGTCCCTGAAAACCATCAGGAAGATTTGACAATTGACGAGCTGGTGGAGAAACTCAGAATATCGAAACCAACAGTTTTTAGACATCGCAAGTCAGGACTGCTGACCCCATCGTATTACGTTGGGCGTTCTCCAAGATTTACCCCAGAGGATATTGAAAGGTACTTGAAGAACTTCAAAAATCAGTAATCCTGTGATACAGACCCACGCGTGCGTTCCTTATTATATCTACGCACACCTCTCGAAAACCGAAAGGCACACACAGCTGTTGTTTCGGAGCAGCGATAGCTACAACGAAGCAACACTGTAGGCCCCAGGTCATACCCTTTGCCTCTCCAACTCAATCGACGAGAGGAGAGTAGTGTTCAAGTGATCATTGACATGTTGGAACAAGAAATAACCCCCCACTGAGCAACGGGTGGAGGAATTGCTCACCTCAAAATCATCATTTGAGGTGTCTGTCCGAACCTCAATTGATTCGGGCAGGCGAAATATCAATTAATTATTTAACTCAAAATATAAAAGAAATGTAAGAAAATCAAAGTAAATCCAGCTCCAATAGCCGGTACCGAGTTCGGATCACGTAAGGATGCCCAGGCATCCCACGAGTTTACGAACATAGAAGGCGCTCCCTCGGGCGCGTTCCTTATAATAATATGATAATATCTATGACTTTTCAACTCGGACGACGAGAAGGAGAGTAACAGACCGACGTCTAGCAGCCCACTGCCCAGGAGAGCAGTTCAAATTCTCCACCGTCTGGTCCGAGCGTCATTTCGATTCGGCCATGCGAAATATTTTTTTTATTAATTATTTTAATTAATTAATTATGCTTGAACAAAACAATTATGAAACTCCAGCATTCGAAGCTGGAGCACAGACTGAGGAACAGAACCCTCAGCTTAAGAAAGGTCTGCATCTCGTTAATCGAGAAAACGACCAAGTAGTGAATGAGCCTCAGGAGAATCCCGAGCTTGAAACGCCAGAAGTAGCACCTAATGCCGGTGATGCTGAAGTGGTGGATGAGCATCAGGCAAATTCGGAACCTACGGCTCAAGAAGCAGCAGAATCAGTTGACGGTGATGCTGTATCGGAGAGTGAAGAAGTTGAGGAAGAAGTTGAATCTCCTCAGGGAAAGAACCTTCTCCGTAGATACACAATCTACTCAATGACAGACCTCAAAGCTCAAGGTTTCAAATTCGGAAAGCTCAAGATCAACCGTTCGATCAAGGATCGGGCTCTTACAGCTAAGAAGAAGTCTATTGAAATTGCAGATGGACTGATTTCCCCATGCTTGGTTGTCAGTGCTCGTAAGTGCAAGGATGAGGGGTTGGAAATCTGCTTCTTTGATGACTCTACGATTGACGAGAAAAAAGAAAATCTTGACAAGATTCTCATCATTGTCGACGGCCAGCACCGATTCGAGGCGATTAAGAAGCTGAACGAGAAGGAGAAGAAAAATGCTCCCGAAAGAGGTTATGAATGCTATTTCTTTCTGCCTCTGAATCAAAATGCGAAGACAATTTCCATCCTGAGAGAGTCCAATGTGGCAACAGCTCCATGGAAGGGCGGTGATTATCTCACCAATCTTCTTCTCACGGCTCCTGAAGGAATAGACACTTCTATGCTCATTTGGGTTCAGGAACGATTCAAGGACTGTGGTGATACTGCTTCCTGGCTTTGGGCTACTTTAGACCCTAGCCGTATTTACAGTAAGTTCCATATGGTAAAGGCGAGCAGTAATCCCGATCTTTTGGTGAAGATGGCTAAAATGGACAACTTCGAGAATGGGAAAAAGCTCTATGAGGCAGCCTTGGATAAATTCAAAGTGAATGTTGTCAAGCTGAAAGTGGTACCGCTTACTTTCATTGACATTTCAAAGAAGCTTCAAGCGAAACGGAGTATGAATGACGTGACTGAAATCCTCGTTGAATTCATCAAGCAGATTCAAAATGACTCTGTTGCTGCCATCCAAGGCTACAAAAGGGATGATAAAGGTTCCAAGGACGTTAAAATCGAAAAGAAGTTGAACGAGCTTTGGAGTGAATTTGAAGCCAAGAATGGAATCGTAGCTTAATCATTATCACGGGAGGGTGGGTCAATCCTTTGGTTGACGCACCTTCCTTTAATAAATT
This sequence comes from uncultured Bacteroidales bacterium, assembly GCA_902798705.1. Lineage (GTDB taxonomy): Bacteria > Bacteroidota > Bacteroidia > Bacteroidales > Bacteroidaceae > UBA3839. The sequence goes on from CADBXS010000040.1 coordinate 29,894, forward strand.
AACTCTAAAAAAAGTAAGAACATGAGAAAACTCATTACTCACACCAACAAGTGTAACTACACTAAGTATGGGTTGAAGACGTTGGCAATCAATGATCTCATGAAGTATATCAAGACCAGGGTGACAAGGAGAAAGGATGAAAATGGAATTCGAAGAGAGTTCTATGAAATCCTATAGAGGGAAGGTCGGCGACACACCCCAAAAGCCGACCAACCTCGACCTCTTTTACTGAACTTCCCTGTATAATGTGAAAAACTCAGTTCCAGGCCCTTAAATCCCCTATTTATGAAATTGGAATGAACCAGTTTCGTAAATAATTATAAGACATGAAAAACACCATTAAAATGTGTTTGGGTTACATCTATAGGAAAACACTGATAGCTCCTTCATCAAAGGGGACAAAGGATGAAGGAAAGATGTACATAGGAAAAACCACAAACCTTAAGAAGAGATTTCGAAAATGGAATAACGTAAAAAGTCCTTATGGAGGGAGAAAAATCAATGAGGCTCGTATCAAATACGGCGTTAGTGATGCCTCCTGGGAAACAGAAATCCTGAAGATCATTAGAGCCCGTTCAATAGAGGAACGGAATGAGAAACTGAAAAAAGCTGAGGAAGAATGTATTCGCCAGTTTAGCAGTGTTAAGAAAGGATTCAATTCTTCTTATGGCGATGGCTTTAAGGGAATTCGACTCAGCAAAAAACACAAGAAAAGAATTTCAAATGCTATGAAGGGAAGAAAATTATCGGATGAAACGAAACGTAAAATCGGCAATTCCAATAAAGGTAAGGTTAGGACTGCCGAAATGAAAAAGGCTCAGTCAGAGCGAATGAAAGGTAAAGCACCAGTGGCTGCTATTGAAGCGGCAAAGAAGTGGAGAAAAGAGAATGGAGGATATTGGAAGGGAAAGAAAAGGACAGAAGAGACGATTGAAAAGATGAGAAATGCCCAGCAGGAGAAAGCCATAAAGATTGTAGCACACTATCCTGATGGAAAGGAAAAGGAATTTGACTCAATGGCATCTGTCCAGAGAGAATTGAAGATTGGAACTGGCTCCATTCATAACAACTTGAGACATAGCAGCCCAAGGTATAGGACGAAGGGCGGCTATTGGTTTAACAAATTAAAATAAGGACGATATGGATTATTTATTTCAAATGCTTGTAGTTTATGCAGCTGATGATGTCAATCAGACTACAGTAAAGACATCGGAACCAAAGAACAAGAAGCCTATCGTTGGCTCAAAGTTCTCTGATGACATCAAGAACCTCAGGGAAAGATTTACAATGAATCCTGGAACAGAGATTATCATAACGCTTCAGGAACTGTTAAAGATCTGCCCCCGTGAAAGAAAAAGAAGTGATGCCTACAGAGGTTTGATAGAAGAACTAAAGAGGCAAAAAATAACATTAACAATTCAATCAAGAAAAAACAGAACGCCCTGAATACCTTATAAATAGTGGGACGTGATGAATTAAAAAATTAGAAAGCAGGAAAAAGACACCTGCAGCAACAAAAAACATAAAAACGATGAATATTATAGAAATTATGGTGCCAGATGGTATTAGATACCTGGGGCAATGGGAAAAATTAGGTGACATGCTTCCAGATTGTCACTTCATTCTAGACAAATCACATACAGGCGTAGGAGCAACACAGTATTTTCTGACCAACAAAGAGAAGGTCATTCTCTGTTCACCAAGATGCTCACTGATAGAGAACAAGAGGACCAAGCATCCTGATGCATGGGTCTTCAGGGACATCAGTGACAATGCGGTAATAGATGACGGGGGTGGGAGGAACAAGAAAAGGAAGAAGGCTACCTATGAAGAACTATTGAAGTATAAGGACGAGGTGGTCAAATATGCAGCGAAATGTATGGACTGCAGTTTCGGACTGTTTTCCTGCCACCACATTCTGAGCACTTTGCTTCTCAGCGCTTCAGGCTTTTGGTGAAACGGAGCTTGATAGTTGGACATTGGTTGTTGATGAGTTCCAGCAGATATTCTGCGATTCAGCTTTCAAGAGCCTGACAGAGATGATGTTTCTTGATAGCAGCCAGTATTTCAAGAGAGTCATTTTCCTCTCGGCCACACCTTATTTAAATAAGTATATGGAGTTTCTGGATGAGTTCAAGAACCTTCCCTATTACAAACTGATATGGCCGAAGGAGATGGAAGAGCAAATGGTAGTGACGAACATAACAATCAAGCCGTCAGAAACCAGAACACAAGTTTGCCGGAAGATCATCAACAAGATGAAAGCCGGAAAGACAGTAAAGTTCGGCAATATCGAGATTGACACGAGTGAGGCCGTCTTCTATCTGAATAACGTCAAAGATATCATTCAGATCATCAGGTCATGTGGACTGTCACTTGATGAAGTCAATATCTTGTGTTCCCAAAGCAGTGAGGACAAGCTCAAGAAAGCGGGATTAGCACTTGGAAATTTCCCTGCTGAGGGTGAGAAACATAAGCCATTCACATTCTGTACCCGATCAGTATACCTGGGAGTGGACTTCTATTCAGAATGTGCCGTCAGTTACATATTTGCCGATCCAACCCAACAGACACTCGCCTTGGATATCAGTACGGATTTACCCCAGATTCTAGGACGGCAGCGATTGGACAGGAATCCCTATCGTAACCAGGCCTTTCTGTTCGTCAAGGAGAACTCGATGGGCTTGAACGATGAAGAGTTTAACAAGTACATAGGGAAGAAAGCGTCGGATACAAGAATACTGATAGACGATTTTAAGTCCAAGTCCAAGGAACTTCAGGAGATTCAGCTGAAGAAATACCGTACCAGCATGGAGGTTGATAAATACAAGAATGATTACCTGATAGTTGTGGAGGATAAGAAGACAGGAAAGGCAACCGTTCAGTTTAATACTCTGTGTATGCTCGCTGAGATGAGGGCCTGGGAAATAAGCAAGAAGAACCTTAGCAGCCAGTACAGTATCATAAGGGAGCAGAAAAATGCAGGAATAACCGCCTTTACCGGCACACAGTCTGAGAATCCTGATGTCCTGGCTTTCAAGAAGGAATTTGAGGAAACCAGGATTACAAACCAGAGAATAAGAATATACTGCGATTTCAGGAAAGCTCACCCTGAACTGATCGAGGAAGTGGATTTCATATCCCCTAAATATGCCAGGTATTGGGATGCATTGGGATACGATGGCTTAAAGTCATTAGGTTTTGAAGAGAGCAAAATCATCTCAGTGATGAAAGAACCTGTTTATGACGGAGCAATTCTTGAAGAAGTGACCAATGCACTGAGGAATCGACTCAAGGAAAGAAGATACGAGTCTGGCCAATTGAAAAAAATCATGGCTGAAGAATACAGGAAGGCGAAATACATAAAATCAGCCAAGGCATGTGATATCGTGAATTTTATGACTGCCAAACCATTTCAGAATTACAAGACTGGGAAAAAAGGGTTTGAAATATTGTCCCTCTATCAGAAATGTTTCAGCCTATTCCCCTTGGTGTCTTTACCGAATCGACCCATGGATATGAACATAGACCGTTTTCTGGACATTGTTCAAACAGGTATGTATACAATCAGGAAGTCGAAAGAAGATACGAAGGGAATACAGCTAAAAGACATTGTTGGAGAGATAAGAAGGGTAAGTGATCATGACAAACAGAACACACTCAAGAAAGAATGGCTTCCTGTAGGCTGCATAAACGGTGTCTTCAGGACAAAGCATGTTCATGGATTGGAGACATTTTCCTCGTTCATGGCTTTGGATTATGATAAGTTTACCAGCAAGGATGAGATGTCTGAGGCAAAAGATGAACTGAAAAAATTTCCATTTATCTATGCCATTTATGAAACTCCATCAGGATTAGGTCTGAAAGCGATTATCCTTCATGACCTGGCAAATCCCGATTATCATTGGAACCTGTATTTACAACTGGCGAAAATATGCTATCTGCCACAAATAGACAACTCTGTGTCCGATCTTTCAAGAGGACATTATTTGAGTTATGATCCAGACTTGTGGAGGAATCCTAATCCGGAAACATACCATTTCGTGTTTGACCCAACTCTTCAACCCGCTCTAAAGGAAATTGAAGAAAAAGAAACTAAGGATATCCCTATAAGCATGGAGGAGAAATATCAGGTAGCTTATGGACAAATCTCATCTGTTGACGCTTTTCTCAACCAATTATGCCATATCCTAATGACAGATGAAGCCATAATGGATCGTCTGGACTATTACTGGAGGAAGAACAAGGCTGAATACTTCAAGGAAGGAAATAGGCATAATGGTATGCTTACGATGAGTGGTACCATGTGTAAAGCTGGAATACCAATGGATATGGCTTCAAGATATCTCCATGATTCCTACAAAGACATGGAACATGATGAGATTGAAAATGTCTTGTCATTTGCTTATGAGAGAAATCCATTTGGGTGTGACAGAAGATTCTATGGGAAAAAGAAATAGGGAGACCTTCCTTCTTGACAGTCAGGTCTCCCAGAAATCTCGCCTTATAATCGGGATATGAGAGTTTATGGAATCAGGGGCATCTTCGATGTGCTAGTGAAATATAACTATTTTTTATTCTAACGAAATGGCTTTCTTTAGGGAACTAGTAGTTTTTAGAGAGAAAAAAGGTTATGTCTTGTTCTCCTCACTAGATGAACACCACACAGGGTGTACTTTGGTTTCACGAACTCATGAAAAAAATACTAGAATTCCCCTTTAACATCCCCAGCTTTAGCTGGAGTGGATCTTGACTGAAAGGAGAGATCCCTCTGTAGATATTCAAGTTCTTCTCATAAGGGACTTGATTAATGCCACCCTGATTATTTACACAAAATATATACTACATTTTTTAATTGTTCTTTTATATCTTTTCTTAACATTTTTCAGGGAGAACACCTACATGGTTGCTCTCCCTACTTTAAAATAACACAAATAACAATGAAAACAAACCAAGCATTCTTCATATTGACAATGACTACACGAACAATGAAGCTTCAAATCTGAAATGGGTAGAGGAAAGCAGTCTGGAATATCAGGATTTCTTTATTCAGAGAAGGAAGGATATGTCGAAGCTTAATCTACAGTATAGCACCTTACCTTAGAATGTAGGGTGTAAAGGTTTGAAATGACATTGGATTCACGAAAAGGAAGTGATAATTAAAGTATTGAAAACTTATGAAAACGAGAAGAGCACCACCGGAGTAAACGGTATTTTCAATTCATGGGTTCTCTCCGAAGAATCCTTATTATCAAAAAATAACAACAAATAAAGAAAAAATGCAATAGGGAAACGTCATTTTGGAGGACGAATCCCTTCAAAATCTTAATTATGTAAAAACTTAATTTTAAATACAAATTTAATATGAATAAAGAAAAAATTAATTTACAGACAGAATCAGAACCTGTATCTGGAGGCATAGGAATCCAGAAATACGAAAATCCCGAAGATGTATTCAAATTTTTGCTTGGGTCTTGGGGCGAAGAGGCATGTGAAACAGAGTCTAAGCTAATCATTGCAGATGACGAGACCTTCAGGAATGTGATTTATGTTCGGGCAATCACTAGAGCGTTTCAATATCTATTTGGAGTAATCTCAAAGGAAAAATGCCGTATTGATCTCGCACTATCTGACGAAAAAAGTACGGACTATCTGGTTGACTTCAATTTCCTCTTATACTCTCAAGAAGGTAATTGTTACTATGTAAGTCACATGGATTTTAAGGATGATGGTGCTAGCGTGTGGGATAAAAAACAATGGGGATATTTTTATGAGTTAGCGGGACGATACTCATTTAGCCTGATTGGAAAACGGGCAATGGAGTTAGCGGAGTTTTATTATGACCTCCATAAACCTGACGACATAGAATGTGCCTTAGAGATTATTTCCAATGAAGAGGGAATAGACCTATGTTTTTAGTATTAAATACGAAAAATCTAATAGAATGTAATATGAGAAGTAAAGAACAATTTGAAAACGAGAGATATTTCGGAATCCAAAAATTCGACACTCTCGCAGAAGCACTTGCAGTGATGAAAGGAAAGTGGGGTATAGAGGCATTAGAAACTCAGTCTAAGCTGCTTATTGCTGATGATGACAACTTTAAAGATGCCGTTCTGCGTCGGGCTATCGAAAGGGTCTGCGAAGCAAGATTAGGAAATCTGGACTGGGAAAAATGCAAAATGGATTTGGGACTTTCTAAAAAAAAGATCACTGATTACTTATTGGACTTTGATTTCCTACTCTACTCTAAAAAGAAGAACTGTTATTTTACAAGTCGTATGAGTTATAAAGACGACCATGTTAATGAGTGGAATAAAAGACAATGGGGGTATTATTATGAGTTATCCGATCTATATACGTTCCCACAGATAGCGAAAAAATCTATATCGCTAGTAGATTCATACATTAAGCAATATAAACTTAACGATGTGGACGATGCTCTCGATCTGATAATCGATAAAGAGGGTCTGATTTTCTAATATCATCAGGACTGATATATTCCTCTCTAGAGGACACTAAGGGTATCTCAGCAATGGGATTCTCTTTTCATAATTGGTTCTGATTAATTGATGGGGAAGAGGTATGCCAAAGTGTATATCTCTTCCCTTTGTTATGAATTAGGCCCCAATAAATGAGAAAAAGACTGCATTTTTGCTGATAATTCAACTTAGGCACATCCTCGAACTATAGCTATAATGGTATCAGGAGCAACATGAAGAACGAACTCATGCCGATTGTTTCTACGACAACATGCCTGAGGATATACAGGGATATAGGTTTGATGATACTAACAATATTCTAATTTTTCCAGAACTGACATATCTATCTTCTCGTGACTCTGCAATCTATTATGAAAAGCCTAAGTTCAAGGATGATAGCGGACACATACTGCAGAACTCTCTATTTCTGTACCCTTGGTATTGCTTCAAGTGCTTCTACTCCGGTCGGAAAACGAAAATAGGAAGAAAACTACTTCGTTTTCCTCCTACTCGATTCGTTACTACCTTTAAGGAATATTTTACTAATTTGATAACTTACGCTTGTATTTACCTTTTATAGAAGGCCCATAACCAGATGCGTTAATATCCATCTTGGCTTGACTATAATTATATGGGTGCAAAATCTCAAAACTCCCTGAACTACTAGAATTTATATCGCTATATGAATAGTGTATCTTTAGTTTATCAGATCCTTGATCATATTCAAAGTCTCCACCACCAAAACGAGACACAGCTTCGTTATTATGATAAATCATAAACCTACCAGCTTGATTATATGAGAAAGAAACAATGTCTTTATCGTCTGACTCATTTACCCAAACACCTGCAACAATTCTATATGTAAATTCTGATGTATAGTTCTTCTCTCCGATTCTCTCGGCGGTATAAGATTTAGAATTACCTGTACCTAATGAAAGACCAGTCCATGAGTCATCAGTTAATAGTGTGATGTTCCACTGATAGTTGTTTGTAATAGCCAAAATGGAAGTAGTCGGGCTATAATTCCATTCATATAAATACCAATATTCTTCAGTAACGGATTTTTTTTGAACCCAACATTTATTATCCTCAAAAAAGAAAATCCCAAATTCTTCATGATTTACATTCCAAAAACCAACAAACTTCTTCAAATCATCAGACACTTTGGGCGTGGGTGTAAACTCATCATCTTCTTCATCGTCGCCACCACAAGAGGTGAGGGTCAAACATGTCATTGCCAACAAAGGCAACAAACACAAATGTAGTAATTTCCAAAATTTCATAAGACTGTTATGTCAGCACATTGGTTAATAATTACCCGACAAAAGTGCTGTGCTGGTTGACACAATTGTGGATAATGACAAAAAAACTAAGCAAAGGTACTAAAAATCAACCCCAACTTTTACCTCCTCACCAGTTAAAAAATATTAAATCTATCACCTTCCACCCAACAATCATAGACTTGTCATATCCACTTAAACCTCTTATAAAATAATTATAACCATTTCTAATCTAGTAACAACTGGTGCAATATTTCACCACATACTGACTTTCAACGATTTACAGTAAATCCACCACCAAAAAATTACATAAAATAGCGTGCTGAAAATTATACATTTAATGGCAAAATACGGCAAAATTATTGATATTTCCATGAGATTTCCCCAAAAAACTGAAGCGACATCCATTCTAAACTTATATCCCATTTCTCCAATTTTAACATGAACGCTTTGAATTAGGCATCAATCCAATGCTTTTTCTTCCACCATTGCATCATTTTCTATCCACCCAAGCCCCATATTCCAACAGCGAATCAATCTCCCTGAGGTTAGCTACCAGGAATTGGATTAGAAAAGATTCCATTAATGATAATTTGGTGAGTCCGAAAGTTTTTTGTTAATTTGCAGAATCAATGTTCAACTTTAAAAATCACTATCATGAAACAACTTTATCTCAAAAGCATTATTCTTGCTATCTTTTCCCTGATAGGAATGAATGCCTTTGCAAGTATTTGTGAAGTGAATGGGATTCATTACAATTCTGACAGCGATCGAAAATAGAATCCATTCAACAGCCTAAGCCAAAACAAGTATTGCCTGGAATTTACGATAGTGAATATATACAGTTTCAGAAACGCTTCAAGATGGAAGGGAAAAACTACATGCTCTGTTTCATGGATTTCTTGCTTTACTAATATAGTGATGAAGAAGCAATAAATAGGGTGTGTATTTTGGAGGAAGAATCTTATCAAAAACGAAAATAAATCTAATTATATCTATCATCATTAGAAATATGAGTAATAAGGACAAAAAAATAAGATGGAGTATTAAAACTTCTGATATTTTAGCTTTAACGGCTATAATAGTATCATTATTTTCACTAAATAATAGTATTAGGCAAACTAAACTTCAAGAGGAGTTGCAATATTTGAATAAGAAAGAAAACCAACCGATTTTTTATTTGAACTACTATCTTGATAATTCTAAAAATAATAGTAAGGATGACTATGATACAGATGTTTTAAAAAATCTTAATGTTGGTAGAGAAGTCTTGTCAATAAATGTGAAATGTAGAACCTTCATCGAAATGGGGTTAAAACCAAATCAAATCTTATATATTCCTGTAACAGGATATTATGAGAAAAAAAGTGTAGGTGGGTTAATAGGAGAAATAGAGACATATTTTGTTCCTGGGAATATTCAGTCATTGTTAAACTTACGTGAGGATATCAGATATAATAACGAATACGGATTATTATATGGTTTTGATATTGAAAAGTTTGTTTTGATAACTTATACCGATATTTATGGTGAATATCATGAATTATATTTCAGGAATGAAGATCAATGCTCAAAAGAATTTTACGATACTGTTGTTCAAAAATCAAATCAAATACTCAAAAGAAGAAAGTCTTTTAATTTAGATGATTTGACTCTTAAGATTATTAAAGAAAACATTGAATAAAAGAGCGATGATTGGAAAAAGTCGAACACATTTGACCCCTATGGCAAAATAAAATTGACCCCCTGAATACATTTGCTATTCAGGGGCATTTTATTGTTTGGAATCCGAAAAAAGAATGAAAAAAGGAGAAGATGGACAAATATATATATATCAAAGAGCATCTCTCTCCCTTTGTAGTCCAACTTTTCAATAACTAAGGCAGACTTGTGACTGTTTTTGCCAACCACAGACATCGGGTTGTGGAAAGAAATTAGCAAGCCCTATGTAAGTTTATTTATACACTCAACTGCAGTTGTGAGAAGGCACCAAAACTTGAAGAGTATCCTTACTCAGCAGAAGGGGTAATGTGATTGTTGATCAATAGGTGATTTCAGCTTCTTTTACATCTACCTATCTCCTTTTAAACCCTTAATCTGAGTTGTATTTTGTTTTTATGGAAAATTTGCAACTTAAAAGTTGCGGAATTGAAATGAATCTTGTATATTTGCATCAATCAAATGACAGCATAGTATGGTATTTGAAAGAATCTTGGAAGGTAAAGACCATCTTTGGGCAGTCCGTAACATGGAAAAACCTAAAAATGAATTGGCTCTGTTGTTCGATTCATGGAACGACATCGGTTTCTTGATGGACTTCTTCATGGAGAACCTCGACGACCTGAAACAGTTTTTCCATATCCAACGCATATCAGATGCAATCGATGACACTATGGATGATGCAGAAGAACTGCAGAGACTGATTCTTGACATACCCTATACAGAGAACCTCGACGAGCTGTTTACACCACTTGGCTCAGCAGACTTGACCATCAGGGAACTGACACGAGAGAAAGCACGCAACTGGGACCGAATAGGTCATGCAAGCTGGTTAAGAGTCTATGCCATCCGACTGGAGAAAAACGTTTTCGTCGTCACAGGCGGCGCTATCAAATTGACAAGATCCATGCAGGAACGTCCTCATACTCAAGAACAACTCGACAAACTGAACTCTTGCCGACAATACCTCTTGGACAATGGCGTTTTCGATGCGGATAGTTTTATATCATTAATAGAGGAGGATTAACTTATGAAGACAAAGGCAATAAAATTTCTGGAATCACACCAGTCCGGTGAGCAGTCCACTTTCGAGGCTGATGCTCAATGGCGAAAGGAAAACGAGTCGTGGCTGAAACGTTCAAGAAACGTTGCTCTTGCTATCGTTGACTACATGCAGGACAATGCCTTGTCACGCAACGATGTGGCACAAAGACTGAACGTAAGCCCTCAGTATGTCAGCAAGATTCTTTCGGGAAAAGTGAACTTCTCCTTCAAGTCTATTGCTGAAATAGAAGAAAAACTCGGAGTCGATTGCTTCCGAGCTGCCGCAGCTGTGGATGTGGGATAGGCTTAGGTATTGTAGTATAATTATTATTTCTAACTCAACTTTAGCGTTTATAACAATTCTCTTTATTGCTTGCGTTTATGAGATAAACAAGTGTTGTAAATCATTATAAACAGGAAATTTTCCTGCATGTAAATCAAATTTCTGCTTCGAAGATACAAATACCTCATATTACATATTGATGTCCTGTAATTATCCAAATGCTAAAGTTAAGTAAAGTATGAGCCATCACGTAGCGGTGGTGCCAATGGACAGAATGTCAACAAGGTGGAAACAGCAGTCCGTTCCATACATATTCCCACTAGTTTGTCTGTTCGCTGTGAGGAGGAACGATTGCAAGCTCAGAACAAAACTAAAGCAAAGGAGTGGCTCATACTGAAACTCTCTGCGACAATGATGCTAAGAAAGCTGAAACCGAGCGACAGATATGGAGCAGTCGCAACACCTTGGAGCGATGTAATGCAAAGAAAACTTTCAAAGGAGATTATGAAAAATTGGCTAAAAACATTCATTATTGAACATACTCTTCCGTTCAAGCATATTCAATATCTGCATCCGGAAGGCAAGAGTATGCCAAACGGCATTTACTATCAGAGAGGTTATTATTGCAAGGTCTGTGCAGACAATGCTCAAAAGTTCACCATACGTAACAACAATGACGAAATTGTTGTGCCACCTTGTAATAAAGGCTGTGTCGTTGTCTTTCCCTCCGGCAGAAACATCACGTTCACTAATAACAAGTACTTTCATGGAAACTTCTTTGAGGGCAGTTATATTGGTCGTGATGAGGAGAAGTATGGAGTGGGTTCTATGTGTATCTACATTGATGATAAATCTACCAAAGAATCCATAAAGTTTGCCAAAGCATTGGCTTCGGAAAATAGTATACATCACATACTCGTGAAATATTTGGACACAAACCAAATATTCAGAGGAGATTTCTGATGGAATACGATAAAGAGTTGGCAACAAGGCTTCTCACAGAGACAATGAGAGAGTTGCCTGGTTATCTGGTT
>CADBXS010000041.1 GCA_902798705.1 uncultured Bacteroidales bacterium
AACGAGTGCAAGAGCACCGAAAGTGATTTTTTTCATTTTAACTTGATTATTTTAATTCTAACAGTTTTTTATTCCTTCGTATATTTTCGGCTGAAATACTTCACAGGGTACCACACCGACACAAAACCCACCACGATGACCGTGACGAAAATCAGCAAGATGTCGGTGGCGTGGACACTCACAGGATAAACATCAATGATGTAATTACCTGCAGAGCGACCGAACTTAATCAGTCCGAAGTGCTGCTGAATGAGACAAAGGGCCAGTCCGAGCAAAAGGCCCACCACGGCACCCACCACGGAGATAAGTCTTCCTTCCAGCATGAAGATATCAGCTATCTGGCGGTCGGAAGCACCAAGGTTGCGCAGAGTGATAGAGTCCTGACGCTTGTCGATAATCAGCATGGAGAGCGAACCGATGATATTGAAGCAGGCAATGAGCAAGATGAACGTGAGGAAAATGTAGGAAATCAGTTTCTCCACCTTCATGATGCGAAACGAGTCCTCCTGCTGCTCATAGCGGTCCAGCACCTTGTAGTGTTCACCTAATTGCTTCTGGAATTCCTTCTTCGCCTTCTCGATGTTAGTTCCTTCTTGCAGTGCCAGTTCCACACCCGTCACATAACCCTGTCGTTCGAACAGTCGGCGAGCAAAACCGATATTGGTGACAGCATAACTGTTGTCGTACTTGCCCTGACGAACGGCAAAAGCCACACGTGGTGAATAGAGTTCCTCGTGGTTGAAACTACCCGCAGGATTGTTGAGGTCGATGCGTTCGCCCTTCCGTGGGGCATACACCTGAATGGGCGGAAAGTCTGTACTCAGTCCCAAGGCAGCCAACAAATTGACGCCCAACACTCCATAGTCGATGACGTCGGCACGCAGTTGGAACACACCATCGCCATAGCGAATGGCATCCTCGTCAATCAAGCGCAGGAAATTGTCATCTACACCCTTGATAGTTGCCATCATCTGCCGGTTGTTCACTGTGAGCAAGGCATTGTCCTCCAATGTCTCACTATAGATGGCAATCTTCGGATTCTTTTTCAGTTCCTCCAATTCGGGTTCGTCAGCTGCCATGTACTTTCCCTCCACAGGCACCACTTTCAACTGTGGGTCAAAAGCCGTGAAAAGGCGAGCCACCATGTCCTCGAATCCGTTGAACACAGACAGAATGCAGACCATCGCAGCAGCGGCAATGGCAACACCGCACACGGAGATGCCCGAGATGATGTTGATGGCTGTGTGCGACTTCTTCGAGACGAGGTATCGCTTGGCTATGTAGAAGGGAAATGCCATGATGTTTTAATGAAAAATGAGGAATGTGTTTTTGTTTGAGTATTTTTCATTCCTCATTCTTCATCTAATAATTTACTTTTTCAGCAGATTGTCGATATTCTCAATGTAGTCGAGCGAATCGTCAAGGAAGAACTTCAGCTCAGGAATGATGCGAAGTTGATGACGTTCCAGCGTACCCAACTTGTAACGGATAGCGCTCGACTGCTCATTCACGTTTTTCAGAATGTCAGCAGCACGGTCCGAAGGGAAGACACTCAGATAAGCCTTAGCCACACTGAGGTCGGGACTCACGCGCACCACGCTCACCGTGACCAGCAATCCATGCGTTTTGCGCGTTTCTTCCTGGAAAATCGTGCTCAAGTCCTTCTGAATCAATCGAGCAATCTTATTTTGTCTTGTTGTTTCCATTTTTGAGTTTTTTAAAATTCTTAGTTTTTTGTAAGCTTCGGTTTTGCCAAAGCCATTCTTCATTTCCTTCCCCTTGAGAGAGCAAAAGGGGCTTTCATTTCACCCTGATGATAGTCAGTCCGTCTCGCAGTGGCAAAATCACCTTTTCCACACGCTCATCCTGCGCAACGAAGTCGTTGAACTCCATGATGCCACGTGTTTGAGGGTCTCGCACGGGAGGCGTTTCAAGCACATGACCATCCCAAAGTGTGTTGTCGGCAAGGATGTAGCCACCAGGATTCACATACGGGAACACCATGTCGTAGTAATCCTTATAGCAACGTTTGTCGGCATCGATGAACACCATGTCGAACTTCAGCCCCAGCCGTGGCACCACCTCCATCGCATCACCGATGTGCATCTTGATTCGGTCAGCGTAGGGAGAGCCCTGAAACCAAGGCAAAGTGAAATCCTCTTGTTCATCGTTCACTTCCACCGTGTGGAGCATACCGCCCTCTTCGAGTCCTTCGGCAAGGCATAAACCACTGTATCCGCTGTAGGTGCCCAATTCGAGAATCGTCTTCGGACGAATCATCGTCACAAACATCTTCAGAAGTCGGCCCTGCAAGTGCCCGCTTGCCATGCGCCCATACAGCAGATGCAGATGCGTAGCACGGTAAAGCCGATGCAGATAATCACTCTCCTTGTCGATATGGTTCAGAATATAGTCGTCAATACGCTCAGTTTCTGTCACGGTCTTCTTATGAGTTAAAAGTTAGAAATCTACTGCTCTTGGCAATTTTCATTTTTAACTTTTAAGTTTTAACTTAATCATTATTCCTCATTCAAAAATGCCTCCACAGCCAGTCGGTAAGAATCGAGGCCGAAACCACAAATCACGCCCACACAGGCGCAGGAAATCATAGACTTGTGACGGAACTCCTCACGCTTGTGGACATTGCTGATGTGCACTTCGATGACAGGTGTGTTCACACCGCGAATGGCATCTTGTAGTGCAATGCTCGTGTGGGTGTAGGCACCGGCATTCAGCACGATTCCATCCCAAGAAAAGCCCACTTCGTGGATTTTGTTGATGAGTTCGCCCTCAATGTTCGACTGGAAATAGTCCAGTTCCACCCTTCCGGCATAGCGTGTCTGTAGATCTTTCAGTTCCTCCTCGAAGCCGCGGGCACCATAGATGCCTGGTTCACGCTTGCCCAAGAGGTTCAAGTTGGGGCCATTCAAAATCAGAATCTTCTTCATTGATTGAGTTTTTGGGGTCTTTGTGTACTTTTTAAACTGCAAAGATACTTCTTTTATTCGGATTTTTCCATGCAAATTCTCTTAATTTTCATTTTTTCACTTCCAGCTCCCATTTTTTAACTCTTTTCTTCCATTTTATCGCCCGAAAATTCTCATATTTGCACTAATTTTCAAGACATTAGTGCTATGGATTTGGCTCGATTGCAACGTCGCTATTACCAGTATCTGAAGTTGGAAAAAGGTTTTTCCGACAACACCATTGCTGCCTATCTGCGCGACATCGACAAGTTCATCTCCTTTGTCAACGACGAGAATTCATCAAAAAACGGCGAATCCATCGATATATTTTCGCCTGCCATCGATGTTTTTCACCGCTTTTCAGCCACACTCATCGACATTGGTATCCAACCCACTTCCCTCGCTCGCATCTTGGCGGGTGTCCACAGTTTCTACCTCTTTCTCGTTCTGTCCGACACCATCGACTCCGACCCGATGGAGTTGCTCGAGTTCCCAAAGAAGCCTCAGCACCTGCCCGACGTGCTCACCGTGGAGGAGGTGGATAAAATCATTGCCGGCATCGACCTCTCCAAACCCGAGGGACAGCGCAACAAGGCCATCGTCGAGGTACTCTTCTCCTGCGGTCTGCGCGTGAGCGAACTCTGCACACTCAAGCTTTCCGACCTCTATCTCGACGAAGAATTCATCCGAGTGGAAGGAAAAGGTTCTAAGCAGCGGCTCGTGCCCATCTCGCGCAAGGCCATCCACGAACTCCAACTCTACTTCATCGACCGCAATGCCATCCACGACATCAAACCGGGCAACGAGGACTACGTCTTCCTATCGAAACGAAAGACAAAAATCTCGCGCATCATGGTGTTCCACTTCATCAAGCAACTCGTGGAGGAAGCGGGCATCCAGAAAACCGTGAGTCCTCACACCTTCCGCCACAGCTTTGCCACCAGTCTGCTCGAAGGCGGTGCCAACTTGCGAGCCATCCAAGCCATGTTGGGGCACGAATCCATCGGCACAACGGAGATTTATCTCCACACCGACACACACCGTCTGCGGGAGGAAATCCTCAACCACCACCCACGTGAGATTGAAAACAGAAAGAAGAAAAACAAGAGCACATACGAATGAAAAACAACACATCAGATACTCTTCGTGTTCAGCACCTCGTGCAGCACATCATCTGCGCCTTTCTGCATTTCCTGGTAGATGGGCTCTGCCTCTGTTGCCTCTACCTGCTGATTACCCCGACCTCCACCACAGGTCTCATCGGCATCTTCATCACCTACAACGTACTTGCTTTCCTGACGCAACCCCTCACTGGGCACTGGGTAGATCAAATGAAGCACAAGCAACGGATGTTGTACATGTCCATCTTCTTCCTCATTCTTGCCGTCCTCGCCACTTCCTTCACCATCGCTACGGGTTCGAAAGGCGTGTCCCTTGCAAGCATGACACTGATTGCCACACTCTTGGGCTTTGGCAATTCGTTCTTCCACGTGTGGGGAGGCAAGCAAGTGGCAACTACGTCCGCCAACGACATGCGAGCCTTGGGTCTATTCGTTTCCACAGGCGCCATGGGCTTGGCAGTCAGCATGGTTTTCTATTCGTGGACGCTGCTCTACGTCTATCTGCTCTCCATCTGCATCCTCTCACTCTTCACAATGAGAGACACACCCGAAGTTCCGGGTTCTCCATCTACATTATTCAACAAAATCCATTGGAAGTCCACCACAACGGTCACCGTGGTAGCTCTCATCCTCCTCTTCGCCTTTGTCATGTTCCGTTCCTTTATAGGCGAATTGTTTTCCTCGGGCATCACCAAGAACAATAGCACCATCCTGCTACTGGGTGGCATCTGCATGTTTGGGAAAATGGCAGGAGGGTGGCTGGCCAAATACATCGGCATCCTCAGGGCCCTATTAGCTATCCTGTTCGTTGTGTTCGTCTGCCTGATGAACCTCGGCGTCCATTGGTCAGTCCTCGTTCTCGGCTTGTTCACCATTAACCTCACCATGCCCATTACGCTCCATCTGGCCAACCGTGTGCTGCCTGGGAAAGAAGGACTTGACTTCGGAATCCTTGCCGCAGCACTCATGCCAGGCTATCTGCTCTCCTACAGTTCTTCTTCCCTATCCATCTCCCAGTCAGGATGGCTCACAAGCGTCGAAGCCATCATGCTCTGGGCATTACTCTCCACCATCCTCATCGAACTGCTCGTGCTGCTCCAGTTAGGAGAGAGGAGGAAGAAAATCCTCTTGGCTTGTGTTGCCATCAACATCCTCACCAATGTGTCACTCAACTACTACCTGTTTTTCGTGAATTACACCGACACAGCCCTCCTCGTTGGCGAAGTCATTGTCGTCCTCTTCGAAGGCCTGTGCTACTATTTTTTCACGAAAAATCTTGTGCAATCCTTTATTTATAGCTTACTTTGCAACGCCATCAGCTTCCTCTTGGGAGAATTCTTCCAGCTCATCTTCACGGCTGCTGGCGCATAAACCCAATCAACAATCATCTCAGCTAAAACTCAAATAAAAATGATGAATTTATTAGACATTGCCCCTCGGCCTCCACGTCCACACGACATCGACTCTACAGGAAGCATCTTGCCTTGGGTATTGCTTGCCCTTGTTCTCGTAGGAACAATTATCCTGTTCTTCATGAGAAAAAGAGATTGGAAAAAGTTGAACTAAACCCTCTTATTAAACATCATGATGAATCTATTAGACGCAGCCATTTGGCCCTCTCGTCATCGCGACATCGACACTTCGGGAAGCACATTCCCTTGGATATTGCTTGCACTCGTTCTTGTTGGAGCAATTATCCTGCTCATCATGAGGAAAAGAAATAAACGAAAGTCAAACAACCTCTAATTATTTCATTGAACACTATGATGAATTTCTTAGACGTAATCATTCCAGGACAGCCCTACAAACCACACCGCCCCATCATTCGTCCGAACCTGCCCGACACGGCACATCTGCCTGACAGCAGCGTGCACGACACGGTTTTACGAAAGCATGGCGAAGTGGTTGACACCCTTCTCAAAACCAAGAAGGAAGTTATCGACACCCTGGAGCAAGGCAAGGAAAAAGTGCTCGACACCATTTCCTCTGCCCACAGTTCTCTGATGGACATGGGCGACGGAGGCGCCTCCTCCACCCTCTTCTGGTCCATCATCGCCACGCTCATAGCCTTGGCTTTCTGTTTCTATCTCGTCCATGCCTATCGTCACCGCATGGCACAGCCGAAACTGAAAGCAACTCCATCCAACTAAGTTCCGCACCCAAACCGCTCTTTGGAACGCACTCAACAGTTGAAGGCTCG
Source organism: uncultured Bacteroidales bacterium (assembly GCA_902798705.1). Classification (GTDB taxonomy): domain Bacteria; phylum Bacteroidota; class Bacteroidia; order Bacteroidales; family Bacteroidaceae; genus UBA3839. The sequence continues at coordinate 6,288 of CADBXS010000041.1, forward strand.
TTTGCTTTGAACGAACCTTCAACTAATACTCTTCGAAGGTTCACCGACAGTCTTTTGGAACCTTCGCCCCATAGTCGTGACAAAGAGAAAAAAATTTTTTTCATCTTTTTTGTAGTTTTTGGTGAAGTCCTGCGTCTAATGGGCAAAAGCTTCGAAAAACAACCCATGCAGAACGGAGCTACAAAACAGTATTACTGAAATGGACAAGAAAGAAAAAGATTTTGCAAAATTGGTTCGAGACAACAAAGGCACCATCTACACCGTGTGCTACATGTTCTCGAACGACAACGACGAAGTGAACGACCTCGTGCAGGAAACGCTCATCCACCTTTGGCAAGGATGGGACTCCTTCAGAGGGGAAAGCGAAGTGAATTCATGGATTTATCGCGTGACGCTCAACACTTGCATCAGCATTGACCGCAAGAAGAAGCGCCGAGAAAAGACGGAAGCGATTGTGGAAGGTATCGACCTTTTCGATGAAAGCGACACACGCAACCGACAGACAGCAATGCTCCATGAACGCATCAGCAAACTGCAACCATTCGACCGCGCCATCGTTCTCCTCTGGCTGGAGAACATGAGCTACGACGAAATCGGTGCCATCGTCGGCATTTCTCCCAAGAACGTTTCAGTGCGACTGGTCAGAATTAAAGAACAACTCAAAAAAAGCCTCACCCCCGGCCCCTCTCCAAAGGGCGAGGGGAGTAGATAGAAAGGAAAAATCCTTCTAAATCCTTTAAATCCTTGATTAAAAACTCAAAGAAAATGATGGAAAACAATATGAACATGGATGAACTGGAGCAGATGCGCCAGCAGATTCAGAACCTCAAGGGACAAATCAACGATTTGGCGAGAGTAAATGACGACCTCCTTTTCAAGTCGGTAGTAGATAACACAAGACGCATCCGTTTCCGAGTACTGATGTCAGGAATCGGAGCCATAGCAGCCAATTTCATCTGGATAAAGTTAGCGAACGATTCATTCGTCTCCTTTCCATTTATCCTTTTCACCTGCGGAATGCTCTTATTCTCTATCTTCGCAAGCCTAAGTTTCAACCATTGGCAAACACCAACACGTGGAGAAAACATGATGAAACTGGCTAATGAACTTGAAAGAAAAAGGAAATGGCGTAGGTATTCAAGAATCATTTCGTTAGTACTCCTTCTTGTTTGGTGCGTATGGTTACTTATCGAACTCAGACAAACCGAACAAGGCATGGAAATCTACTACTGGACTATCGGCGGTTTCGTTGTTGGAGGTTTTTTTGGCATACTCATCTACCAACGCATGAAGCATGATTACGACAACCAACTCGACAACGTCAAAAAACTCAGTGGCGAAGAAGAATAAAATCTACCTTTTAAAAGTACATACTTCACATAAAAGAAACTACTCCGCTAATGGATTCCTATGCAACAGTCGTTTCCCATTCTCCCGACTGATAGGAAGTCCATTAGTGGAGTAGTTTTTTAGTATGCTTCGGTTTTGCCGAAGCCATTTCTCATTTAATTGTGGACGAGCGTGCCGATGTCCTCGCCTTCCATCACCTTCTTCAGGTTGCCCACAATGTCCATATTGAACACGTAGATAGGGAGGTTGTTGTCCTGGCACATGCAGATGGCTGAAAGGTCCATCACGCGGAGTTTCTTTTCGAGCACTTCATCGTAAGTGATGGAATTGTACTTCGTGGCAGTTGGGTCTTTCTCTGGGTCGGCAGTATAGACACCATCCACACGTGTTCCTTTGAGCATCACGTCTGCCTCGATTTCGATGCCACGCAGGGACGAACCCGTATCGGTAGTGAAATAAGGACTACCCGTACCGCACGACATAATCACCACTTCGCCACGCTCCATTGCTTCGATGGCTTTCCACTTAGTGTAGAACTCGCCGATAGGTTCCATGCGGATGGCGGTGAACACACGGTTTGGACAGCCTGCTGCACCGAGCGCACTGCTCAATCCGAGGGAATTGATGGCTGTGGCAAGCATACCCATCTGGTCGCCCTTCACACGGTCGAAACCCTTGCCTGCACCTTGCAAGCCACGGAAAATGTTTCCACCACCAATAACAATACCTACTTGCACACCCATGTCGTGAATTTCCTTCACCTGCTGTGCATATTCGTTGAGTCGCTTAGGGTCGATTCCGTAACCCTGTTCTCCCTGAAGGCTCTCGCCACTCAGTTTGAGAAGAATTCTTTTGAAACGCATATTTTGAGTTTTTAATCAAGGATTTAAAGGATTTAGAAGGGTCATTTCCTCTCTATTCACTCCCTTCGCCCTTCGGAGAGGGGGCGGGAGTGAGGCTTTTTTGAGTTTTTGCTGAGATGTAAGCTTTGCGAAGATAGTGATTTTTCCTTTTTCGACAAACTGATTTTGAATTTATTGTTGTAAATTCGCAGAATCAAACGGAAAAAGGAATGATAGAACAAAAAGAATTTAGATTGCAAGCACACTCACGAGGTTGCCATCTGGTGACGCGCGAAGTGCTCCAGCACTTGGGAGAACTGCCCGAAACGGGATTGCTACACTTGTTCGTGAAGCATACCAGTTGTGGTCTGAGTATCAACGAGAATGCCGACCCCAGCGTGAGAGACGACATGGAACGGATTTTCAACCATCTGGTGCCCGAACACCAATCCTACTACGAGCACACGCTCGAAGGGGATGACGACATGCCGGCTCATGCCAAATCATCGCTCGTGGGTGTTTCTCTCACCATTCCCATCACGCACCATCGACTAAATCTCGGCACTTGGCAAGGCATCTACCTTTGCGAGTTCCGCAACTACGGAGGCGAGCGAAAACTGGTGGCAACGATTTATAGTTAAGTATAACCAAACCTTAACCATAACCTTAACCTTAACTTTACCGTCCGTATGGTAGTTATCGTTATGGTTATCGTTATGGTTGAAGTAACACGTATTCTGAATAGGTGGCGAAGCGAGCGTTTTCTTTCTTGAACATACGAATGACTTCGCCTAAACGACGAAGCAGTTCATCGCCGCTATTGCGCTTGATGATAAATGGGATGTGCCATTCGGGATGCTCCTTCAGTGGGAAGAATTCCCAAGGATGGTTGTAGTGAACAAACTGTCCGTCGTGTCGCCAAGTCCAACGTGCCCAGCGCTTGTAGAGCCACAAAGGAAGATTGTGGAGCGAGAGCCAGAAGAGGGGGAAGCGGAACCAAGGAGTGACGGAAGCGGGTATCTGAAGCACACCATCCTGCATGAACGGCGTGCGAGGCTGGTCGAGGTGCATGTATCGCCCAGGGATGAAAGCGGGATTCAGACTGGAGTTGTAGAGGTAGCCCTGTCGCTTCAGTTCCTCGATGGATACGGGGAACATGCGTGGCTGCCGATAACCCTTGACGCTGACGCCGGTCTGCTCTTCCAATAAGCGTTTGGAAGTGATGACATCCTCGGGGCGTGGCTCCAAGTGATTGCAACCGTGAGAAGCCACTTCATGCCCTTCTTTCACGATTCTCTCCATGAGGTCGGGCGCATTTTGGGCAAAGTTGGTGGTGCAGAAGAAAGTGGCATGCACATCTTCCGCTTTCAGCAGGTCGAGAATGCGGACAAGTCCATAGCGCGACACCTCCATGCCGTCTTCAACGGGGCGGTGCTTGACTCCATACTCACATGGAAGGTCGAATTCCTCGGTGTCAAAACTCAACAGTATCATATTGTTTTCATTAAGAACTTAGAAAATGAAAAAGTAAAAAGTAAAAATTAAAAGAGCCAACAATCAACTCATTTTTACTTTTTAATTTTTAATTATTACTTTTCACATAATCCCTCGTGAGCAACTCCCAATTCATCACAAACCAGATGATGGAAACGGGCAACGCCTTTACAGCATATTGAACCATAAAGCCCATGCGGAAGTCGTGTGGGAAGAGGTCGGTGGAACTGAAACTGGTCAGCACCAACGCAAACGCCATCAGTGCTACTGCCCACCAGCCTCGCTTCCAAGGTGCAGCGGTGAACCAAATGGCAACACCTATCATGGCGATGATATATCCTGATTGTTCTGTACTGGTGCTCAGAATACAGATACATATAAGTGACGATGCCAACATCGTTTCACGAAAGGCGATGTGCTTGTACTGACCGAAGCGCAATAGAGGCGCAGCAAATAACAAAGCACATGGTGCGAACACCCAAAGGTCGGAATAGTTCGGGATGAATGTCAGGACATTTCGAGCAAAACCCAATAACGACAGGTTCTGCCTTGTATCGAACAGCAGGTTATGCTCGTTCTTAGACATGAGCGCCTTCATCCATTCCACGTATTCTCCACAAGTATATTCGAAGCCGAACATCAGCATTGGCAACACGGCAAACGCCACCAACCAAAGGAGCAGTGTCCAGCAGAAACGTTTCTTATGCTTAGAGAAGCAGAAGCAGAGCAATCCCACTATGCCGAAGAGCTTGGTCATAGTGCCCATCGCAATAAAGAAGGTGGCCCACTCGTCGCGTTCTTTCTCCACCAGCAGGAAGGTGAGCATGAGGCCTGACACTAATAGGGTGTTGACCTCAGCATCGAGCACACAGTTCAAGACTTCTTGGGCGCAGAACCAACCAATGAAGACTTTCTGATACTGCGTGAGCCATGAACACTTGATTGTGAAGAAAAGGAAGAAGGTGATAAGCAGTTCCCAAATCACCATCCCCACCCAATCGGGCAACAACGCAAAGGGTGCTATCAGCGAGGCAAAAGTAGGGCCATAGAGGAAGTAGTCGGTGTCTTCCTCATAGAGCGGATAGAGCGGCATGTTTGCCCAGGCATGGTCGAACGAATGAGTAAAGATGTAATAGTCCCAATCGGGATGACCAGCATGAATAATCTTGTAGATGGAGAACAAGGCAATGGCTCCCCACACGATTGCCAACGTGTACTCACTCTTGAAAAACGGATGACTGAAAGTTGTTTTGAATTGATTTGTCATGATTTCAATGGCTTTTGAATATCACATTCTTTTTGTCCATTATAACTTCGAATAAAATAACCAGGACGGTGTTTCGACTCATTGAACACACGTGCCAGATACTCGCCAATTACTCCAATGCAAATGAGTTGCGCTCCGCCGAGGAAGAGCAACGTGACCATGATGGTTGGATAACCCGCCACGGGTTCTCCATAAATAAGAGTGGTGACCAGAATGTAAATGAGATAGAGGAAGGCCACTGTGGAGACAACCATTCCCAAAATACTTGCCAAGCGAAGCGGTGCGGTGGTATAGTCCATGATACCATTGATAGCAAGTTGGAACAAAGCCCGATAGCCCCACTTCGACTTTCCCTGCTGCCTTTCCTTCTGTTCGTAAGTGATTCCCTTCTTGCGGAAACCTATCCACGAGTACATGCCTTTCGTGTTGCGCTCCACTTCCCTCATCCGCTTCAGTGCCTCAATGCACGAACGGTCGAGCAGACGAAAGTCGCCCGTGTTCTTCTGAACAGGCACCTTTGCAAACCATTGCAACACACGATAGTACCACTGTGAGGTCTTTCGTTTCATCCATGTTTCCTTCGAGCTTCCCCGTGTGGCAAACACATCATCATAGCCTTCCTCCCACCAGTGCAGCATCTCAGGAATCACATCAATGGGGTGCTGCATGTCAGCATCCATGATGATGAGGGCATCGCCCTGGGCATAGTCGAAACCCGCCATCATGGCAAGTTCCTTACCATAATTGCGCGACAAATCCACATAGCTCCAATGCGCAGGATCCTTTCGATGCAAACGAATCATCTGCTGCAACGTGTTGTCGGTCGAACCATCGTTCACCAACAGGAATTCCCAGTCATAATTGGGATTCTGCTTCAGCACTTCGTTCATGCACTGTTCCAAAACGGGAAACGATTCCTCCTCATTGTAGGCAGGAAGCATAATGGTCACCTTACTCATTGTTCGTCAGTTTTCTTTTTCCGATAAACATACCGTAAAACAAAGAAATTGGTAGGCACAGCCACCAGCAACACCAGCACTGGTGCCAACAGGCGATGCACACCCCACATGGTGAAGAGGTGGAACAGCACAACATGAATCAGATAATTCAGCGCATGACTGCCACTGAATCCCATCAGCCGTTTCCACGTGGGACGTGAATGGAATGTCCAATAACTGGTCATGAAGAAATTGTAGATGAAAGAAATCACATAGCCCACAGAGTAAGCCAAGTCCAGCTGCATGAAATACATCGCCACCACATACACACCATAGTGTATGCCAGCCGACACACCACCATTTACGCAGAATCTCATGAACTGAGACAGACGTGGATTCTCATCCAAACGTCGCTTTAACTCCTCATAACGAATTGGCATTTCTCTCTTTCTTCTTTCCTCAAAATCAGTTATTTCTACCTATTTCTAAAAGGCAAAGTTAGGCATTTCGTATGAAACATGAAAAAAATAGCTGAAGAAATTGATAAAAAAGAAAAAAACGAGGTATGTTCCCTCGTTTCTTTTACTAATAGATAAGTAGTCCCGCTATGCCACAAAGGATAATCATCAGAATCGGATGAATTTTGTAGAGACGAGTACCAACAAAGGCAAAGCAGAAAATGAGGATACTCACGATAAAAGCAAAAGGACTTTCATCCCAACTGCTGAAGTTTTCTTCCGACATCAGGAGGAGAGCTGCGGCAGCAATCAAGCCCACAATGGCAGGGCGCATCACGCGGAAAACACTCTGAACAATATAGGAATTGTGATGCTTCAAGAGGAACTTGCTGATGGTCAGCATCAAGATGAACGGCAACCAAAGAATGGACAGGGATGCCAGCACAGCTCCCAAGATGGCAGACCATGCAGGATAGCCTTCGTTGATGACCGACGTATAGCCTGTGTAGGTGGCGCAGTTGATGCCGATAGGACCTGGCGTCGTCTGACTGATAGCCACGATGTCGGTAAACTCTGCATTGGTCAACCAATGGTTCTTCTCTACCACTTCGTTCTGAATAAGCGACAACATGGCATAGCCTCCTCCAAAGTTGAAGATGCCTATTTTTGAAAAAACGATGAAAAGTTTCAGAAAAATCATAGATACTGAAATACGGATTGAAAAGAGCCTATCGAAGCATGTTTGTTATCGAATCGGATGCTCCTCGTTGTGATGACTGGTGATGCGTCCATATATGAAACCACCTACTCCTGCCGCAAGAATAATCCAGATAGGGGAAACGCCGAAGGCTGCGATAAGCAAGCACGAAACCACAGGTATCCACAAGTTGCGGCGATTGATTCGGGCTGACTTAGCCATGCTGAAGCAAGGAGCAGCTATCAGAGCCACCACGGCAGGACGAACGCCACGGAAAATTTTCTCTATGTAGATATTTCCTTTGAAGGCGTGAAAGAACATGGCTATCAGCAGGATGATTATAATGGAAGGAAGTGCTACGCCCATCGACGCAACAATTCCTCCACGCACACCTTTCAGCTTATTGCCAATGTGCGAAGCCATATTCAGGGCAAACAAACCGGGCGTTGCTTGTGCCACGGCAAGAATGTCCATGAACTCTTCGTGGCCCAGCCATTGCTTGTCGGTCACCACTTCCTTTTCCATCAACGGCACCATGGCATAGCCTCCACCCAAAGTGAAGAGTCCCACTCTGGAAAAAATGGTAAAAAGCTGAAGATAAGTTGTTTGTTCTGTCACAGAATTACTCAAGCATTTAATTTCTTTTCAACCCACTTTCTTGCATTCACGAATGCTTCAATCCATGGAGTCACCTCATCGCCCTTGCGAGAACGAGGATAATGTGCCTGCTGCCAAGGGAAAATAGCACGCTCCAAGTGAGGCATCATGGCAAGATGACGACCATCAGCACTGGCAAGACCAGCCACATCGTAATCAGAACCATTCGGATTAGCAGGGTAACCAGAATAATTGTATTTAGCCACAACGTGGTACTTGTCCTCTGGCATTGGGAGCGAGAAGTTTCCTTCGCCATGAGCCACCCACAAACCGAGTTTGCTGTCACCGAGCGAACCGAACATCACGCTGTTGTTCTCAGGAATCTGGAGCGTGACAAACTCGCTCTCAAACTTATGCGACACGTTGTGAAGCATCTTGGCATAGTCGGCAGGCTGGGACTCACCCTTGTTGAGCAAACCAAGTTCAACCATCAACTGGCAACCATTGCAGATACCGAGCGAGAGGGTGTCCTCACGAGCATAGAAAGCATCAAGAGCTGCCTTTGCCTTTGGATTGAAGAGGAACGCACCGGCCCAACCCTTGGCACTTCCGAGAACGTCACTGTTAGAGAAACCACCGCAGAACACGATGAAATTGATGTCTTCCAGTGTTTCGCGTCCACTCACCAAGTCTGTCATCATCACGTCCTTCACATCGAAGCCAGCCAAGTACATCGAGTAAGCCATTTCGCGCTCACCGTTCGTACCCTTTTCACGGATGATAGCAGCCTTGATGCCAGTGCGTTCGCGACGGTCAGCACTAATGCCATATTGCGACAGCTTACCAGTGAACGAAGCAGGGAACTTATGTTCGATTGGTTGGTTCTTATAGTTCTTGAAGCGCTCAGCAGCCTGTCCGTTGAAACTCTGCTTCGTATCGAGACGATAGGAAGTGGAATACCATACATCCCTCAGATGGTCGATGTCATAGGTCAACGCCTTCTTTTCCTTCTTGATGATCAACTTACGTTCAGCTATTGGATAGCCGATAGCAACAAAACCGATGCCTGCTTCGTCAAGCACCTTCTCCACTTCAGTCTTCTGGTCGTTGCTCACCTGAATCACAACACCTGGATTCTCTGCGAAAAGCACCTTCACGAGGTCAGGCTCTGCAATGTCCTTCAAGTTAATGTTCAGACCACCCTTCTGATTAGCAAAGGTCATTTCCAATAAAGTGGTGACGAGTCCACCAGCACTGATGTCGTGTCCTGCCAGCAGCAACTCATTCTTCACGAGTTCTTGCACTGCCAAGAACGCATCGCGGAAATACTCAGGGTTCTGCACCGTTGGCACATCGCTGCCCACCTTGCCAAGAATCTGCGCAAAGGCGGAACCACCCAAACGGAGCTGGTCAAAACTGAAATCTATATGATAGAGAGTCGTGTTGGCATCGTTCACCAAAACAGGACTTACCACCTTCTTCACATCGCTCACCTCACCGCCCGAGCTCACAATCACCGTTCCTGGGCTCACAATCTTCGAACCATCAGGATATTTCTGCGTCATGGAGAGCGAGTCCTTACCCGTTGGCACATTCACTTGCAGTGCACAGCAGAAGTCGCTCAGCGCTTCCACACCTGCATAAAGGCGAGCATCCTCACCCTTCTGAGAGCGGCAAGGCCACATCCAGTTGGCAGAGAGGCTCACACTGTCGAGACCATCAGCCATTGGTGCCCAAACGAGGTTTGTCAGTGATTCAGCCACTGAAAGCACACTACCTGCAGCAGGATCTGCAAGACCTGCCTGTGGTGCATGACCGATGGCTGTTGCAATACCTTTTTCACCGCGATAGTCGAGGGCTACGACACCGCAGTCGGAGAGTGGCAACTGGATTTCGCCTTGGCACTGCTGACGAGCAATCTTACCCGTCACGGAACGGTCCACCTTGTTGGTCAACCAGTCCTTACAAGCCACTGCCTCCAACTGAAGCACTTGCTCCAAGTATTCGTCTATCTTGTCGAGAGAATAAGACACGTCCTCGTACTTGCGCACCACGGTCTCATCCTTCATATATGTCTTTGGAGAATGTCCAAACATCTGACTCACTTCCAAGTCGAAAGGTCGCACACCATCTCCCTGTTCGAAAGCGAAATGTGCATCACCCGTTGTCTCACCCACCACATACAGTGGAGCACGCTCACGTTCAGCAATCTTGCGCACATGCTCGATGTGCTCTTCCTGAATGAGCAAGCCCATGCGTTCCTGACTTTCGTTTGCAATGATTTCCTTCGATGAAAGCGTCTTGTCGCCAATTGGCAACTTGGTCATATCGATGAGTCCACCACACTCCTCCACGAGTTCTGAAAGACAGTTCACATGTCCTGCAGAACCATGGTCGTGGATGGAAACTACTGGATTTACATCCTCTTCACATAGCGCACGCACAAGGTTATTGGCACGCTTCTGCATCTCTGGGTTGGCACGCTGCACGGCATTGAGCTCAATACCGCTGGAATAACGACCGGTATCCACTGAGGAAACCGAACCGCCACCAAGACCGATGCGGTAGTTGTCACCACCCACCACGACAATCTTGTTGCCCTTCTCAGGCGTACCCTTCAGACAGTCGCGCTTGGTGCCATAACCCACACCACCAGCCAGCATGATGACCTTGTCGTAGCCGTACTTCTCATCCACTACCTCGCCGTCGATGTTTTGCTTCTCCTCGTGCTCGAAGGTCAACACAGAGCCCGTGATGAGTGGCTGACCGAACTTATTACCGAAGTCGCTGGCACCGTTCGATGCCTTAATCAATATCTGTTCTGGAGTCTGATAGAGCCATTTGCGCACAGGCATCAAGTCTTCCCACGAACGAGCACCCTGCTCGCCATTGCGTGGATAACTGGTCATATACACAGCTGTTCCGGCGATAGGCCAAGAACCTGTTCCACCACCCATACGGTCACGGATTTCACCACCCGTACCTGTAGCAGCTCCGTTGAATGGCTCCACGGTGGTTGGGAAATTATGTGTTTCTGCCTTCAGTGAGATGACAGACTCAATGTCTTTCACCTCGAAATAGTCGCTGGTAGAGTGGTCCTTTGGTGCAAACTGTTCCACCACAGGTCCCTGCGAGAAAGCCACATTGTCCTTATAGGCAGAAATAATCTTGTTAGGATTCTCCTGTGTGGTCTTCTTAATCATGGAGAAGAGCGACGACTCCTTCTCTTCGCCGTCAATGATGAAGGTACCACCAAAAATCTTGTGACGGCAATGCTCAGAATTGATTTGTGCAAAACCGAACACCTCGGAGTCGGTCAGTTTTCTGCCGAGTTGTCCTTCCACCTTGTGGAGATACTCGATTTCCTCTGGACTCAATGCCAGTCCTTCCTGCTCGTTGTATTCCTCCAAGTT
>CADBXS010000042.1 GCA_902798705.1 uncultured Bacteroidales bacterium
TACGCGGAGAAGGTCCTGGAGTGGGATGGTCTTGTCTTTCGAGAACTTGCCCGTGTGGATGATGATGTCGGTAGGCGTGATGGTGTAAGTGGTGTGAATCATGCGGTCGATCATCACAATGAGCAGGACAGTGGCTATCATCAGCATGATGGGTTGCTTGTGCCAGGCAGAATAGCCGAAGACAAAGAAGATGGCCAAGAGCAAGAGCCAACTCTGAAACTGTATTTTGGCGTGAAAGAGACGAGACATTCAGAGAAATGAAAAATGATGAATTAAGAATGAAAAATACGTTGGAATTTCAGGTAGATGTGCTTGAGTTGATGGCAAAAATCCCGAAAAACCATGCAAATTTAGGAAAAAAAACAGAAAATGTCTTGAAAAGATGGGAGCATATCGTTGGTTTTTAGTATTTTTGCATGCTTTATGCATAAAATTCTCGTCTAATGACACGTAAATTTGATTTCCTCATCATCGGCTCAGGTGTAGCCGGAATGAGTTATGCCCTGAAAGTGGCACGCGCAAAAAAAGGTAAGATTGCCATTATTTGTAAGACTACCCTCGAAGAAGCCAATACCGCTAAGGCGCAGGGAGGCATTGCATCGGTGACGAACTTACTTGTGGATAATTTCGAGAAACACATCGAGGACACCATGATTGCAGGCGACTGGATTAGCGACCGCGATGCTGTGGAGCAGGTGGTTCGCAATGCGCCAGATGGCATCAAGGAATTGGTGGAATGGGGTGTGAACTTCGACAAGAAGGAGGACGGTGAGTTCGACCTTCACCGCGAAGGCGGCCACTCCGAGTTCCGCATCCTGCACCATGCCGACGACACGGGTGCTGAAATTCAGCGTGGACTGATGGCTGCCATCCGCAAAAATCCCGATATCGAGATTCTGGAAAACCACTTCGCCGTGGAAATCATCACGCAGCACCACCTCGGCGTTCGCGTCACTCGTCGCACACCCGACATCGAGTGCTACGGTGCCTACGTGCTGAATCCCAAGACGGGAAAGATTGACACCTACCTCTCGAAGGTGACACTGATGGCAACCGGCGGAACTGGAGCCGTGTATGCTACCACCACCAACCCGAACATTGCCACGGGCGACGGCATTGCCATGGTCTATCGTGCCAAGGGCAAGGTGAAGGACATGGAGTTTGTGCAGTTCCACCCAACAGCCCTTTATCATCCAGGCGAGACACATCCTGCTTACCTCATCACCGAGGCAATGCGCGGTTACGGCGGTATTCTGCGCTTACCTACAGGCGAGGAATTCATGCAGAAGTACGACGAGCGACTGAGTCTGGCTCCACGCGACATCGTGGCTCGTGCCATCGACAACGAGATGAAGATTCACGGTATCGACCATGTCTGCCTCGACGTGACGCATAAAGACCCAGAGGAGACGAAGCACCACTTCCCAAATATCTATGCGAAGTGCCTCTCCATCGGTATCGACATCACCAAGCAATACATTCCTGTCACTCCTTGTGCCCACTATATGTGTGGAGGCATTCAGGTGAACCTTGACGCGCAGTCCAGCATTCGCCGCCTTTATGCGGTGGGTGAATGCTCGTGCACAGGTTTGCATGGTGGCAACCGCTTGGCTTCCAACTCCCTCATCGAGGCTGTGGTCTATGCCGACGCAGCAGCCAAGCACTCGCTGAGCGTGATTGACGAATATGAGTTCAACGAGAAAGTGCCTGAATGGAACGACGAGGGCACACTGAGCAATGAGGAGAAGGTGCTGATTAACCAGGACATGAAGGAAGTGGGACAGGTGATGTCCACCTACGTGGGTATCGTTCGCAGCGACCTTCGCTTGCACCGTGCGTGGGAGCGTCTCGACCTGCTCTATGAGGAGACAGAGCACCTCTTCAAGCGCGTGAAGGCCACAAAGGACATCTGTGAGCTTCGAAACATGATTAACGTGGGATATCTCATCACTCGTCAAGCATTGGAACGCAAGGAAAGTCGCGGTTTGCACTACACCGTGGACTATCCAAAGCATGCGCTTGACGACAAGAAGAATAACGATCCGTTCAAGGTATAATTTTGAGCAATACAGTAAACCTAATAGTCTTTTTTATAGGGGGGACTATTAGGTTTTTCCTTTTTACATCTCTTTATTAGTGTGTATGTAGAAAGGAGTCGATTTCCAACGCAAAACATCATAAACATTATATTATTAACAAACCTCAAAACAAAAAGTCATGAATTTGAAAAGACTGATTTTTGGAGTTTTGGCTTGCGTGGCATGCATGGGCATGAGTGCCCAGGACTTCTCGCAGATGCCTCAGCTCGATCTCGACCCTGCTGTTCGCAAGGGCGTTCTGCCTAATGGGCTAACCTATTACATCCGCCACAACAACTGGCCTGAAAACCGTGCTTACTTCTACATTGCTCAGAAGGTGGGAAGTATGCAAGAAGATGAAACTCAGCGTGGACTCGCTCACTTCCTCGAGCACATGTGCTTCAACGGAACCACTCACTATCCAGGCAATGCGTTGAAGACCTACTTGGAGGGCATCGGCGTGAAGTTTGGCGAGAACCTCAATGCCTACACTTCATTCGATGAAACCGTGTATAATATTGATAATGTGAAGACCGACCGCGAGTCGTCGCTCGACTCCTGTCTGCTCATCCTCCACGACTGGAGCCACGACCTCCTGCTCGAAGGCAGTGAAATCGACAAGGAGCGCGGAGTCATCAACGAGGAATGGCGCCTTCGCAGTTCTGCCATGCAGCGTATGCAGGAAAAGGCTCTCCCAGAGATTTATCCTGGCAGCAAGTATGCTGAGCGCATGCCTATCGGTACGATGGACATCGTGATGAACTTCCCACACAAGGTCATTCGCGACTACTACCACAAGTGGTATCGTCCCGACTTGCAGGGAATTGTTATCGTGGGCGACGTGGATGTTGACAAGATGGAGCAGAAAATCAAGAAGACCTTTGCCGACATTCCTGCTGTGAAGAATGGTGCCGTACGCGAATACTATCCAGTGCCTGACAACAACGAGCCAATCGTTTCCATTCAGAAGGACAAGGAGCAGACTTCCAACGTATGCGTCCTCTTCATGAAGCACGAGGCATTCCCACGCGAGTTGCGCAACACCATGGCATACTACGCACAGGACTACATCAACGACGCCATCAGCGGCATGTTCAGCAGCCGTATTCAGGAAATTCTCCAAAAGGAGAACGCTCCATTCCTGACGGCTAACGCCAACGACGGTATGTTCTTTGCTTCCAAGACCAAGGATGCGTTCCAGGGAGAAGTTATATTCAAGGACAATGCCTACAAGGAAGGCATCGCAGCCCTCTATCGTGAAATTCTCCGTGCTTCTCGTCACGGCTTCACTGTTACCGAATTCGAACGCTACAAGTCTGAATACCTCTCTCGCCTCGAGAACACCTACGCCAAGAAGGACAAGGTGTATTCTTCGAACTACGTGAACGAATGTGTGCGCAACTTCCTCGACAACACAGCCATGCCAGGCATCGAGTGGGAGTACCAGACCATGAAGAATATGCTCGTGCCTTCGTTCAGCCTCGAAATGGTGAACCAGACCATCCACGAGCTCGTGCCTGAGAACGACTCCAACCTCGTTGTCCTCATGCTCGGTCCAGACAAGGAAGGCATCAACTATCCATCCAAGCAGGAAGTTATCGACATCCTCCATGCTGTTCGTGCAGAGGAAATCGAGGCCTACAAGGAAGAAGTGAACACCGACCCTCTCATCGCTACAGAGCTGAAGGGCAGCAAGGTGAAGAAAGTCGTTGACGGCGAATTCGGCTCAAAGGTGCTCACCCTCAAGAACGGCGTGAAGATTCACGTAAAGAAGACCGACTTCAGTCCTAACTCCATCAGCATGAGAGCAACAAGCTGGGGTGGTACTTCCCTCTACAACAAAGACCAGTACCTCGACGCATCCAATTCCGACCTCGTTGGTCTGGGCGGATGGGGCAACTTCTCCGCTACCGACCTGCAGAAGAAACTCGCAGGCATTCAGGCCAGTGCAGATCCATCTGTGGATGAGCGCTCCGAAGGCATCTCAGGTTCTTGCGTGACGAAAGACTTGGAGACCATGCTCCAGCTCACCTATCTCTGCTTCACTTCTCCTCGTCGCGACGATGCAGCAGTGAAGTCCATGATGGAGCGTACCAAGTCGGCACTCGCCATGGCAGAGCGTTCGCCAATGATTGCTCTTCAGGACACCATTGTGAAGGTGCTCTACAACAACAACGAGAAAGCCCGTCTGGAAATCCATCCAACTGCAAAGGACATTGATGCCATCAACTACGACAACGTACTCAAGTACTATCAGGAGCGCTTCGCTGACGGCGACGACTTCGAGTTCTACTTCATTGGCGACATCGATCTCGAGACCGCTACTCCACTCTTCGAGAAGTACCTCGGTTCACTCCCTACGAAGAAAGGCTCTGAGAAATACTTGCCAAGCGATATGATACTCAACAAGGGTGTTGTGGAAAACGTGTTCGAGAAGGAACTCGAAACGCCAAATGCCATTTGTGTGTTCGTTTATCATGCAAACATGAAGGAAACACTCGACAACGTCCTCAAGGTCGATATGTTGGGACAGATCATGACTGCACTCTACACCGAGACCGTTCGTGAAGACGAAGGTGGTGCTTACTCCATCCCAGTAAACGGTGTCACTTCCGACTATCCAGAAGAAATCGGCATGATTCAGATTCAGTTGCCTACAGCTCCTGAGAAGCGTGCCAAGATGACCGAAATCATCTACAAGGGCATCGACAACATGGTGGCAAATGGTCCAAAGGCTGAAGAACTTCAGAAGGTGAAGGAATACATGCACCGCAGCCATGCCGAGAACCTTAAGAAGAACAACTACTGGATGAACCAGATGATTAACCTCAGTCGCGAGGGCAAGAACTTCGTCGATGGCTACGATGCAGCAGTTGACAAGATTACGGCTGCCGACATCCAGGAAACAGCTCGTCAGATTTTCAAGGGTGGCAACAAGCTCGTTGTGGGTATGACCAGCCCAATCAAAGAATAATCGTACAAGAACCGATATTCAACGTCGGACAATCACTCAGACCGCACCTCGACTCGCATCCATGAGTCGAGGTGCGGTTTTTTCATGCGCATAACCTGCATATATGAAAACACATCCTTCCTACATCATTACAGCTATTGAAAGGCTTCGAATATACTGACGCTCTCATTTGATTGTGCTAAATCATTCATTTGATTGCTCCGAAATGCCGAGGGCTCGCTGTTTTTCTGGCGAACCTTCGCCATTGCAACGCCGAAGGTTCGCTGATTCGATAACGAGCCTTCGGCAACTAGTTGAACATCAAAAAGCGCTTCAGTAAATCCCCAAATGCGATACAGACTATCCCCTAAAGCGAAGAAACAATGATGATTCTGATTGAAATGTTTTTTCAAGCACGAATGATGGGGATTAACACAGATGATTCGGTAGAAAAATCCCGAAGGGAGGCTAAGAGCAGACGCCAATAATTAAAAAAAATGCAGATTCTTACCTTATTAAATAGGTTTGAATCTGCTTTTTTTATAACTTTGCGCCCGATTTTAGAAAATAATGGGTTTTGGCAGGTATCGACTTGCGCAAATCCCGACGTTGTGTAGATTGATTTTTTTGACTTGGAATAAAAGATGCAAACGAATTTAGTTATTGTCGAGTCTCCCGCCAAAGCAAAGACATTGGAGAAATTCTTAGGTGAGGACTACAAGGTGCTTTCGAGTTATGGACACATCCGTGACCTCAAGAAAAATGAGTTCAGCGTGGACCTCAACAATTTCACTCCACAATATGAGATACCCGAAGAGAAAGTTTCGCTCGTGAAGTCGCTGAAAACGGCTGCCAGCAAGGCTGATATAGTCTGGCTCGCATCCGATGAGGACCGCGAGGGAGAAGCCATCTCGTGGCACCTGGCTCAGGTGCTGGGACTGAATGTGGAACAGACGAAACGAATCGTGTTTCATGAAATCACGAAGACGGCCATTCTGGAAGCTATCAAGCATCCTCGGCACATCGACATCAACCTGGTGAATGCTCAGCAGGCTCGTCGTGTGCTCGACCGCATCGTGGGTTTCAAACTCTCGCCTGTGCTCTGGCGTAAGGTGAAGCCAGCGCTTTCGGCAGGACGTGTGCAGTCGGTAGCTGTGCGCTTGATTGTGGAACGCGAGCGCGAGGTAGAGAACTTCAAATCAGAATCGTCGTACAAGGTGACGGCGGTGTTCGTGTCGGACAAGACGGAACTGAAGGCTGAGTTCAGTCAACGCTTTGCCACGCAGGAAGAGGCAAGGGCTTTCCTGAAGTCGTGCCAGGGACAGCAGTTCGTGATTAGCGACATCTCGAAGAAACCGATGCAGCGCGTGCCAGCACCTCCTTTCACTACTTCTACACTGCAACAGGAGGCAGCCCGCAAGTTGGGCTTCTCGGTGGCTCAGACCATGTCGGTGGCTCAGCGTCTGTACGAAGCCGGTATCATCACGTATATGCGTACCGACTCCGTGAACCTCTCCACGCTGTGCCTCAACGCCTGCCAGAAGGAAATTGAGGACACACTAGGTGCCAAATATGCGAAGCGTCGCCAGTATCAGACTCGCTCGAAGGGTGCACAGGAGGCTCACGAGGCCATCCGTCCTACGTATATGGACCAGCACGAGATTCAGGGTACGGCACCTGAACGTAAACTCTACGAACTGATTTGGAAGCGCACGATTGCCTCACAGATGGCTGATGCCGAACTGGAAAAAACCATCATCACGATTCTGCCTGTGGGTAGCAAAGAGGCATCGGATGCTAACTTTGTGGCTTCGGCAGAGATGGTGACCTTCGACGGTTTCCTTCGTGTGTATCGCGAGTCGTTCGACGATGAAAACATGGAGGAGAACGAGACCACGACGATTGACGAAAAGCTGAAGGAAAATCAGTTGTTAGACTATAAGGAAATCCAAGCTACGGAACGCTTCTCGCAGTGTCCGCTTCGCTATACGGAGGCTTCGCTTGTGAAGAAGCTGGAAGAACTGGGCATTGGTCGTCCTTCTACTTACGCACCAACCATCTCCACCATCCAGCAGCGCGAATACGTGCAGAAGGGCGACAAGAAGGGTGAGAAGCGTGCCTACAAGTTGCTCACGCTGAAGGCTGGCAAGGACATCAAGGAGAGCGAGAAGAGCGAAATAGTGGGCAATGAGAAGGGTAAGCTCCTTCCAACTGATACAGGAACGGTGGTGAACGACTTCCTCGTTGCCAACTTCGAGAATATCGTGAACTACAACTTCACGGCCAACGTGGAGAAGGACTTCGACGAGATAGCCGAAGGCAAGGAGAACTGGCAGCAGGCCATGGAGGAGTTCTACAAGAAATTCGAACCTCAGTGCGAGAAGGTGCTCCACGAGCGCAATGAGCACAAGGCAGGAGAACGCGTGTTGGGTATCGACCCAAAGAGCGGAAAGGAAGTGAGCGTGAAGATTGGTCGCTTCGGTCCTGTGGTGCAGATTGGTTCTGCCACTGATGAGGAAAAACCTCGCTTTGCCCAGTTGAGTCAGGGTCAGAGCCTTCAGACCATCACACTGGAGGAAGCCCTCGAACTCTTCAAGTTGCCTCGCGAACTGGGTAGCTACGAAGGCGCTTCGGTGAGCATCGGCACTGGTCGCTTTGGTCCATACGTGCTCCACAACAAGCAATACGTGTCGATTCCTAACGACATCGACCCGATGACGATGGAGCTGAGCGATGCCATCAAGCTCATCGAAGAGCGCAAGAAGGCTGAGGCTGCCAAGCATCTGAAGAGCTTTGAGGAGGATGCTGAAATGCAGATTCTCAATGGTCGCTACGGGCCTTACATCGTGTATAATGGCTCTAACTACCGACTTCCTAAGACCATCAAGGAACCGACGGAACTCAGCTACGAGCAGTGCCTCGAAATCGTTGAGAAGGAGTCGGCCAAGCCAAAAATGGCGAAGAAGAAAAAGAAATAAATGAAGAGTTTAGGTTAGTTAAAAGTTAATAGTTATAAGTTTAAGATTCATGGCTCATTGGCATTTAACTTTTAACTCAAAACCTTTCTACATTCTCAATTATAACTCATTGCCCTTTGCAAAGAATCATTCTCATAGGATATATGGGTGCCGGAAAGACCACGATTGGTAAGGCACTCGCCCGAAAGACAGGATTGGAGTTTTTCGACCTGGATTGGTATGTGGAGAATCGCTACCGCATGAAGATTCCCCAGATATTTGCGGAAAGGGGTGAGGCAGGATTCCGAGAACTCGAACGCAATATGTTGCACGAAGTGACAGAGTTTGAGGATGTTGTCATCTCTTGCGGAGGTGGAACACCTTGTTTCTTCGACAATATAGACTATATGAACTCCCTTGCGGAAACGGTGTATCTGAAGGCAGAGCCCGAGGTGCTTCGCACCCATCTGCTGATGGCAAAGTCGCAGCGTCCGCTTATCCAGGGCAAGACACCCGACGAGCTGCGCGACTTCATCCAAGAATCGCTGGCTGCGCGCGAACCTTTTTATAAGAAAGCCAAGCACACCATCGAGATAGAGGTGCTGGAACGCAAGGAACTCATCATGCAATATGTGAATCAGATTTGCCAAGAACTAAACGTAGGTATTTAACAACATGAGAAAATGGCGCATTGAAGACTCCAGCGAGCTGTATAGCATTAGCGGCTGGGGCGTGAACTATTTCCACATCAACGACAAAGGACACGTTGTTGCCACTCCAAGGAAGGACGGAGTGGAAGTTGACTTGAAAGAAGTGATGGACGACCTCTCGCTTCGCGATGTAGCAGCTCCGGTGCTGGTTCGTTTCCCCGACATCATCGACAACCGTATTGAGAAGACGGCAACTTGTTTCAAGAATGCCTCAGAGGAATATGGCTACACGGCTGAGAACTTCATCATCTATCCTATCAAGGTGAATCAGATTAGTCCGGTGGTAGAGGAGGTCATCAGCCACGGAAAGAAATACAACCTGGGACTGGAGGCGGGTTCCAAGCCCGAACTCCATGCCGTGCTGGCGATGAACATGGAAAGCGACTCCCTCATCATCTGCAACGGTTATAAGGACCAAAGCTATATTGAACTGGCACTGCTTGCTCAGAAGATGGGTAAGCGCGTGTTCATCGTGGTGGAAAAACTCAACGAACTGGACACCATCACGAAGATTGCCAAGCACCTCAATGTGCGTCCAAACATCGGCATCCGCATCAAGCTGGCTGCTTCGGGCAGTGGCAAATGGGAGGAAAGCGGTGGCGACGCCAGCAAGTTCGGTCTTACCTGCGGTGAATTCCTCACAGCACTCGACTACATCAACCAGAACGGAATGAAGGACTGCCTGAAGTTGATTCACTTCCACATCGGTAGCCAAATCACGAAGATTCGTCGCATCCAGAATGCGCTCCGCGAGGCTTCGCAGTTCTATGTGCAGCTGTGCAAGATGGGCTACAACGTGGAATTCATCGACTGCGGCGGTGGACTTGGCGTAGATTACGACGGTTCGCGCAGTTCGAATTCAGAGAGCAGTGTGAACTATTCCATTCAGGAGTATGTGAACAACTGCGTCTATACCTTTGTGGAAGTGGCCAAAGCCCACAACATTCCTCAGCCTAACCTCATCACAGAGGGAGGACGTTCACTGGCAGCGCACCATGCCGTGCTCATTATGGAAGTGCTGGGTACTGCCGAACTGCCTGTCATGCCAGAGGAATTTGAAATCAAGGAAGGCGACCATCAGTTGGCCAAGGACCTCTACGACATTTGGGATAACCTCTCCACTCGTTCCATGCTGGAGGACTGGCACGATGCACAGCAAATCCGTGAGGAGGCACTCGACCTCTTTGCGCACGGACTGCTTGACCTCCGCACCCGCGCCGAGGTGGAGCGAATGTACTGGGCCGTGGCGCACGAAATCAATGCACTGGCTCACACCATGAAGCATGCTCCAGAGGAATTCCGCACGCTCGACAAGCTCTTGGCAGACAAATACTTCTGCAATTTCTCTATTTTCCACTCGCTTCCTGATGCTTGGGCCATCGACCAGCTTTTCCCAATCATGCCTATCCATCGTCTCGATGAAAAGCCTGACCACAACGGAACGCTGCAAGACATCACCTGCGATTCTGATGGTAAAATCGCCAATTTCGTCACGCATCAAACCGTGTCGCACATCCTTCCGCTGCATCGCAAGAAGGAAAAGGAACCATACTACATCGGTGTGTTCCTCGTAGGTGCTTATCAGGAAATCTTAGGAGACATGCACAACCTGTTTGGCGACGTGAATGCCGTTCACATCACGGTTGACAACAACTCCTACAAAATCAACAAGGTGGTGGATGGCGAGACTGTAGCCGACGTACTCAGCTACGTGCAGTACAATCCAAAGAAGATGGTACGTAGTCTGGAAATCTGGGCCAAGCAATCGGTTGAGGAAGGAAAAATCACTATCGATGAGGGTAAGGAATTCCTCAACACCTACCGCTCAGGTCTTTACGGATATACGTATTTGGAATAATCTGACAAAATAATAAAGAGAGCCCCGAAGCGGGTGACAGAGACGTTTGCTATGCGCTCTGCCACCGGCTTCGGGGCTCTGCTTAGTTTAAAGAGATGAAGACTCTGTAGTATTGGCTTCGTAGCAGACACTGCCTTTCACCATCTTTGCCTGCTTCTTGTAGAGCATGATTTTCTTGTACATCTCTCCCTGCTGGGTGGTGCGGAACTCGTCGGCATAGACCACGATGATGGAAATGCTCATGATGTTGATGCGCTCGATTTCTCCTTTGCGGTTTCGGGCATCGATGTAGCCTTTCTTCAAGTCTTGTTCCTTGTAGTAACTCTTGATTCCCTTGTCGAAGTGGGAGATGATTCTCTTGCCCACTTCCTTTACGATGTCGGGGTTCTGCACAATCATAATGAAATCGTCGCCCCCCACGTGGCCCACAAAGTCGTTTTCGATGCCACACTCTCCCATCACGTCGTATAAGGTCTTCATCAGGAAGAGAATCACCTTGTCGCCTTTGTAGAAACCATAGTATTCGTTGTATTCCTTGAAGTTGTCCAAGTCGATATACATCATGGCAAAGTCCTTTCCGCTTTGCACCTTCTCGATGAGTTGGCTGGTGATTACGTTGCTGCCAGGCAAGCCCGAGAGGGCATTCTGATTGCGATTGGACTCAATGGAGTCGATAATGTTGCTCAGATGATGTCCGAGACGCTGGGGATTGGCGTTCTTGCTGATGACACTGATGACAGGAATGAGTTTCTTCACATCGTCGCTCAGGTTGAAAGGCTTGTCGGTGGCAACAATGATGGGCGCAATCGTGTATTTGGTGCGTGAATAAAGAAATTCCACCAACTGGCGAATGTCGGTGTTCAAATTGCCCTCGTTGATGATAATCATGTAGTCCTCCACATCGAGAATCTCGTTCAGTTGGTCCACCTCAGAACTTACTTGCGTGAGACCTATCGCCTCATACTTCTGAAAGGCTGTGCCAAGAAGTTGAACCAGGTCGCCCACATCATCAATGACAACAATGTTTTTCTTTTTACTCATATCGATTTCAGTTTGTTTCTATTTTGTTTGAACTCGATTTGATTAGCAAACGTGCGAAGATGAAATTGCAGATACTTGCCACACCGCGTCCGAGTACAAAGCCCCACCAAATGCCTATGATTCCCATGTGGAACACAAAGCCTAACAGGAATGTGGCACCTCCAGCACAAATCAATTCGTTGATGGTGGTCCACAGCAGACTTAACTTTCCTTTTCCCATTCCTAAATACATGAAGGTGGAAGGCAAGCCGATTCCCAAGAACGGAATGCACAGAGCCGTGATGCTGATGAATTGACTCACTCCGTCGATGAGTCGCTCGTCGTCGGATGTTAGTGCAAACAATTGTGCAATGTAGTCAGAGAAGAAAATCATCAAGAGCGTCACTGCCAATCCAATGGTGGTGGCATAGAGGCAGGTGTAGCTGTGCACCCGTCGCAAGCCTTTGAAATCGTGTTTCCCGTAGAACGTGCCGACAATGGCAATGGAAGCAAGACTGAGTGCCGTCACAGGCATGAGGTTGAGCAGATAGAGACGATAGCCCGATGCGTAGATGCTCACGCCATAGTCGTCACCTAATTTGTGGATGAAAGAGTAGAACAAGAAACTGGCGAACGACATCATCAGCAACTCCAGCGATGCGGGGATGCCCGTGCTCAGAATGTCCTTGGCAATGGTCTTGTCCCATTTTGGACGGAAGATGTTGGAAAGCTTTGGCTGATAGAACGTGTCTTTCTTGACAAATATCCAATAAAGCATGATGAAGGCACTCAGCATGGATGTCACTACTGTGGACCATGCAGCTCCAGCTGATTCCAAATCCAATGTATAGATGAAAACGGGGTCAAGACAAGCATTCAGAATCAGTCCAAACGAGATGGCATACATAGGGCGTTTGGTGTCGCCTTCAGCACGAAGCAGTCCTGCGCAACCACACGACAAGGTGAACCCTATCAGTCCACAAAAAAGTGGCAGGGCATATTCGGTGGCTGCCTCACTCGTGTCTTCGCCGATATTGTAAATATACAAGAACGGATACAATATGGCGAGCAACACCGCTGTCAGGACAATGGCACCCAGCACGACTATCACCAGTGCATGCTCGGCTGTCTTCTCGGCCATCGCTTTATCCTCTGCCCCATGACGGCTCACAGCGCTCGTTGCACCATGTGCCAAGCCATTGGAAACAGCAGTGATGACCATCCACAGCGGAGTAATCAAGCCTATGCCCGAAATGGATGGCTCGCCCAGTCCGGCTATCCAGATGCCATCCACCACATTGTAAAGCGAGGTGATGATCATCGTTACCATGACGGGCAAGGCAAGCCGAGGAATCGACTTCTTGGGGTCGGCATTGAGCAAGGCTATGTTCTTGTCGTTTCTCATCGTTGTTCTTCGCTTTCTTCTTGACTCACACCTTCGAATGGTCGCACAGCATTACGGAACCGCTGATTTGCTTGGCTTCGTTCTTGGCCTCCATCATTTGTTGATAGACTTCGTCGGTGGAGGCAAAGTGGTGGAATTCATTGCTTACCATCGCTATCGAAAGGCTGACGACTCCGAAGCGTTCCTTCTTCCCTTTTCGGTTCAGCACTTCGATGTAGCCTTTCTCGTTGTCTTCAGCATTGTAGAAAGACTGGATGTTTTCTTCAAATTGCTGGATGACCTCATGTCCTATTTTCTCAGCGTAATCATAGTCGTTCAGGATGAGTACATAGTCGTCGCCCCCCACGTGCCCAATGAAGTCCTTCTTCGAGCCATATTTCCGAACTGTTTTCCGAAGCATCTTGGCAAGGAAAGCAATCAGCAGGTTTGCCTTGTTGAGGCCGTAATAGTCGGTGTAGGACTTGAACTTATCAATGTCTAACTCGACCAGAACGAACTTCTCACCCTTCTCAATCTTGTCGCGAAGCGTGATATCGATGGCATAGTTGCCGGGGAGGTGCGAAACGTCGTTGATGCTTCGGTTGACCGACAGGATGGAAATGGCGTTGAGAGCCTGCTTGTGCAATACGTCGATACTGACAGGCTTAGGCAAGAACCCTACACCAGGAATGATGGTGGAAACCATCGTTGCTTCGTCAGAAGTGATGGCGAGCAACACTGGCTTCATGCCATTGAGGAACCCCGTCATGAAATCTACCAAGTTGTGCAAGTCTGCCACTAAACCATCGTGATGGATATAGATGATGTAGTAGTCGTAATGCAGCACCTTTCGCAGATGATTGCGAGCCGACGACGAGCAGATGAGTTCCACGTCGCTATCCGCCGTAAAAGCCTCTCGCATCGCATCGGCTATCTCTTGGGTGTCGTCAATGAGCAATATGCGTTTCCTAACTCCCATATCATCCAGTCTTAAAGTAGTTTCTTAAAAGTCGAAACCAACGGCTTTCAACCAATTTAACAGCGCGTTACGTTCCGTTTCATTCCAGTCGTAAATGAAGTCGTTGTGGATGCCATCCGTAATAGAGAGAACTTGAGAGTTCTTGCCTAAGTACTCGTTAGGAATGCATGCACCTGTCCAAGGATCCTGCTCACCATAAACGAAGATCATGTAGCAATCGGATTGCTTCATGCCAGTAAGGAATTGACGGATGAAAGCTCCACCATCGTGGGTCACTCCATAAGTTTTTGGGTCACAATCAGGTTTATTCAATGCTGACAAATTTTCAGGCGTTACCAAATCCACTATCCACGAATAGTCATTTAGTGCGTAGCCCAATTCCTTGGCACTTTGAACCATGAATGGATTGAAGCGTACTTTTGTTGCCGTTGTAGCACGAGTACGTGCCTTGACAGAATAATTTAGCGTATCAATTCCAAAAGGATTGTTGTTGCCTTCAAAGTCGTTGAAGCCATCCACACGTGTGTCGTATTCCGTCTCACTGTCGCCCTCGTAGCGCGTAGCTGCATCGGCCATGATATATTTGTAGAATTTTTCTGCACTGTCACCTTCCTTTGGAACCAAAGGCAACCATTTGGTGTAAGGAACGTACGACATTTTCAAAAAATGATTGTTATACATGCTGAACATAAGTGCTAGGCGAAGATCATCGACAGAATGCTGGCTAGCCCATTTCTTGTCTTTCTTGAGAATCTCAACCGCTTGCTCTTGCAGTTCCCTGTTTTTGAAGAATGCACGGAAAGCAGCTTTCACCTTCTGCATATTGTTGCCAATGTGCGCATCCTCCAGTATGTAGGTGAATGGTCTTAAGTCCATTGTGCTGAACATGAATGGAGCAACGAAAGGCACGTAGGCATCCACCTCATTTGGATAGTGATAAGCATAGAAAGCCGTTGTCTCACCACCCTTACTTGAGCCTACAGAGAGCCATTTACCGCTCTTGCCGATGATGCCACTTCCCTTGATAGCAGTGACAATGGCATGGAGGTCGTCCGACTGCTGCTTAGCCGACAGATAGCTCCACCTGTTAGTCCATCCCTCAGGAAGCGACCATCCGAAATAGCGGTGCTCCACTTGCAGACAGTTTGCATTCATCGTCTCCACCAGCGGAGTCTCCACGAGGCTGTCCAGACGGTTGAGATTCTTTTCAGGTACGGAACCACCCAGCGCATAGCCCTCGGTCATAAGCACCGTAGGACGGTCCTTGCCTGCCACTGTGAGGACACATTGCTGCTTGAACCATCCCTTGCTGGGATTGTTGTGATCGATGTCCTGCTTGTAGTTGAAGAAATAAGCAGTCTTCGTCACCCTATCATTTATCTTATAGCTAAAAGTACTCATCTTGAAAGCCTTCACGTCCGTCACCTTGTCGATAGCCTGAAGTGCCGTTATCACGGCCTGGTCGCAGTCGGTCGTAGCAGGAACTTTCGTCTGGAACTGGTTCTCATTCATCTTCATACCTGCTTCCACCTCAATCTCATAAGTGTCCGTTTCAGCCGGTTTGTTATTATTACTACTGCTATTGTTGTTATCATCATCACTGCATGAAGTCAACAGCGCACCTATGCAGCATGTCATGAAAGCGGCCAAAGCCAAGAATAGAATTCTTTTTCTTTTCATTGTTTTTTACTTTGTTTGTAATAGGATTACAATTGCAAATTTACGCATTTTCCTTGAATTGTTGCAAAGAAAGAAGTTTTTTATTCAAGTTTCGCAAATAACGACCTGAAAGACTTCGAATGTACTGGCACCCTCCTTTGATTTTACCGAACCTTTTCTTTGATAGATCTAAATCATTCCTTCAATTCAACTAAAATGCCGAGCCTTCGGCATTTTCCTGGCGAGCCTTCGATAGAATTACGCCGAACCTTCGATAGAACGACAACGAGCCCTCGCGCATATAGTTAACTCAAAGAAGCGCTTCTGTAAATCACCTCTTGCGCTTCAGACAATCCCTTAAAGCGCAGCATCAAAAGCATTTCTTTGCTCCTCTGTCCCCTTTTTAGGCTTTAACTTTAGCTGCTATCCGAAAGGCTTCTCTCCCCATTGGGGGAACTGGAGGGGTTTCCTTATTTCCCAGTCGCAAAGCGACAAATCATCTTCGACTGGACTTACGTACAGTTTGGATTGTAAAAGCCATATCATAAAAAAAGAAAGCACCTCGTAAATCAACGACTTACATGGTGCTTAACTCGTACCCAGAGCCGGAACGTAACCGTCTCTAACAAAGGAAGAAAAAGGCAATAAAGTAGCTGATTAACAATAACTTAGGAAGTTTTGTGTTTTTTCCATTTTTTGCAAAAACACCCCTTTTTTGCCCTTGTTTTGCTAAAATTAACACCTTTTTAACACCCCAAATTCAAAAGATTTTATACCTTTGCAAACACTGATAAATAAAGGGAAAACAAAGGAAATAAAATCATCAAAATGGCTGAAGAAAGAGGCAAAAATAAGCATCTCGTCGAGGCTGGAAACCCTCGATTGTTGAAAAAACCAGTGAAAAATGGTACGGAATATAGCCTATATTTGGAGTACCAAATGGGCTATAATCGGGACAATGGCACGTCCATTCGGAAGAAGGAGAGTCTCTCATTGTATCTGTTAGCATCACCTCGTACCTCTATCCAGCGACAGCAAAACAAGGAAACGTTGGAACTGGCGAAGAAAATACGTTTCGAACGTGAACAGGAGTTCTTAGACAATCGTGAGGGCTATAGACTAAAGAAAGACAAAGGCATCAACTTCCTCGACTACTACCAGTCGTACATCAGCAGCTACACCAAGAAAGACATCCGCATGATTCAGATGGCTCTCAACCGTTTCAAGGACTTTCTTGCCGAGTTTTATCCTTTGCTGAAGGACTTCATCCGACCCGATGCTATCACCCATGAAATGATGGTAAAGTATGCTGACAATCTCCAGACTCGTAGTGTCGGCGAAGGAGCAAAGAGCATCCTGCAGCGATTCAAGAAAGTGGTGCGTTCTGCCGTTGACCAAGGTATTATGGCTAAAGATCCATGCAAAGGAGTCGTTTGTGTCGTTGATGACCAAGTGCTGAAGAAAGACGTACTCTCACAAGAGTGTAAATGATAACGTAAAAGTATACCAAATAATAATTTAAAAGTATACCACTTCGACTGAGTGCTGCAAAGGTATAAAAAGTTTGTTGTACATTATT
>CADBXS010000043.1 GCA_902798705.1 uncultured Bacteroidales bacterium
ACACAAATCAACTTACCCAAAGGAAAAGCCACATCCAAGTTCTTCAGGTTGTTGCCTTCACAACCGTGGAGCACCAGCTTTTGGTCGTTTTCGTAAGTCCATTTTCCCCTATCCTTTTTCTCCATGTGCTCCTCGCCTCTCAGCCAGTGAGCTGTGATGGTATCGGCCTGAAGGAGCTGAGCTGGTGTGCCTTGGAACACTACCTCGCCTCCGTAACGTCCAGCACGAGGACCGATATCAACGATATAGTCAGCAGCCATCATCATATCTCTGTCATGCTCCACGACAATGACGGTGTTGCCCAAGTCGCGCAAAGCCTTGAGGGAATTGATGAGTCGCACATTGTCGCGCTGATGCAGACCGATGCTCGGTTCGTCGAGAATATAGAGCACATTCACCAACTGGGAACCAATCTGTGTGGCCAAGCGGATGCGCTGGCTCTCTCCACCAGAGAGGGATGCCGTCTGACGGTTCAAGCAGAGATAGTCGAGTCCCACATCCAAGAGGAATTTCAGACGCTTGTTGATTTCCTTCAGAATCTCTCCTGCAATGGATGCTTCACGTTCGGAAAGCTGCTCGGTGATATGCAAACTCCATTCGTAGAGTTCGCCCAAGTCCATCTTCGACAACTGGTATATGTTGCGGTCTCCAATCTTATAGCAAAGAGACTCCTGGCGGAGACGAGCTCCCTGGCAATCTGGACATGTGCAGACACGGTCGAAAGACTCTGCCCAACGCTGTGCCTGTGCGGAGTTCTCTTCCTCGCCCAACTGATGGATGAACTTGGCGATGCCACCATAGTCGCAGTAATAATCGCTACTCGTATGTAGTTTCGAAGCCTTGATGCAGATGCGCTCGTCGGAGCCATAAATCACATCGTGCAAAGCCTCGGCAGAAAGGTCTTTAATAGGTGTTTTGAGGTTGAAACCATACATCTCGAGCACTGCTTCAATCTCGTAGAATATCATCGAACTCTTGGCCTTACCCAATGGAGCCAAGCCGCCTTCACTAACACTCAAATTACGATTGGGAACGATTTTATCTTCGTCAATCAAGCTGACATAGCCCAAACCTTTGCAGCGAGGGCAATAGCCTTCGGGTGAGTTAAAGGAAAAATTGTTCGGTGCAGGGTCGTTATAACTGATGCCCGTAGTGGGACACATCAGCCGCTTACTATAAAACTTAGGATTCTCGGAACCACGTTCCAACAGCATCAGCAGTCCTTCGCCCAACCTCATAGCAATGTCGATACTCTTGCGCAAGCGGTCTGTATCCTTGGAATTTACAGCCAACTTATCTACCACCACTTCGATGTTGTGGTTCTTGTAGCGGTCCACCTTCATATCAGGCACGATGTCCATCATCACGCCATCCACACGGATATTCAGATAGCCCTTCCGACGCATGGAGTCGAAGAGCTCACGGTAGTGTCCCTTTCTGCTTCTCACAACAGGAGCAAGGATGTAGATAGCCTTGCCGTCGTAGTCGTTGAGAATCAGTTCGAGAATCTTGTCCTCAGTGTATTTCACCATCTTCTCTCCCGTCACATAACTGTATGCCGTACCTGCACGAGCAAAAAGAAGTCGCATGAAATCATAGATTTCGGTAACGGTGCCCACGGTGGAACGTGGATTCTTGTTGGTGGTCTTCTGCTCAATACTGATGACAGGGCTCAAACCTGAAATCTTGTCCACGTCGGGGCGCTCCATGCCTCCGAGGAAATTACGAGCATAGGCAGAAAAGGTTTCAATATAACGGCGTTGGCCTTCGGCATAAAGAGTGTCGAAAGCCAAACTGGATTTGCCACTGCCGCTCAGTCCTGTAATAACGGTAAGACTGTTGCGAGGGATTGTTACATTGATATTCTTGAGATTGTGTACACGAGCACCGAGCACTTCAATATTGGCCATCCAAAAAGAATTAAGAATGAGGAATGAGTCGTTAAGCTTTAATCTTTAATTATTTTATTATTAACTAAGTTCTATCCGTCTGCACCAGAACTTTCCACTTCCTTTGTGCCTTTCAGCACGTTGATGGCTTTCTTGATTCTGTAGTGCAGTCCATCACTACCAACAGCATCAAGATTAAGGAAATAAACGCCATCCTTCACAGGCTCACCTCCTTGCTTGCCATCCCATCCATCTGCGAGATTCTCGAGAGTGAAGGTGTGCATCTTCTTGCCCCAGCGGTTGACAATGACACCACTGACCTTCACAAGCGACTCGTATTCTACCGTATAGACATCGTTCACCACCACCTTGATTTCATCGCTCACGATTTCAACGGTGTCGTTCTTGGAATCATCCACAAAGGTGGTGTAGAGCTTGATGCCATAGCCACCCGCCTGTGTCAGCGTATAAGTGACTTCTTCGTCGAAGCGCGTGAGTACAGGCGAATCCTCTCCCTCATCGGAACGATAGATTCTCCATTCACACACATATCGATACTGCCCACCATTATCATCAATGTTGGCGATACATGTAATATCTACAGGAGCCTGTGTGATTGACTCATCACCAGCATTCAACTCAACGTTGGATTGTTCTTTTTGAGAGTAGAAACTCACCGTAGGTGCTGTGCTCTGAGCTATGAGTTGAACAAAGCATCCCAAGGCCGCGAGAATGAGCAAAGAATATCTTTTCATTTCAAACAATTTGTCAATTATACGATTTCAATGCAAAAATAACGATTCTGAACGACAAATTTGTATATAAAAGGTAGAAATTATTGAAGGATTGTCTTTTTAATTTTTGTCATATACACAGTTTTTACTAATTTTGCAAGTTGAAAAATTGTGCAAATATCTTTCAAAACAATGAAAATAGCAAGAAAATTATTGTTCGGTATGCTGTTCTGCGCACTATCCACTTCCCTTTTCGCGCAGAATGTCGTGAAGCATGAAGTGCAAAGCGGAGAAACACTCTATTCCCTCGCTCGCAACTATGGTGTGACAGTGGAAGCCATTAAGCAGGCCAACCCTTCTATCGAAGGTGAAAACATCATTACAGGACAGGTGATTACCATTCCGAATGCCAGCAAAAGCGGAAAGGTGCAAAGCGTATCGACTCCAGAGACAATTCATTCAGACGCTAAGCAGACACCCGTTCTGCCTAAAACCCAGCCAGGAAAGAAGCCTGGATGCAAGTTAATGCTGTTAGTGGAGAAAAAAACCACTGTGTATAGTATCTGCAAGGAATATGGCATCACCGAGGATGAATTCTACCACGCCAACCCTCAGATTGAGAAGGCAAAAATCAAGAAGGGCAATTATGTTTGCATCCCTTATTCTGCACAGGAACTGGCTCAGCAACGTGCAGCTGAAGAAAAACGACAGGCTGACCAGCGTGCTGCAGAAGAAAAAGCAAGAAAAGAGGCTGAAGCTAACGCCATCAAGAAATATCCAAAGCTCAACGTGGCAGTCATCCTGCCTTTCGACCTGAGTTCGAAGAACAAGTCAAACGAAGCCATCAAAGTTATCGACTTCTACGAAGGTTTCCTCTTGGCTGTTGAAAACCTGAAGAAGCAAGGTGTTTCAGTTGACATCTATGCCTACGAAGAAAAAGGCACTTTCACAAGCAGAATCGACACCATCCTCACTCAGCCGATGATGCCTCACATGAACCTCATCGTGGGACCAATGCGCATTGAGCACATCCCTGCTGTCAGCCGCTTTGCCAAGCAGCACAACATTCCGCACGTAGTGCCATTCTCAACGAATGCGACTATCACCTCGTCTGCCCCAACAACGTTCCAAGTAAACACATCAGTAAAATCGCTCTACGGAAAAGTGTATCAGCAATTTATGGATCGCTATCCTGATAGCAGAGTGGTATTCGTGAACTGCGATGGCAGCGATAAGGAAGACTACATTGCTGGTTTCAAGAGAGCACTCAGCGACAAGGGCCACGCTTTCCAAAGTTGTGAACTGTCGGAAGTGAAGAGCATCTCTAAGATTGTACCTGAAACCGACAAACGACTGATTTTTATCCCTACATCGTCATCTCAGCAGAACTTGCAGCAACTGGTTCGCAACCTCAACGCCAACGCTGCGAGCGACATGACTCAATACAACGTCTCGCTCTTCGGCTACCCAGAGTGGCAGACCTTCAAGGAGTACAACAAACAGAACATGCGCAAATACAACGCATCTATCTTCGCTACGTTCTACACCAACAGCCGCAGTTCGGATGTGAGCAACTTCAACGCCAAATTCAAGGATTGGTTCAAGCGTGACCAATTCAACTCATACCCTCTCTTCGGCCTTCTGGGCTACGATGTGGGCAATTTCTTCATTTCGGGACTGAGCAAATTTGGCAACAAATTCTGCGAACGCCAGGATGGTGTGAACGTGACTGCACTCCAAAACCCTATGCGCTTTGAAAAGAGAAGTGGCGATAACGGATTCGTCAACATCAGTCTGAAGATTATTTCCATGTAAATCAATGGGTAAAGTCAGGTACATTTTTCTCTTATCACTCTTCACACTCCACTTCATCTCTGCCTCGGCCCAAGTGGGAGAACGACGCAGCGACTTCTCGGTGGGTGTGAATGCGGGAATGACGATGTCGCGCATCGATTTCACGCCAACCATCAAGCAGAAGTGGAAAAATGCACCAACAGCAGGTGTATCTCTTCGCTACATTTGCGAGAAATACTTCACTGCCATCTGCGGCGTACAGCTGGAACTGAACTATGCCAACATGGGTTGGAAAGAACTCATCGAAGACGGTTCTCTCAATGAATACCAGCACAACATCAACTACTTCCAGCTGCCCATGCTCATGCAGATGGGTTGGGGCCGCGAACGCAGGGGCTTCAAGTTTGTGTTCGAGGCAGGTCCGCAGATAGGTATTGCCATCAGCACCAGCGAACAGAAGGGAGGCGCTGGGGCATGGGACATCTCGAAACGCCCTAACAACGTGGTCTATCAATACAGCCATGACATCGACAACACATTCGAATATGGCATCACCGCTGGCTTAGGCTTGGAGTTCTCCTCCGTTATTGGGCATTTCATCCTCGACGGACGCTACTATTACGGATTGTCCGACACCTACGATTCCTCGAAGAAGGGCTTTTTCTCTCGTTCCGCCAATTCTGCCATCGTCGTCAAGCTCAACTATCTCTTCGACTTGAGCAGAACCAAGAACGACAACATCAAATAGTCCTCTCATTTTTTTCGAAAAATTCTAATACCTATACTAATATGAAACATCATCGCTTATTGTCTGTCCTTTTGACAGCTACACTTACCCTTTCCGCTCAGGCTCAGAACACAGAGCCAAAGGTGGCTTACCTGTTCACTTACTTCACGGGTAATGCCCCTGAGCAAGAGCAAATCTGCTATGCACTCAGCGACGACGGATACAATTACACCCCTCTCAACTATGGGGCACCCGTCATCAAGAGCGACACCATTGCCCTTACGGGATGCGTGCGCGACCCTCACATCCTGCGTGGAGAAGATGGAAACACCTTCTATATGGTTGTCACCGACATGAAGTCGAGCTTAGGTTGGAGTTCTAACCGTGGTATGGTCCTCATGAAATCGACTGACCTCATCCATTGGACACACTCCACCGTCCATTTCCCAACCAAGTACCCAAAGACTTGGCGCAATGTTATTCGTGTATGGGCTCCTGAAACCATCTACGACAATCAGGCAAAGCGCTATATGGTGTTCTACTCACTCCGCACCGACGACCCTAACTCCTTCGACCGCATTTACTATTCCTACGTGAACGACGACTTCACCGACCTCATTGGTGAACCTCAATACCTCTTCGATAATGGTGCAGCCACCATCGATGGTGACATCGTCTTCAATCCTGCCGACCAGCTCTACCACCTTTTCTATAAGAGCGAATCAGGTCGAGGCATCTACCAAGCAACAGCCAAGCAACTCACCGCCGAAAGAGGACAGCGCAACGGTAGTCGATGGATAAAAATCGACGGACATGTTGACCAGACAAAAGAGGCCGTTGAAGGTGTCGGCGTATGCCAGTCCATTGATGGCAAGTCGTGGATTGTGATGTACGACTGCTACGGCAACGGACACTATCAGTTCTGCAAGAGCCCCGACCTCAAGACTTTCGAAGTGGTGCAGAACACCAAGACTGAAGGCATGTTTACCCCTCGCCACGGCACCATCATCCCTATCACTCAGGCTGAGAAAGACCGCCTGCTCAAGGAATATGGCAATTACAAGCAGCCTATCCTCCCAGGTTTCCATGCAGACCCAGAGGTGCTCTATTCCCACCTAACCAAGAAATACTACATCTACTCTACCACCGACGGCTATCCTGGCTGGGGTGGATATAAGTTCAACGTATTCTCCTCCTCCGACCTCATCAACTGGAAGGACGAAGGCACCATGCTCGACGTGAAGAGCGACCAAGTGGCATGGGCACGAGGCAATGCTTGGGCGCCAGCTATTGAGGAAGTGAAGCAGAAGGACGGTTCTTACAAATACTACTTCTATTTCAGTGCCGATGCAGGCAGACGGAAGGAAATCGGTGTTGCTATTGCCGACAATCCTGTGGGTCCATTTGTAGATTTCGGCAAACCTATCATCAGCGACCTTCCTGAAGGTGTGCGTGGAGGACAACAAATCGATGTGGATGTATTCACCGACCCTAAGTCGGGCAAGCACTACATCTATTGGGGCAACGGCTACATGGCAGGAGCAGAACTGAATGCCGACATGACGAGCCTCAAGCCAGGTACCACCGTAGTGCTCACACCAAAGGGCGGTACGCTCCAAACTTACGCTTATCGTGAGGCTCCATACGTATTCTATCGCAAGGGAACATACTATTTCCTTTGGTCGGTAGATGACACTGGCAGTCCTAACTACCACGTTTGCTACGGCACCTCTAAATCTCCACTCGGACCAATCGAAGTGGCTAAGGAGCCAATCATCCTTCAGCAAGTGCCTGAAAACAAAATCTACGGCACTGCCCACAACTCCATCCTTCAGATTCCTGGCAAAGACGAGTGGTACATCGTTTATCACCGCATCAACAAAAACTACATCGAGCGTTCCATGAGTCCTGGTACCCATCGTGAAGTCTGCATCGACAAACTCACCTTCGCCAAGGATGGCACCATCATCCCTGTCCACCGCTGAAAGTGAAAAAATAAGGGACCCTCCCCCTACCCCTCCCTGTGAGGGCGAGGAGTAGATAGTCAAGCAATTATAGCCAAATGAATGGTGACATCATAGATAATTCATTAGATAATTCAGCGAGCAGAGTGTCCACACCCCTCCCTCAAAGGGAGGGGCAAGGGGGAGGGTCTGAGTTAGGACGTAGTTTGGCTCTTATTTTCGACCTCGATGGTACCCTACTCGACACCCTCGACGACTTATGGGCAAGCGTAAATCATGCGCTTGCCTCTTTTTCTCTGCCTCTTCGAAGCAAGGAGGAAGTGCGTCAGTTCCTTGGCAATGGAGCAAAAGTTCTAATTCACAAGTCGTTGCCATCTAACAGCACTGCCGAATTGGAAGAAGCTGTACTCGCCACATTTCGCCAGCACTATCTTCTCCATAGCCTCGATGCAACGCAACCCTACGCTGGCATTCTGCCACTTCTTCAGCAATGCAAGACACTCGGCCTGAAAACAGCCATCGTCAGCAACAAGCCCAATGCCGTTGTTCAAGAGCTTCACCAATCCTTCTTCCCTTCGCTCATCGACCTTGCCATCGGTGAACAGCAACCCAAAATCCGTCGAAAGCCCCATCCAGACATGGTTCTTCATGCCATGAAGCAATTGGGCTCCACGCCACAGGAATGTCTCTATATAGGTGATAGCGAAGTGGATATGGAAACAGCGAAGAATGCTGGAATCGCTTGCATATCAGTGTCTTGGGGATTTCGCGACCGCAGTTTTCTGGAATCATTAGGTGCTCGCGTCATCGTCGATTCCCCAGAGGAAATACTTCTTCACATCAGCAATGGGGATTCACAATAATTTTATTGGGGACAAACTCCAGTGAATCCCCATTGTTGTTCTCGTGAATCCCCATTGTTGCAAGAGTCATTCCCCATAGTTGTAAGAGTGAATCCCCATTCGCGTTTTTACAGTTTTCCAATGCATGGAAACAAATAATTGATGGGATAGACATCATATCTCATTATTTTGCGTTAAATTTGCAAAGTAATGTGCAAACTATCACTATCTAACTATCCATCAATATGAAAAAAAGATTCTTCATTTCCCTATTGTTTCTCATCTATCTGGCCGCTCCTTCGTGGGCTCAAACCCAGCAGACGGTCACCATCAACGGACAAACGGTAGATAAGACAGTAGTAAAAATCACATTCGACAAGGACCAAGTGGTGCTACATTTCAGCGACGGGCTTACCCAAACAGCCGACATGGACAATGTGTCTATCGCCTTCAGTCCGTCGGACGCTGAAAGCATCAGTTCTCTTCAGAGCAATGCGTTCATCTTCCACGGAGTTGTGAATGTACAACTCACCATCGGAAATTTGCAGGAAGGAACGCATCTCACTATCTTCAACGCAAACGGACAGCACATGATGTCTGCCCAAAGCACTGGCGGAACAACCACGCTTCAAGTATCGCAACTCCCTGCGGGAACATACATCCTGAAGGCAGGCTCTCAATATGTTAAATTTCAGAAAACCAAATAGATAGAGCCATCATGAAACGGAATCATATACTCATGGCATTACTGTCGCTTGTGGCACTCAGTGCACAGGCACAAACTTGGGATTTCGCACAAGTAGGAAGTAGCGATGCCTTCGCACAGTTGGCGAACGACAACACGCTCTGGTACTTGGATGAAACCAACAATCGCTACAGCTATCAGCAAGCTCTGAACAACGAGCAGCTCACTGCCAACAGTAGCACATGGAGCTTCACGCAGGGACTCTACTTCACTGCGCCCGCCATTGCATCAGGCAAAACACAAGCCGATGGCGTGGTTCGCATCGACGGGAAAAAAGGCTGTCTGAACCTGAACGGAAAAGTGGATGTTCGCATCGCCAACCTGAAAGCAGGACAGACCGTCACCGTGGTGTGCAAATCATCGAGCAGTTCAACGGCTCGTGGCATCAACGTGCAGAACATCACCCCTGTATCGGGTTCGTTCAACGAAACATCCCTTGAGCAAGTGACCGATGTGGGAACTGTCACAGAGGATGGCGACATTACCCTCACCTCCTCGGGTGGGCTCTACGTTTATAGCATCGCAGTGAGTGAAGATGGAGGCGGTGATACCCCAGAAGACCCTGACACGGATGTTAGCGTCAATGCTGTTCCTATGAATTTAGGTGTGAACCAAGCATATCTTTCTCTGAAGAACGGCGACGTGAAATATTACAACACCACTGCGCTTCAAAGCATCGACATCGAAGGTGAAAACGTCACTGTGAAACCTTTCAATGCCAGCGTCAACGACTTCTACAAGGGTAGTGTCAGCCACATCTCCTTTGCCAAGAAATCGGAACAGGGCGAGGATGCAGAATTCACCAATGCTGAAGGCAAGGTATTTATCAACAAGGCGAAGGGTTGGTTGGAATCTGCCTACGTGGAATGGCAGGTGCAGGAAGGTGTGAGCAACTATGCTGTATATATAAAAGGTGGAAGCTATACCGACTGGACGAAGTTGGATGCAGAGCTCGTCAGAAACTACGGCACCTATGGACGCGCAGATGCTGTCGGACTGGTAGCAGCCACCAACTATGCCTTGAAAGTTGTGCCTGTCGTAGATAACAAAGAACTCACAGCACAAGCTAACGAGGCAACAGCTATCGTCGTGAAGAACTACCAGCGCATAGGCTTTGCCCACAAGAATTATTCGGGCGTAGGAGCCTACAACGACGATGGTTCGCTCAAGCAGAACGCCGTGGTGGTGTATGTCACAAAAGCCAATGCCAAAACTGTGACTGCCAAGCTCAACAGCGGTACCTTCAAAGGCATTCAAGCTATCCTCGCTGCTTATGAGAAAGGCAACGTGACAGTTCCGCTCGCAGTTCGTATCATTGGTACTATCAACAATGGCGACACCGACCCATTCGAAAGTTCTGCGGAAGGCATTCAGGTGAAAGGAAGAAAAGCTGACAGCGAATTGAACATTACAATTGAGGGAATCGGCGAGGATGCAACCATCAAGGGATTCGGTTTCTTGGTACGAAACTGCAAGAGCGTGGAATTTCGCAACTTGGGTATCATGCGCTGCATGGACGATGGCATCTCACTCGACACCGATAACTCAAACATTTGGATTCACCACATCGATGTGTTCTATGGAAAGCAAGGCAGTGGCGACCATGCAAAGGGCGACGGCTCTATCGATGTGAAGTCTAATTCCAAATTGGTCACCATCGACAACTGCCACTTCTGGGACACAGGAAAATCGTCCCTGTGCGGCATGAAGGACGAAAGCGGTCCAAACTACATCACTTATCACCATAACTGGTTCGACCACAGCGATTCGCGCCATGCCCGCGTTCGCTCCATGAGTGTTCACATTTGGAACAACTACTACGATGGTTGCTCGAAATATGGAATCGGAGCCACGATGGGTTCCAGTGTGTTCTCCGAAAACAACTACTTCCGTGCTACGAAAGATCCAATCATGATTTCTCTCCAAGGCACAGATGCCAAGGGCAGTGGTACTTTCTCGGGTGAAGATGGCGGTATGATTAAGGAGTACGGTAGTCTTTTCACGGAGAAAGGCTCCAGCAGCAACTACACTCCTATCACCTACGCTTCCAACAATAAGAGCTTCGACTTCTATCTGGCTTCCACTCGCGATGAGCAGGTACCTGCCAATGTCGTATCGCTCGTTGGTGGCTATCACTACGACAATTTCGACACCAATGCATCTGTCATGTACGAATACACACCTGATGCTGCCCTCGATGTGCCATCGCAAGTGACAAGCTACTATGGTGCAGGACGTCTCAACCACGGCGATTTCTCTTTCACCTTCAGCAAGTCGGAAGACACAAACTACGAAGTGATTCCAGAATTGGCACAGAAAATCGATTCTTACAAGTCTTCTCTCGTCGGCATCTTCGGACAAGACGAAATCGGTGGAGGTGGTGAAAATCCAGATAATCCTGACAACCCAGACAATCCCGATAATCCAAGCGTTGAGGGTGTGATTTCCGCCCCTACTTATTGTGTATTCGACAAGAGCGGTAATCCATCCAATGCTGCCTTCGACGTCACCGGCAGTGGCTCCAACTCGAAGGGTTCTGTCACAGTGAACGGTGTCACATACGACACATGCCTCAAGATGGAGACCTCCACCAGTGTCAAGTTCGAAACCAGTAAAGACTTCACTCTCAAGCTCTACTTCGGTCCTAACGATTCAAAAATCAGCATCAAGGTGGATGGAACGAAATATTCAGGAAGCGTTGGAACGCCTATCACGATTTCCCTTCCTGATGGAGCACACGAACTGACGAAGGCAGATTCCTGCAACCTGTTCTACATCGGCTTGGAAGAATAAATTCTCAAGCCCCTTCAACTCCCCCGATGGGGAGTCAGAGGGGGCCTGACTAAAAAAACTGCCAGCGCAGATAGCGTTGGCAGTTTTTTGTGTATATTAAATATAAAATGTTTCGCAGTGGGGAGAGAAGAAATCTCTTTTTCGTTTTATTTTGCTGGTGTTTCAGCAGGATTTTCAGCTGCGCCGGAAGCAGGGAAAGAAGGAACGTTCTGAGCATCAGTCTGTGCAGGTGCACTCTGCTCAATGAGAGGATTCTCTTCAACTGTTGTCTTGGTGATGAAAGCAGAAGAAACAACGCTCAACACAACCATTGCAATAGCGAGTCCCCAAGTAGCTTTCTCAAGAAAGTCCGTTGTCTTACGAACGCCCATAATCTGATTTGATGCGGAGAAACCTGATGCCAAGCCACCGCCTTTGCTCTCCTGTATGAGAACGATTCCGACCATCAATACTGATGCCAAAAGAATAAGTACAATAATTAATGTATACATTTTTTAAAGCTTTAGAATTTCTGATTATCAATGCTTTTCTTGAGCATTTCGCCCAACAACGACTTCAAGAAGCCGCATTTGAGTTGCAAAGGTAGTATTTTTTTCTGGATTATTCAAACAAATCTTGTTTAATATTTCTAATGCCTGTTCATATCGGCCTTGTTTGATGAGGATATTAACGATTTTCTCGTTGTATAAGTCATCGTCAGGTGCGTCTTTCGTGTCGCTCCCCAGTATGCTGAGTTCGTCAGTGCTGTCGATGTTAGGCATTTCGTAGCGTTGCTTTCCGCTTGTTTCACGAATGAAGTTGTCGATAAGTTCCG
This sequence comes from uncultured Bacteroidales bacterium, assembly GCA_902798705.1. Classification (GTDB taxonomy): domain Bacteria; phylum Bacteroidota; class Bacteroidia; order Bacteroidales; family Bacteroidaceae; genus UBA3839. The sequence continues at coordinate 12,303 of CADBXS010000043.1, forward strand.
CTCCCTGCAAGGTGGGTGCCTCCTCGGTTTGGAGAGCCTGAACATCTTGCATTTCAAGGAAGGTGGCATAATCGGAAGTCACCTCAGCAATCGTTGGCACATCGTGTGGCTGTGCATCTTGACCGTCGGACGATTCGTTGGTAGGAATTTGCGACTGAAGGAAACTATCGATAAGGTTTACAGTACGGTCGTCGCCTTCGGTAACGATGGTGTTTTCGACAGACTCGTTTTCGTACTGCCGTTCTTCTTCGTAGTGCATTCCCTCGAACATTTGGAAGAGTGCCACACGGTCGGGCACGAGGACACTTGCCTTGCGAAGTTCTTCGCCAAAGGATTTGCCACGGACAGCAAATAAGTTGGCAACATAGAGCAAACGAGCCGTTTGATGGTAGGGATATTTTTCCACCAACTGACTCAGTTCTGCCAATGTGCTGTGATTCAATTTGCTTTTGTCGCTGATGAGTTCTGAGAGGTCCATCTTTTTCGTTCAATTAATTCAGAAGTGAGAACATCATTTCATGATTCCTCGTTGATTCAGTGCCTGTGTGTATCTGCGAGCATTCTGTGCATGCTGCGCAAAGGTGGTGGCAAAATTATGAGAGCCCGAAAAATCCTCCTTGGCGCACATGTAAAGATAGCCATGCTGCTCTGCATTGAGCACGGCCTCCAAACCTGCAATGGATGGTATGCGGATAGGGCCGGGAGGAAGACCGATGTTCTTATAGGTGTTGTAAGGAGAGTCGGTGTTGAGGTGCACATTGAGTACTCGGCGGATGGTGAAGTCTCCCACGGCAAAGATGACAGTGGGGTCGCTCTGCAATGGCATTCCCATCTTGAGACGGTTCAAGTAGAGTCCCGCAATACGTGGCTTTTCAGGGTCGTAGGCACTCTCGGAATCAACAATGCTCGCCAAGGTAGCAACTTGTTGAGGGTCAAGGCCATGTGCCTTAGCTTTTGCCAAGCGGTCGGAATTCCAGAAACTATCGTGCTCCTTCTTCATACGTGCCAATAATTCATCAACAGACACATCCCAGAACACCTGATAGGTATTGGGAATGAATAGTGATGGCATAGTCTGAAGGGTTAGTCCATATTGAGCACATACGGCAGAATCAGCAATCGTCTGCGCCAACGACAAGGAGTCAATCATCAGTTTCTCTGTCACACGACCTGCCAAGTCAGCAAGGGTGCGTGTTGCTGGTACTACCAACTTGATAGGATCCTGCTGATGGTTGCGCAAGTTGCGGAACAGCTGCAGCATCGTCATCTTGGGTTCTATAGTGTAGCGTCCAGTTCGGATTCTGTCACCATACTTTCCGTGGGAAGCCAAAGCCTTGAATCCCATCATCGTCTTGGGGTGTGCAACGGCCTCTACTTTGTTCATCACGGAATCGAGATTATCGTCTGCATCCACATAAACAAATTCCTCCTGCTCATTTGTCAAGCATGGTCCTATGGCATAATATACAGCTCCAGCAGCTATCAATCCAACGGCTACAACGCCTATCAGTGTTCCTTTTAGAATTTTACTCATCGTATAGTTAAACTAAGTTGTTAGGGGTTATCGAAAGAAATTACAAAGTTACGACTTTTTTTTCACTTTCAAGTTCAAAAATGCTTTTTTTCAGCAGAATAATGTGACATTCGATAGCAATGCTACCAGCAACAGCTACACAATCTCCAACATCGAACTCTCTGGACTGAAAGGCGATGTCAATCTCGACGGCAAAGTTGACATTTCAGATGTCGTTCTGATGGTAAACTACATCCTCGGTGACAACTCTCTCACAAACGTACCGAAATATGGCGACATGAACGATGACAAAAACATCAACATATCAGATGTGGTGGCACTCGTCAACGTCATTCTTGGAAACTAAGCTGATGACATTGTGGGGTTGAGATTGTCTGCCCAGCCCATTAATCGGAAGTATTCTCTTCACTTAAGAACAACCCCTGTGAAGCATCGCCAAGTGATACTTGCCATAAGCATGTATTAACTTATATTGTTGTCCGCTAAAAATGTCTTTGTGTCTAATTAGAGCCCACCGAATGAACTCACACCACGGTGACACATCAAGCGCATTAAATATTTTGTTAGGTTTATAGCTCAACATGCAAAACAAATGCATACACCGCATCTACGATAGTAGAAATTATTGAGGAGTTATAGCCATCGAGAGATGTATCTTGGCGATAAGTTATCTACGATAGTAGAAATTATTGAGGAGTTATAGCCAAAAATCTTCGTGAGGAGCTACGAATAGATCTACAATAGTAGAAATTATTGAGGAGTTATAGCCATAATTCGTATAGGCAGCATCTGAAAATCTACAATAGTAGAAATTATTGAGGAGTTATAGCCGGAAGGCAACCGCCTGCCACGTGTACTGATCTACAATAGTAGAAATTATTGAGGAGTTATAGCCTTCTGCGGTGATTCCTGCTGCATACTTAATCTACAATAGTAGAAATTATTGAGGAGTTATAGCCGACGTAACTCTTCAGGAGAGAGAACTGAATCTACAATAGTAGAAATTATTGAGGAGTTATAGCCAACGTGCGTTTGCACCAAAAATTATCACTATCTACAATAGTAGAAATTATTGAGGAGTTATAGCCAAGTTACTTCCGCGAGGCATCAGTCATATCTACAATAGTAGAAATTATTGAGGAGTTATAGCCAAAGAAGTCGCACGAAAAGGATGCACTCATCTACAATAGTAGAAATTATTGAGGAGTTATAGCCCCCGCTGGCATCGTTGGCTGGCGATTCTTATCTACAATAGTAGAAATTATTGAGGAGTTATAGCCGTGAAAGCGGCAAGCCGGTTACGTGTTATCTACAATAGTAGAAATTATTGAGGAGTTATAGCCTGCCTAAATTCTTATGACTTTATGGTGAGCATCTTATGAAATCGTCCAAGTAAATTTTAAGAATAGCGTGACTTAGAAAAACACCACATCTTGGTCACGATGGATGGCATTGCCATATTTCCTCATTTTGAAGGCATTACCTTCGAGAATCATAACACTATCGGCTCCAGTGAAAGCTTTAGCGAATTGCTCAATCTTCAGGAGCAGTGTATCCGAAATGCGCTTTGTGTTGTTGAACTCATAAACAGAGTACTGAAGGCGGATAGCGCCGTTCTTCTCCAGCAACTTGGCAAACTTGCTGCGGACTTTGTCCTCTTTGATGTCATAGCTAACGATAATCATGATGAAAGTGAAAATTGTGGGTAGGCTTGAGTTGGTGCATTGCGCATAAAAGCGCGGTAGTATGATTGTATAAAAAGAAATATATCCATCTTATATGACATAAGTGCTTCCACAAAGACTTTATAATAATACTGTGAAAGTTCCCTTTTGAGTCGGTATTCCCCCTTCTCTATGGTGAAATCCTTTACAGAGAATTGCTTGCGATGATAAGCGGTTCGTACAGCACGGTCAATGATGCATCTGAAAGGTTCCATCACATCACAGACGAGTGATTTGCGTTTAAACCACAGACGATGAAAAACTCCGACATAGAGGTCGAAGCCATACATACGCAAGAAACACTCTATGAAGTTGAACAGGATTGTATAACCTATGTCAAGGGTGACATTGATAGCATCGCATTTGGCACGCGGGCATCGTGCTTTCCAGTGCAAGTCTTGAAAGTAAGCAGCGAAGAACGCTTTGGAAGCATAGCCTTCATATCCCATCAAAGCTTGATATTCTCTTTCGTTGGGTACTCTTTGCAAACATTCTGTGCAAATCTGTATTGTTCGTTGAGTGAGTTCGTCTTTCCTTCTGGTATTATTTAGTAGCGTGATTTGGCTCTGAATCTTGTTGGACAGCAACGCTTTGGCAATATTGAGGTCTGTCTTTTCCAATAGATATTGCTTTTTCCGTAGGAGGAAGTTGGCTTCGGCGCTATCAGCCCAGTAGAACACAGGGCGTAGGTTCGGCTTGACGACAATTAATGCCACGTTGAACTTCTTGCATTTTTCTATTAAAGGCGTAGTCACAGAAATATGACCGATGACGAACAGAGCTAAAATTTTCTGAAATGGCATCTTCGTGAGTGTTTTCTTCTCTTCTGCTTCTTCAAGAAGAAGCTCACCATTGCTTACTCGAAGGTTTCGCTCCTTGATGCAATTGATAACAAAGATTGTTCTGAATTGTACATCTTTACTGGTAAACATTGTCTTCTGTTGTTTTGTCGCATAGGTTGCAATATATACAGTGGCGACATTTGTTCAGATTGGGTTGGAATGGTTGCATTAGGGTGTAGTCTCTGAATGAACGTAGGAATTGCTCAAAGCGCTGCTTGTCCTCGTAGGTGGGCAAATTAACAGGAATTGTCCGTTTAGTGGAAACCTCATAGAAGGCGATGTGCTCCACTTCGTAACCCATTTCTTGCAAACAGAACATCTGTGCCCATAGCTGATAGATTTGTCCTTGATAAATTTGCCGTAGCTGGTATTTCCGTTCAACGAGGTACTTATCTTTTGCCCTATAAACGTCTATCTTTCCCATCAATCCGTATTTCTCAGAGTAAACAGGGAGTGCTTGCAGAACATCCTTTCTGGTGCTGCTTTTCTTCTCATCGACAGTTTCGTGAGCTATGCGCCCTTGCGTCTGAGGTGTGGCATGGAAGATACTCTCGTCCGTATTCTCATATACATTGTGAAGGTATATGGAATACGGACAAAAGATAAAGTCATTGAGGGTGGATATAGAGATATAATCTTCTTCCATCAATCATTGAGGTATTGTTTGGTTTGGACGAAGTTCAGCCATTCCTTGTTTGTGATGGTGAGGTTAAGGCGTTCGTCTGCTGACGATGCTTGTATTTTTTTTATTATCCATAGGCCCTTCCTCGCAATGTTGTATGCTCCATTGGCGTCGGCATCCCGTGGAAGAGATTCACTACAGGAACGGCTGTCATAGAAGACACCGTTGTCATCAGCTACAGGCGAAAGAATGTAATCATCTTCTGCTGAGGTGGAATTCTTCTTGCTGTTCCGCATTTGTAACATGAGTTTCATCAGATGAAGCAGCTGCTCAAAAAATTTCGCTTTCTGTTGGGAGCAGATTTGATTTTTCAAATTTCCATAGATGTCAATGCCATAATCCTGAAACAAATCATTGAAAGCTTGAGTCAAATTGATAGTCCTGTTATCCCATTGAAGGTTAGCCTGAGGATTTCGGAAAGTCTCTATACGTTCACCGAAAGTGCAGAGCGTCCAATTTGTCCGCGTTCCATCAGCCTTCTTAGTGAACTCGTTATAGTCCATAACAAACTCAAACCAATTCTTTTCAGTATTGAATGAGATACATTTAAACTTGCTGAAGAACAGGCTCGCCTTCTCGCGTGTCTCATAGTGGAGGTTAAGCAAATTTACAAAACCTGTAACAGGATCAATCTTGCTGGTATTCCATGCAGGAACATAAAACAGGAATCCACTTTGTTTGCCCAACTTTTCAAAACTCTCAAATTTGTTGGTCAGTTGTAGGGCATGAAGTAACCCGCCTGCGGTATCAGCATCTTTCTTTTTATCTACGTAATAATTGAGCTTGGTGATGAGCTGTTTCTCGAACTGTTGATACACCTGTTTCTCCACTTTCTGTCGTCCGTGCATGAAATGGGTGTTAAGGTCTTCGAGCACAAGAATGGCTTTATTCTCGACTATGAGTTGAGCGATGAGGTGTATGGCCTGACTCAAATATCCTTCTTTCAACTCCTTGATGTTCTCTATAGTTTTCCAGTTCCGACGTGCTTCCAGACGGTCACCTTCTTTCTGGTCAAGTAGTGCCTGATAGTCGGTGGCTATTTCCCCACCTGCCCATTTGTCCGTTATGGTGTTGAGGGTCATTTGCTTAATAATATTCCCCTTCAAATCAATAAGAGAGAGGTATAATAGATGTCGCTCTCCACGGTCGATACCAATGACATGGGTGATTTCTGACTTACGAATCTTGTCTATCACCAAAGGATTGATGTTGGTGATGCCTGGTGCCTTGAAGTTCATGGTAATCGGTGCGTGAAACTCAAAGTGGTCAAGGGTGAAGCGACGATTCTTGGTTATCTTATAAGAGAATGTGCTGTTAGGCTTTATCGCTTTGCGTAGTGGATTCTTGTTTTCAATAGGTTGGTTTGCTTGATGGATGACTTGATTTTCTGGCTTAATACTAGCGCGTCTGAAAAAGATTTCTGCCTGTCCGTTCAGCTTATAGACAAGGTCTTTGGTATTCCTTTCGTCGAAAAGCATACGCCAATAGAGGGTGTGAAGGTTCGGGGTTCCCTTTCCTTTGCTTCGAGTGGAGAAATCCTTGTTGTAGGTCTAAAGTTCCAATGTGAGGGGTCGGATTTTCTGGTAGTTGGTATTGTCCGCACTCATGTCGCCAGAGCCGTCGAAAAAGAAACAGATGAAAATACGACTCATGGCGCGTGAATCCCAACTTGAAATAATCAATTAGTTTGTGGAGTGACCTGTAGTAATCATCGGGATTGACGCTTCTGTATTCTGTCTTGAATTTGCCTTGATCATAAATATCGAGGACGGAGGCAATAGGCAAGGCGTATTTCTCAACGGCAGGTGCGAAATTCTCTCCTTTGGAGCGGATGAAGAGGCGTGGAATATTTTTGTTGTCTGGTTTCTGGAAATCAAGAAGGATGCGCGTGGCGTTGTCTGCATCGGGATGGTCACATAGAAATTTCACCTGAGCCTCATCGAGTTTTACTTCATTAATGAACAAGTAATATAGGCCATTGTGCTCGACAATATATCCACCCTTGGTCTCGTAGTCTTGTGGCCAGCCACTCAAGAAAGAACTATTGTCGAAGTTTACTTTGAACTTCTCATCAGAATAGGGTTTGCGGGTCAGCCAGTTTCTCACTTTATTATAAAGAGGTGTAAGATTTTTCAATTCTTCTACAATGGGCATGAATTCTCCATAGAACATATCATCCTTGCTACTCTCTTCGCCAGAACCGACGAGTGGATTGATGAATCGTTGCAAACTCTTGTATGCATCCAATAGAACTTTGATATATTTGATTGCATCATCGTCTTGATTATACGACGAGTTACTGGCACGCAATTCATTTAGGAATGGCTTTGCCTCTGTGTATGCATTTTCAATCCTAATGAACATATTAGCTTGTTGTATATATTCATCGTTTCGTTCATCCATAGCTAGGAAATAGGATGATATGTCTATATAAGTCCCTTCATCCATGTAGGATTTCAAGCTTTCGTTGATTTCTGAGATGCTGAAACTCTTGATGGCTTTGAAGGTTTTTCTGAGACGCTCATTGTAGGCTTCATCACTTTCGGGCTTTCGGCCTCGCTTTCTCGGCATTTCTTGTGATAAGCGTGACAGGAGTGCATCGGTAATCACGTTGTATTGTCCAAACAGACGTTGAGAGATATTGGTGAGAGCGGAATCGTTGATAATGAATATGTGTTCAGTGTCAAAGGTGTCTATCTGGGAGAGTATGTTTTTCAATGGTTCTCCCGCATCTTCCATCGGTCCCCATAGAAGTGGATGTATGTTCTGATGGAAAATGTTAATGGCACGAATCATTTCCTCGTCGTTGATAAAAGAATCTGGAAGCCAGGACATGGAAACACGGTCGCTTAGTATTTGTTTGAATAGTGGGCGAAGGAAAGGAATCCGTGCTGTCGGGTGTTCTTGATTGTGTTGATTGATATACTCATTTAGCCCTTTAATCTTTTCACCATCTTTTGTGGAACGCCCTCCTATCACCTCATTGTAAACTGTAATTTGTCGTTGTGTAAGTAGCATTGAGTAATAGTCTTGTTGGAACAATTCATCCAACGACAGAACGTTCAATTTTTCTTTCATGTCTGAATAGATTACGCTCAATGCATCCTCAAACCCTAAGGCTTTGAGCATAGCAAAGACTTTCATATTGTCCAGAAACACGGGCAAGTTCTGGTTGATGAGGCGATAGGCAATACTTGTGGATTTCTCATCTGCCACGTACATATTGGCCCGATTGGTGTGGAAATTGCTGAAATAAGTTGCAAACTTTGCAAATTGTTCAACAAGTTTTTTCTTTTCGGCCTTTTCTTCTTCAGAAATATCAAGTGAATCAATGAAATAAGGTAAGTCTTCGCGAATGAGTTCTCGTTTGTTGATTCTTGCAAAAGCATCGCATTTCGTTAGCCGTTGTGAGATGGCTTTCCGAAGATTTTGTTTCACTGTAGTGAACTCTTTATCGCGCTTTTCATCACGTTCTATATTATACAAGGTCGTGAATTCTTCTATGGAATCCAAAGTTCCATGGCTCTCAATGCGAAACTCAAAACTTGCCAAACGAGAATCTATAAAGGCTCGATGATAGTCATCTATAATTCCTTTCACTAGTTTGTAAGCTTCGGCACGTTGTTCATCATGTTCTATGTAGGAATGCATAGTCATGTTCTTAAGAGTCTCTCCGATAGGAATTAAGGAATTGCGTAGTGTAAGATCTACGGGGTAAAGATTAGTGAAGTTGTTCATAATATAATTAATTTAGGGGTTTGTGGCGGCAAAGGTATACTTAATTGTTGAGATAAGCAAATAAAGAGGAAAATATTTTAGCGGTGTATAATAATTATTATACTACAGATTCATGACATGTGCGATAGGTTTTGGTGCGACAGGTTTTGAAGCGCATCATTCCTTTTGCAGTACAGAAACAAAAAGTGCTTCATCAACTAATTGGTGGAGCACTTTCCCATATTCTTTGTATCTAACGTTCTATTATATTTCAAATCATCGTTACTCGTTCTTCATCACTTCGAAGATGACCTTGTCCTTTGCCTCGTTGAGTTTGGCAACGATGGTGCTGCCTTCCTTGATGTCGTTTTCCACAATCAGTTCGGAAAGTCCATCCTCAAGGTGTGACTGGATGGCACGACGAAGAGGACGTGCACCAAACTGCTTGTCGTAACCCTTTTCAGCAATGAATCGCTTGGTTTCTGCATCGATGGAGAAATGGAAACCGAGGTTCTCAATGCGCTGCTGGAGCGGATTGATTTCCTGGTCGATGATGGTGATGATAGCATCCAAATCGAGCTGGTCGAACGTGATGATTTCGTCGATGCGGTTAAGGAACTCAGGCGCAAATAGTTTTTCGAGTGCCTTGCGAACCACAGAGCGCGACATTTCCTTGTCGTTCACTCCCTGCATCGCAGCAAATCCCACGCCACGACCAAATTCCTTCAACTGACGTGTACCAGCATTGGAAGTCATGATAATCACTGTGTTACGGAAATCAACGGTACGTCCGTTGGAATCCGTCAGTCGTCCATCGTCCATCACTTGCAAGAGGATATTGAACACATCTGGATGCGCCTTCTCAATTTCATCTAACAGCACGATGGAATAAGGCTTGCGGCGAACACGTTCGGTGAGCATACCTCGTTCTTCGTAACCAACGTAGCCTGGAGGGGCTCCCACCAGTCGGCTCACGGTGAACTTCTCCATGTATTCCGACATGTCGATACGAATCAAGGCATCCGAAGTGCCAAACATGTGCTCTGCTAACTTCTTGGCAAGGTAGGTCTTTCCGACTCCCGTAGGACCTAAGAACATGAAAGTGCCGATAGGACGATTTGGGTCGTTCAAACCCACTCTACTGCGCTGAATGGCTGACACCAACTTGTCGATGGCTTGGTCTTGACCGATGACCTTCGATTTCAGTTCGCTCTTCATGCCTTTCATGCGGATTCCTTCAGCTGCAGCCATACGCTGCACAGGAATACCTGTCATGAGCGCAACAGTTTCTGCCACCTTCTCTTCATCGACCGTCTCTCGGTTCTCCACCAGAGAAGCTTCCCACTGCGCACGCATCTCCTCCAGCTCATTCTCAAGGTGAACTACACGGTCACGGTAGTTAGCAGCCAACTCGTAGTTCTGGTTCTTCACCGCCTTTTCCTTGTTGGCATTTGCCTCTGCAATGGCTTTCTCCTTGTCTTCGATTTCCTTCGGAACAGTTACATTATTAATATGTACGCGCGAGCCAGCCTCATCCAAAGCATCTATAGCCTTGTCAGGGAAATGACGGTCGGTGACGTAACGTTCTGTGAGTTTCACACAAGCCTGAAGAGCTTCTTCCGTGTAAGACACATTATGATGCTCCTCGTATCTATCCTTGATATTATGCAGAATTTCAAGTGTTTCCTCCATCGTGGTTGGTTCCACAATAATCTTCTGGAAACGACGTTCCAGCGCACCATCCTTCTCAATCGACTTGCGATACTCATCCAGTGTGGTAGCACCGATGCATTGTAGTTCGCCACGAGAAAGAGCAGGCTTCATCATGTTGGCAGCATCCATCGCACCAGCCTGGTTTCCAGCACCTACCAAGGTGTGGATTTCATCGATAAAGACGATGATGTCGGGATTCGCCTTGAGCTCTGCAATGATACTCTTCATGCGCTCCTCAAACTGTCCACGATATTTGGTACCAGCCACAACACTTGTCATGTCGAGTGTAATGAGACGCTTGTTGAACAAGGTTCTCGACACCTTGCGCTCGTTGATGCGCTGTGCCAATCCTTCCACGATAGCACTCTTTCCCACGCCTGGCTCACCAATCAGCACAGGGTTGTTCTTTTTCCTTCGAGAAAGAATCTGAGCCACGCGCTCGATTTCCTTTTCACGTCCCACCACAGGGTCGAGCTTTCCTTCACGTGCAGCACGGGTGAGGTCGAAACCAAACTGGTCGATAGCCGGTGTGTCAGTACCCTTACCTTTCTTCTCTGTGCGAGTGGATTGCATACGATTGTCTCCCTGTCCTCCACGACTGCGTGGTGGCACATCCATTTCCTCATCTTCCTCGTCGTCGAAGCCCACATTGGCCTTTGGAGCAGCGAGTGATGGCTGGGAGAAAGAATCGTATAATTCACTATAAGTCACATCGTTGTCTTCCAGAATCAAAGCAGGAAGATTATCTTTTTGTTTCATAATTGCCAATAACAGATGTTCCACATCAGCAGTCTTGCTGCGCATAAGCCTCGACTCCAGAATACAAAGTCGCAACACGCCCGAAGACTTTTCATTGAAAGCAATGTCCTTCGAGGCATAATTGAATGCAGAACCATCTACATCCCTACGCAAACGCGATTCCAATCTTTGCTTAATGGCAGGTAAGTCGAGATGACACTTGTCGCGAAGCACATCAACCACCTTGTTCTCACCATCACGAATGATGCCAAGCATGATGTGCTCAGGACCGATGTAGTCATTATTCAAGCGAATAGCCTCTTCCCTGCTGTATTGAAGAATTTGAGTTATTTTCTGTGAATAGTTACTGTTCATTGAATGATTTTCCTTAACTCTTTTTTTGTGATAAGTAATGATAAAAAAATAAATTGGTACAGTTTACTCATATTTTGGAGATGTTTTTGTTCGTTTTCGATGGAGTGATGCGGGCATCATGACTGAGGAAACGGGCGAAAACAGCCCAAAAGATGAGCACAACACAAGGTCAATATGGACTTTTCAAAATGTGCCAAGTTATTTTTTTATCGTTACGAAGTATTGTCCTTTTTAATAAACGAGATTTCATTTTAAGCAAATCGTATGCCAAAAGGCAAACTCTGCCAAAATCATTTCAGCCATTCTGTCAATCGTGACATTATTTCCGCTTTCATCCCCTCCGGCATGTTGCCAATACGGGCGCGATGACTACCTCGAGGCTGCACATAAATCCGCATGTTCTGCTTCTTGGAACAATCCAACCAACCTGCCACACCACTTGCCGACCACGGGTCGTTTTCTCCATAGATGAAGATGTGCTTCGGGTCGTTCTCCTCCAGATATTTCACCGTGCGCTTATAGAGAGTCTTATCGAACTTAATATCTCTCAGTTCAGCAGGCAACATAATACGATATAAATATCCTTTCGTCGATTTCACGCTCTGCCACTTCTTCAGTCCCTTGCGCGAGTAACCGTAGTAGCCCAATTCGCGAGCTGCCTGAACGAAGAACGGAGTGAAATCGCTTGGACTTGAGAAATAGTCAGGACTTGACACATTAGTGAGATAATTGAACCAGACATCATCCGATGCATCATCGTCGGGAATGGTAGTCGTAGGTGTTCCCCACTGCCAAAGCGCAAACGGATATTCCATCACACAATAGTCATAGACATCAGCCGCACTCACGCTGTAGTGATAGTTCTTGTCTTTCACATACTGCTCAAAGCGAGGCATCAAGCGCTGCTTGCGCTCCATCAATTCCTCCTGAGCATCGAACACGTCCTCTCGCTCGTCCTTCGTTCCTACCTTCTTGGCAAGGAAAGGCTCATGCCTGCCATCTTCCACTGATTTATTCAAAGGAGCCACATAGCTGACACTCACATCCACATCATCAGGATAAGTAGCACGATAGAACATCGTAGTCTGTCCACCCTTGCTGATGCCCGTACTAATCCACTTGCCCTTGAAAATCTGTCCCATCGCCTGACGCACATGGTGGATGTCGCTCAGGGAATTGTCAACCGTCAGATAATCCCACGAATGGGGGTCGTTCGGGAAGCCACTCACTGATGGAACCGACTCAGCAAAATAGCGATACTCACACACCACTACATTGGCATCGAACAGCTGACAAAGTTCCTCCTTATAAGAAGGGCTCAACGCATAATGTGCAAAATAGCCTTCCGTCACGATGACTGTCGGACGGTCCAATCCCCTCAGTCCCACAATGATGCGCTGCTTGAACTTCCCTTTCGAGGCATCCTGCCCATCCAGGTCCTGCTCAATCTTCATCACATACTTCTCCTTGAAGAAATCGCTTTGCAAGGACTTGATTTCCGAAACATCAGCCACCGACTGAAGCTGTTTCAAGAAATCCGATGCTTCTCCCTGCGCCATGACTTTCAACACAAAAAGCGGCAATATCCAATATGCTGCAATAATTCTTTTCATTGACCCTTCTTTGAAGATGAAACAATACAATTATACCTTATTATATTTAATATAGAGCGACAAAGTTACGCTTTTTCTTGCGAATCCGAAAGTTTTGCCTTAATTTTGTATGCTAAACAAATAAAAACCAAAAGAAATCATCTAAAACCAAAAAACATTATGCTGATTATTGGAATTGGAGGCGGAACCGGGTCGGGAAAAACCACCGTCGTGAGAAAAATCATTGAGTCGCTACCCGATAATAGCGTTGCTGTCATCCCACAAGATTCATACTACAACGACCAATCGAACCTCCCGCTGGAAGTGAGAAAACAGACAAACTTCGACCATCCAGACGCTTTTGAGTGGCCATTATTGGCTAAGCAAATCGAGGAACTGCGCAACGGACATTCCATTGAGCAACCCACTTATTCCTATATCACCTGCACTCGTCTGGAAGAAACAGTACACGTAGAGCCAAAGGATGTAATCATCGTGGAAGGCATCATGGCACTCTACGACAAGCGCCTGCGCGACTTGATGGACCTGAAAATATTTGTTGCCGCAGGAGAAGACGAACGCCTGCTTCGTGTCATCCAACGCGACATTGCCGAGCGAGGACATCCACTCGACATGCTCATCAGCAAATATCGCAACGTACTGAAACCCATGCACGACGAGTTCATAGAACCAACCAAGCAATTTGCCGACATCATCATTCCAAATGGTGGAAACAACGACCGTGCCATTGCCATGATGCAAATGTATATCCGTGCCGGACTTGGAATCATGGACTAACAGCACCACCCTGCCTTCGTATAAAAATAGCTCTTTGTGTACGGGCACAAGCCATTTAGCCCTCAAAAGCAGTTGTTTTGCGTCTTTATTTGTTAAAAGATGTTATAATTGTGTGCGAACACAGCGATTTTGTTCGTTTTGTTTTGCACATATTTATAAAATATGTAACTTTGCACCCGAAATTTTTAAGGTAAGCCTCATATAAAAAGAGGAAAGTTTAACATCTATAAAAAAATTTAAAGATTATGTTGCAGGAAAAGGCAGGTAACATTGCAGGTCTTATCTGGAATGCTATCGCAGAAGCAAATGCAAGCTTGACTTACAAGCAGATTAAGAAGACTACAAAACTCGCTGAAAAGGATTTCAACCTCGGACTTGGTTGGTTGCTCCGCGAAGACAAGCTCAACGTAGAAGAGACTGGTGACGAGAAGGATCCATTCGCATACTCTTTGAAGTAATCCCGCAAATCCATTTTTGCGATACATCAGCATCTGAACGAACCCCGATTCGGGATTCATTAGATATTACTCTATGAGGTTGCATTGCTCAGGCAGTGCAACCTCTTTTGTTTGTCATCACCAAATCTCTATTGGGGATTCACTCATACAACTATGGGGACGTACTTTCACAACAATGGGGAATCACTCAAGCGCGATTGGGGACTCACTTTCGCAACTATGGGGATTTACAAATAAAACGGGCGCCCGTTTTCACAAAAACGAGGGTTCGTTCTTTCCAAAACGGGCGCCCGTTTTTCTTTTGGCGAAGAAGTGTTGATATGATGGGGCCCCAAACAAGCCTTGGCTCTGACCCATAAAAGACATTTTGAAATGGGTTAAAAAGAGGAGCAAGAACGATGGATGATGAAAGAAAAGTTCATAAAATTTTGTGATAAAACTATTTTTATGTATTTTTGCAACGATTTATGCACTTATGTGAAAATACATTTTATACACAACCAATAAAAAACAAGCAAAATGAAAAATCTTAAGAAAATCTTTGGACTCTTGGCAGTCCTTGCTATTTCAGGTCTCACCGCATTAACATTCTCTTCTTGCAGCAGTGACGATGATGACAACAGCGTTGAAATGCAGTACACTCTCAAGGTTGGCAGCAACGATTTCACCCAGAGCGAAATGAACGCCATTTTCGATCAGTTCAAGAAGCAGGGCATCAAGGAAAGCTGGTCTGAGAAGAAAAATCCTGAGGAAATTGCAGAAAGAATCAAGTACTGGGGAGTATATGCTGACGTATCGAATGCAGAATTGCTTCAGAGAACTTGGACTGGCACTTATACAGCAACTCTCGCTGTCACTTATAATGGTAGAACAACTGAAATCAAGAAATTTGTTTTTGCTCCTACATCTGGAACCGACGAACAAAAGGTGGAAATCAAGTATAGCTTCCTTGGTGGTTCGACAAGTGGTTCGCAGTCAGAAGCTAACACCATTTCGAATGCATTCAAGAACAGAGGTATCAAGGAAAGCTTCGATGAGGACTATGCTCTCAACCGCGTCCCTACTCGCATCGCTTACTGGAAGGCTTACGCTGCTCTTGTTGACTACGAACTTCAGCAGAAGACTTGGAGTGCTAACTACACTTACACTTTCACGGCTGAATACAACAATCAAACTGTTACCATCGGTACTTACAACTACAGAAAGAAGTAAAATCATCCTTTCGTTCTGAAATACAAGGCTGCAGGCTCTCGGGGTTTGCGGCCTTTTTCTTTTTTCAACTTGCGAATTATGGAAGCTGGAATTGCGAGGCTGGGGAAAACGATTGGGAAAGTTTCTAAATTTATGATATTCAACGAAAAAAGTTTGGGATAGATTTTGCCAATCCGAGGAAAAGTTGTAATTTTGCATCCGATTTAGCTCATACGCACACGTATGGACATATTTTTATGCGCCATAATGAGCAATCGAAATAAGAAATAATTATGCCGAGGAGGCTTGGAAAAAGAGAGCCACGAGCTGGCTTCGCCTCGCGGTCAAACCCGTTTAAATATTTAAAAACAAAAAATGTACGTAATCGTAGAAATTAACGGTCAGCAGTTCAAGGCTGAGGAAGGCAAGAAGCTTTTCGTGCATCACATCAAGGATGCAGAGGCTCAGCAGACTGTTGAATTTGAGAAGGTCTTGTTGGTTGACAACAATGGCTCAGTTACAGTAGGCGCACCTACAGTTGATGGTGCAAAGGTAGTTGCCGAAGTCGTTTGTCCACTCGTGAAGGGCGACAAGGTATTCGTGTTCCACAAGCGCAGAAGAAAGGGTTACCGCAAGTTCAACGGTCACCGTCAGCAGTTCACTGAGCTCACAATCAAACAAGTTATTGCTTAACCAACGAAAAAAAGAAAGGAACTAAGAAATGGCACATAAAAAAGGTGTAGGTAGTTCAAAGAACGGCCGTGAGTCACATAGCAAGCGACTCGGAGTGAAGCTCTTCGGAGGTCAGTATGCAAAGGCAGGCAACATCATCGTTCGCCAGCGTGGTACTCAGCACTACCCAGGCAAGAATGTTGGTATGGGTAGCGACCACACTCTTTATGCTCTCATCGACGGTATTGTCACTTTCAAGAAGGGACGCCTCGACCGCAGCACTATTTCGGTTGAACCAGTAGCTGCTGAGTAAAGAGTAAGCGAGATTCTAATTCAAAAGTTTAAACGTTTAAAATTAAAAAGTTCAACATTTTGCAGTGGAGTACTCTCCTACTATCTCGCAAGGTGTACTTTAGATAAGAATATGTCAAAAGCTTGTCAAATCACAGGTAAGACATCGATGATTGGAAACAACGTTTCCCACTCACTCCGCCGCACAAAGCGTCACTTCGATGTCAATTTGTTCACAAAGAAGTTCTACTATGTTGAGGAGGACTGCTGGATTGTGCTTAAGATTAGTGCAGCAGGTCTTCGCATCATCAACCGCATCGGTCTCGATGCAGCTCTGAAGCAGGCAGTTGCTAAGGGCTATGTTGACTGGAAGGACATTGAAATCATTGGTTAAAAACTCTAAACGAAGGAAACAATAATATGGCAAAGAAAGCTAAAGGTAACAGAATTCAGGTCATCCTCGAATGCACTGAAATGAAGGACAGCGGTCTGCCTGGAACTTCTCGTTACATCACCACAAAGAACCGCAAAAACACTCCAGACCGTTTGGAGCTCAAGAAGTATAACCCAATCCTCAAGCGTGTCACTGTACACAAGGAGATTAAATAAGCATTTTAAGATATGGCAAAGAAAACAGTCGCTACTCTCCAGAACAAGGACAGTCGCTCTTTCACTAAGGTGGTTCGCATGTTTAAGTCGCCAAAGACTGGTGCTTACGCATTCGAAGAGAAGATGGTTCCTGCTGATGCAGTGAAGGACTATCTCAACAAGAAGTAATCAAGGGCTCTCTAAATCTATGATAATGAACCTCCCCAACATTTTTTCGGGGAGGTTTTTTGTTGCTTTATTTGAAAATAATTTTGCGATTTAGCAAAAATCGTGTAAATTTGCAAGAATTAAGTGTGTATGTCTCGAATGACAGGAAATTACGTGAAAAATAGATATGTAGAAGTATGGGATTTTTCGACATTTTCAACAAAAAGAAGAAAGAGAAGCTCGACAGCGGGTTAGCCAAAACCAAGGAAAGCGTATTCACCAAGATTAGCCGTGCCATTGCCGGCAAGTCGAAGGTAGATGAAGAAGTGCTCGACAACTTGGAAGAAGTGCTTATCACTTCTGATGTTGGAGTCGATACCACACTCGAAATCATTCGTCGCATCGAAGAGCGCGTGGCTCGCGACAAATATGTGAGTACATCGGAACTGAACAATATCCTTCGCGAGGAAATCGCAGCGCTGCTCACCGAGAATAACACAGACGACACGGAGGGCTTCAACCTACCGACTGACCACAAACCTTACATCATCCTTGTTGTGGGTGTGAATGGAGTTGGTAAGACAACTACCATTGGCAAGTTGGCTTATCAGTTCA
This sequence comes from uncultured Bacteroidales bacterium, assembly GCA_902798705.1. Classification (GTDB taxonomy): domain Bacteria; phylum Bacteroidota; class Bacteroidia; order Bacteroidales; family Bacteroidaceae; genus UBA3839. The sequence continues at coordinate 30,001 of CADBXS010000043.1, forward strand.
AGAAAGCAGGCAAGCAAGTGGTGCTGGGTGCAGCCGACACATTTCGCGCAGCCGCAGTGGAGCAGTTGTGCATTTGGGGCGAACGCGTGGGAGTCCCTGTAGTCAAGCAGCAGATGGGTAGTGACCCTGCTTCCGTAGCTTACGACACGGTAAGTTCTGCCGTAGCAAGCGGTGCAGATGTAGTTCTCATCGATACTGCTGGCCGTCTTCACAACAAAGTCGGTCTGATGAACGAGCTGACGAAGATTCGCAACGTGATTGCCAAAGTGGTGCCAGAAGGTCCAGACGATGTCATGCTGGTTCTCGATGGCTCGACAGGACAGAACGCATTTGAGCAAGCCAAGCAATTCACGGCTGCCACCAAAGTGACATCGATGGCGATTACCAAGTTGGATGGCACAGCCAAGGGCGGCGTCGTGATTGGCATTTCGGAACAATTCAAGATTCCTGTTCGCTACATTGGCTTAGGTGAAGACATGGAAGACCTTCAGGCTTTCAACCGCCGCGAATTTGTGGATTCACTCTTTAGTACTGAGGAAAAATGATGTGGCTTCCCCTCTCTCTTGTGGGGGAATGTCTGAAATAATCATCAAAGGAAGAAAAACAAGCGTGAGAAAAAACACTGTTGACATCATCACATTGGGGTGTTCCAAGAATCTGGTTGATTCGGAACGACTCATCCGTCAACTGGAACTGAACGGCTATCGTGTCACACATGATGCTGAAAACCCTCAAGGCGAGATTGCAGTCATCAATACATGTGGATTTATTGGCGATGCAAAGGAAGAATCCATCAACATGATTCTTGAGTTTTGCGAAGCCAAAAAAGAAGGCAGACTCCAGCAACTCTATGTGATGGGATGTCTATCGGAGCGCTATTTGAAAGAATTAGGAAAGGAAATTCCCGAGGTTGACAAGTTCTATGGAAAGTTCAACTGGACAGAGTTGCTCAACGACTTGGGAAAGACTTACGATACCAAAAGAGCATACGAACGCCGCATCACGACTCCCAAGCACTATGCTTATCTGAAGATTTCGGAAGGATGCGACCGAAAGTGTGCCTACTGTGCCATTCCAATTGCTACGGGCAAACACCATTCACGCCCAATGGAGGAGATTCTGGCAGAAGTGGAGCATTTGGTGGCAGAGGGAGTGAAAGAGTTTCAAGTCATTGCACAAGAGCTCACCTATTATGGCATCGACATTTACGGCAAGCAAAAGATTGCAGAACTTATTGAGCGGATGGCTGACATCAAGGGAGTGAAATGGATACGTTTGCACTATGCCTACCCCAAGAACTTCCCGATGGATTTGCTCCGGGTGATGCGTGAGAAGAAGAACGTTTGCAAGTATCTCGACATCGCGCTTCAGCACATCAGCACCAGCGTTCTTTCCAACATGCGACGCTATGTCGATAAGGAAGATACCTACCAACTCATCGAGCAACTGCGCCGTGAAGTGCCTGGCATCCATATCCGCACCACGCTGATGGTGGGATTCCCTGGCGAAGGCGAGAAGGAATTTGAAGAGCTGAAGGAATTTGTCCGCTGGGCTAAGTTCGACCGAATGGGTGCTTTTGCCTACTCTGAGGAAGATGGCACATACGCTGCCAAGCATTTCAAGGATGATATTCCAAATGAGGTGAAGCAAGCCCGCCTTTCCGAACTCATGGAAATCCAGCAAGAGATTTCGGCAGAACTGCAAGCCAAGAAAATCGGTCAGAGAATGAAAGTCATCATCGACCGACAAGAAGGTGAATACTATGTGGGGCGAACCGAGTTTGATTCTCCAGAAGTTGACCCCGAGGTCTTAATTCCGATGAGTGATGGCACACTGCGACGTGGATGCTTCTACACAGTGGAAATCACCGATGCCGATGATTTTGATTTATACGCAAAAAGAATTTAATCGATATCGAATGAACAATAAAGAATTCGCAATGCGCTTGGCCAAGAAAACAGGCCTGAGTGCTCAGCAAATAGCAAATCTTCAGAATGCTTTCATCGACAGTGTCGTTTCGGAAGTACGTCAAGGTAATGTGGTTTCTCTTCAGGGATTTGGCAACTTTGAACTGAAGGAGAAGGCTGCGCGAAAAATGTATAACCCAACGACACAGGAAACCGTCATCATTCCTGCCCGCTACACGTTGGGCTACAAACCAAGTAACACACTGAAAGATAAAATCAAAGGCTGATTATGCAAAAACTTACCGCTCAACATCTTTCGGAAGCCATAGCACAACAGCTTGGACTTTCTAAGAGAATCTCCGACTCATTCGTTCGCGCTTTCTTGGATACCATCACCGAAGGACTCTTCAAGGATGGTGTAGTGAAAGTGAAAGGACTAGGTACTTTCAAGGCTGTGAATGTGGAAGACCGAGAAAGTATCAGTGTGAAGACAGGTGAACGTATCATCATCCCTGGCTTCAAGAAGCTTTCTTTCTCGCCTGAAGACAGCCTGGCAGACAAAATGGGCACCGTAGTAATTCATACCCCTGAGATTGAGGAAGCGAGCAAGCCAGCTCCATCTGTGCCTCAAGCCCTGAAGGATGAAAAGGAAGAGAAAAAGATATCCGAAGAGAAGCCTGTAGAACAAGAAGTAGTTCAGGCAAGTGAAACGACTGAACAAAAGCTGACTCCTCTGAAGTCTGAAATAACGCCATCAGAACAAGAAGTGACCGCTCCGACTCAAGAAGTGGATATTCAGGAGCCTGAAGCTGAAGCAGAAATCGAAGATGCTCAGAATAAGAAAAGCTACGACACACCTTCCGCTACCCTTGTTTCTGAATTACCAAAAGACGAAGCACCTATCAAGGGTGAAGTGCCACAAATTGAAGAGGAAGAAAACAAGGAAGAAGAAAAGGAACTTAGCTCAATAGATAAACTAATATCCGATGAAGAACTTTCGTACAAAAAGTTCTTAGATTCATTAACTGATGAAGAATTAGACCAATATTTAGCAGAAAAAGAAAAAGAGCAAATGGACGATAATTTCTCTGGAATTGATGGTGTGATAGCAACGCCAGAAAGCCTCAACGAACTCAAGGAGAAGTTGAAAGAGGCTATCTCTCGCTTTGAAACAGCGAAAGACAAACTGCAAGATGCACTTGACAAAGTGAACATCGCAAAAGATGCTGTGAGAGCCGCTGAATCAAATGTTCGTACAGCAAGAATCGATTACGAAACCACACAACATTCCGTACAGAGTTTGGAGAAGCTCATCAGCAATGTGGCGGAAGGCGACAAAAAGCCTGCTGAAGCAGAAAAGGCAGAAACCAGCAACGATGTTAAGATTGTGGATAAGGGAGAAACGACCAAAACCGTTGCTTCCCCTGCAGAGCCAAAGCCTGTATTCACTGCACCATCTTCTTCTGATACACAAGCCCAGCCTACTCCAGCAAACGACGAGAACAAATCTAAGGGTTTCTTATCGCGCCCAGTGCTTATCGGACTGGCAGCTCTTGCACTCATCGTTCTTGCCTTCTTTATATTCAAGCCTAAGTCTCGCAACATCGAGAATCCACCTGTGGAAACAGAAAACATGGAACAGCGAGGAGAACCAGGCTCTCCAGCAGCAATTCCAGCACAGGCAAAGCCTGATCAACAAAATGCTGCTGCACCTCAAGCAGGTACTTCCAACGGAAAGCGACGAAAGGTGCACATTCTTGAGAAAGGCGAATACCTGACGCTTATCTCCGTGAGATACTATGGCACTAAAGACTCTGTCGATGCCATTCTTCGCTTAAACAAGTTTGAGAATCCTGACGTAATCGAACCAGGAACAGAAATCAAACTTCCATAAATTAATAAACCATCGAGAAAGCCGAGAAGCAAATCACACTTCTCGGCTTTCTCTTTCTAATATCAAACTATGGCAAATGAATTTAAATCTTAGCTAAGGCTTGGTCGATATCTGCAATGATGTCGTCGATGTGCTCCGTTCCGATGGAGAGGCGAATCGTGGAAGGATAGATGTGCTGAGCCTCCAATTCTTCAGGAGAGAGCTGCGAGTGAGTCGTGGTAGCAGGATGAATCACAAGACTCTTCACGTCGGCAACGTTGGCGAGGAGAGAGAAAATCTCCAGTGCATCAATGAATTTCCATGCCTCTTCCTGTCCGCCCTTCACTTCGAAAGTGAAAATGCTTCCTGCACCATTTGGAAAGAGTTGTTCGTAAAGTGCATGGTCGGGATGTGATGGAAGAGAAGGATGACTCACACTTGCCACCTTTGGATGCTTGCTAAGATAGTCCACCACCTTCAGCGCATTCTCCACATGACGCTCAACGCGCAAGGACAGAGTTTCCAGGCTCTGGAGCAAGAACCATGCGCTGATAGGAGCAATGGCAGCACCCGTATCACGAAGGATGACGGCACGAATACGAGTCACAAACGCAGCAGCACCAGCAACCTCAGCAAATACAGCACCATGATAACTTGGATCTGGCTGTGCCAATGTTGGATATTTGTCGGCATTGGCCTTCCAGTCGAATTTTCCTGCATCAATAATTACACCTCCCAATGTGGTGCCATGTCCACCAATAAATTTTGTAGCTGATTCCACCACCACATCAGCACCATGTTCCAACGGACGGAAAATATATGGCGTAGCAAACGTGTTATCCACAATCAGAATCGTGCGGTTCTGATGAGCAATCTCCGCAATCTTGTCAATATTGGTAACACTCGAATTCGGATTGCCGAAAGTCTCAACTATCACCGCTTTCGTGTTAGGCTGGAATGCCTTCTCAAGCGCATCAAAATCGGATGGATCGACAATGCTTACCTCCACGCCCTGAGTAGTGAGTGTATGCTCCAACAAATTATACGTACCACCATACAGATTGTTAGCAGCAATGACATGGTCACCGTTTCGAGCCACATTCTGCAATGCGTATGTAATGGCAGCAGCACCACTTGCCACAGCCAAAGCAGCAACTCCACCTTCGAGCGCCGCAATTCGCTCTTCGAACACTCCCTGCGTAGAGTTAGTCAAGCGACCATAGATGTTTCCCGCATCGCGCAAACCGAAGCGGTCGGCAGCATGCTGGGAGTTGTGGAACACATACGAAGTGGTCTGATAAATAGGCACTGCACGAGAATCAGTGACAGCATCTGCTTGTTCTTGTCCAACGTGGAGTTGAAGTGTCTCGAAGTGAAGTTTCTTGTTACTCATAATTGTTTTGTAGTTTTATTTGTTTGACATTTATTTCTGAATTGCGATGCAAAGTTACGAACTATCATCACAACACAGAACAACAAACTACATCAAATTCATTTTTATAGAAAACAAAACTAAAATAACAATTATCAAAGAAACATTTTCCACAAAAGCACTTTCAATATAGATTCAAACAGAACTCTATTCCACACAACAAAAAAACATTCGCATCACGGCCTTTTCCCTTTAGGAAATAGCCATAACACGAATGTTGTTAACTGGGTGAAAATGTCGTCTTCTTCCTACGGAGAGAGAAGACAGACCATTATCCCATTAGGTAGGTTCTAAAAATTATGTCGGATTGATTTTTGAACCTTTAGCTCGGCGAAGCCAATTGATTTGATTGGATTTTTGTCAGTTTTTGAGGGCGCA
>CADBXS010000044.1 GCA_902798705.1 uncultured Bacteroidales bacterium
CGTATGGCTCACCACCATCCAGAACCTCGACTGGCCACGTTCGCGCTCTGCCTACCAGCAGAGACAAGAACTCATCAACATCCTCGACCAACTGCAAAAAGCGAATATCAACACCGTACTGGTGCAGACCACCGACACATCCGTCATCGAACAAATCGCAGCACTCAAGTGCGTGACCGACACCAAACGTGTGGCTATCTATACACGCCCTGAGAAGCGTGACACCATCGACCGCTTCCAGCGCATCGCTCCCGATTCCATTCCGCGCTACAAGTCACGTTCCTTTTACAACAACTATGCGCAATACGACTCCCTCCAATCCATATACGGACTGGCAACACGTCAAATCGAGCAACTCAACGGTGCCCCACTCCACGAGAAAGGCTACCGCGGCCAGGGCATGACTATCGCCATCATCGACGGAGGATTCTACAATGCCGATATCATCCCAATGCTCAAGAATGTCCGCATCCTCGGCACGAAAGATTTCGTGACGCCAGGTGGCAACGTGTATGAAAACGAGTCGCACGGTATGATGGTACTCTCCTGCATGGCCACCAACACACCCGACCTCTTTGTCGGCACAGCACCCGAAGCATCCTACTGGCTTCTGCGCAGCGAAGACGGCGACACAGAACAGATCGTGGAGGAAGACAACTGGGCAGCAGCCATCGAGTTTGCCGACAGCGTAGGTGCCGACGTGGTCAACACCTCCCTCGGCTACTCCATCCTCGACCGCAAGGAAGACAACGTGAAGTATTGGGAAATGGACGGACATCAGCACATTTCCTCCAACTCAGCTTCCATGATGGCAAGCAAGGGCATGATTCTCTGCAACTCAGCAGGCAACGAAGCATCCAAGGCATGGAAACTCATCAGCGTCCCTGCCGATGCCGACGACGTGCTCACCGTGGGTGCCGTCACTCCAAAGGGAGTAAACACCCTCTTCTCCTCATTGGGCAACACTTCCGACGGACGCATCAAGCCCGATGTGATGTCTCAAGGTGAGTACTGCACCGTGATGAACGTGGATGGCACCATCACCCACGCCAACGGCACCAGCTTCGCCTCCCCTATCCTCTGCGGCATGGTCGCTTGCTACTGGCAAGCCAACCCAACCAAGACTGCCCATCAAATCATGGAGGAAATCCGTCAACGTGGCAACAATGTTGAACATCCCAACAACGTCTTTGGCTACGGCATCCCCGACTTTGGGAAATAAACAGAGAATAGTATGCCACTTCACTTTTTTGGAAGAAAAAGAGGTATATTCTGAAATTTGTTATATCTTTGCCACATCAACTCCAAAAACTGTCTGATAATGAATACACAAGCAATGAAAAAAACTCTTGCCAACTACTTCAAGACACAACCCGTCTTGAAAGCATGGCTCTTTGGTTCATTCGCTCGTGGAGAAGAAACACCCGACAGCGATGTGGACATTCTCGTCGTGCTCGATCACTCTCAACCCGTCGGCTTAAAGTTCTTTGGTATGTACGAAGACCTAAAGGAACTCTTGAACCGTAACGTGGATTTAGTAACCGAGCCATCCCTTTCCCCTTTTGCTCGCAAAAGTGTTGAACGTGACAGACAACTGATTTATGAGAGAACAGCTTAGATTTTGATTATAGAATCCCAGACTTTGGGAAATATATCTTTAGAACATCACATTATAAAAAACATCGTCGGACATGTCCTTTTGCACATCCGACGATGTTTTTTTACGGAAAGATGATTAAACTTTCAAATGCATATCAGTTACTTCCCCTTGTTTTACGTTTAAATTAACATCTAAGTTGGATTAACCTTTCAAATGCATATCAGTTACATCTGATGTTGGTGAAGTTGAGTGCCTGTTCAGGTTGGATTAACCTTTCAAATGCATATCAGTTACATCTGATAGCTGATTTGCCTAATGAAATCAGTTGTTGGATTAACCTTTCAAATGCATATCAGTTACATCCCGCGTTACGGATGATGAGCTGATACTTGGGTTGGATTAACCTTTCAAATGCATATCAGTTACATCGCAGGAGAACGAAATGCTTTACAACCGCATGTTGGATTAACCTTTCAAATGCATATCAGTTACATCGGAGGATGAGGGGATTGTATGCCTGAATGAGTTGGATTAACCTTTCAAATGCATATCAGTTACATCGCAGTGGCAGCAGGAAATCCTGACACCGTAGTTGGATTAACCTTTCAAATGCATATCAGTTACATCCAGCTGCTTCAGGTGCTCTTCGTAGCCTTGTTGGATTAACCTTTCAAATGCATATCAGTTACATCAGAAAGTTCACAACTCGCTGTTACTGTTCATTATAAAGGTCTTCCCGAGTGATAAAAATCCTCAGGCTAAGGACTTCCAACAGCCCCTATTAGGAAAAAAACCTATTCTGATACTATATTTTTGCTTTGTGCAATATTTCTTGCTCCATTGTAATCTGCATGTACTTCCTTACCACAATTCGGGCATTCTGGGTTTTGGCATACAAAATGAATGCTATCTCGTGCTTCGGGCTGAACAACTCCACATACATTACACGTTTGACTTGTAAAAGCTGGATTTACATATTGAACCTTGATACCAACCCTACTTGCCTTATACTCAATCATCTTCTGAAGCTCAAAATAAGACCAATTTCTTAACAAGAACTTCTTTGTATCTGTCACCTCACCTTCTTTATTCTTCCCTATACTCTTCAAATTTTCCATTTGAATTGTTGACGCTCTTACTCCAATGGCAAAATTGACAACATCTCTGCTATAAAGGTGATTTTTGGTCTTTACCCAATTGCGTTCAGCCTCACGTAATCGTTCCAATGGTTCCAATTTGTGTTTTCTACCTCTTCCTCCTTTAGTAGATTGGAGTCGTTGCAAAGCTTTGAATCTATGCTGAAATGCCCCTCGTTCATTAAGAAAAGTTTCTCTATTGCCAACTGCTTTTCTTTCGGGAGTGATGTTAGTTGCAAGATAAGCAGGTACATTAATACCTAAATCTACGCCAACAACCATTCCTTTTATTTGTTCATACCTCTCTTGCGGAACATCAATGCATAGCAACAAAAAGAATTTCCGATGGTTGTCTTTGTTTTTAATCTGAATCGACGAGGAGCAAGCCTTGTATTTCACACCATCTTCCGACATGCCAAGACATCTTTTCACCATCAACTCATTATTGCTCTTGTCTCTACCAAAATACAAATTGAAATTGATATTGTTAAACCATTTCAAGCAGTATCCCTTACTTTCTTTATCATAATATAGCATTATGCTCTGATTGAAAGCAAAGGGAATAGGCATACCTTTCTTATAATTACTAATCGTTTTTTCGCCTCTCTTGATTTCTAACGCATCACTGTTGTAACGCGAAAGAATATCTTCTTTTAAAACAGTCAGAATCTGACCATAAATATTCTCAGGATTATTGATTGTAGCTAAACTATAGGCTACTGATTTCTTAGGACGTTGCAGAATCTCTTTTCGTTGCTCATTGATACGCTCCAAAACTTGTTGCATTTGTTGCTGCAAAACCTCCTTTGTTGCGTCATCAAGTTTTTTATTAGCAAGTTTTTTCCTCAAGTCAACATATTCTTGGTTACTTACATGCAAAATCTCATCTATTTCATCAGCCAAATAAAGTTGGTTGAGAATCCGATTAGCTACTTTATAAAGATTGTCATTGATATTGTAAATGAACTTATACTTCGCTTTACGTTCCTCATCAGACAATCCTATGCAATCTAAATCTATTTCTATTTTACGTGTAATAACAGGCATGTACTTAAATGATGTTTGCACGTGCAAATATACATTATTTTCAAATACTGTCCATCAGTTTCTCTTAATATTTTCTTTCCATTCGATTTTTTGATGCTTTTCATGCATCGCATTTGGGGATTGACTGAAGCGCATTTGGGGATATACTGAAGTGCATTTGGGGATATACTGAAGCGTTCCTTGGAATTCAACTAGTTGCCGAAGGTTCGTCATCGACTTGGCGAGCCTTCGGCGTTGCGATGGCGAAGGTTCGCTATCATTTTGTTGAGAGCTCGGCATTTCAGTAAAATCAAAGGAAAAGGTCTGTAAAATCAAACGAATGGTTCTGTAAAATCAAAGAAAAGGGTTAGTAAAAACAAAAAGCCCCCTCCAAACCTCCCCGAGGGGAGGCTTGTTGCAGAAAGAGATGGCACAAAAAAAGAAACAAGGCTCACGAGACGGGATGCGTCAGCTCGTGAGCCTTGTGATTTTGATGAGTATTGGGATTTAGAAGATGAGTTGTGCGAAATTGTAGAGTCCATACTTCCAAACAACGAAGTCGTGCTGACCATCAGGATACTGAATGAGGGTGCAAGGGATTTCGTTCTTGTCGCAGAACGCCTTGAGACGTGAGCTGTTGAACATGAGTCCGTCCTTACTTCCACATACCATCCAGAGGAGTTTGTTGGCTTTCTTCATTGCTGCCATGTCGGGAATGAGTTGCTCTGGCTGCTTGGTGTTAGGCGCAGAGGAGAATCCGCCCACGTACGCAAACTTGTCGAGGTTGCCAAGACCAAAGTTGAGGGACTGACCACCACCCATAGAGAGACCTGCGATGGCACGGTGTGCTTGGTCGGTGTAGGTGCTGTATTTGCCTTGAATGAATGGGATGAGGTCGTCAATGAGGTCACGCTCGAAAATCTCAAAGCCTTTCACCATCTCAGGACCATAGATATTGCCTTCAGGCTTGTCGTTAGGCAGCGCACGTCCGTTAGGCATAACGATAATCATGGGTTTTGCCTTGCCTTTGGCATAGAGGTTGTCCATGATAATGTTTGGCACTCCCTGCATCCATTCCTTGTGGTCGCCACCGATGCCGTGAAGCAAGTAGAGGACTGGATATTTCTTTGATTTGTCGTACTTAGGTGGCAGATAAATCGTCACCTTGCGTGTAGTGCCCACAGTCTTCGACTGGTATTCCGTCTCCACGATGGTACCACGTTCGATGCCCGCAGTTTCTTTGTCGAAACCTTCAGGGGCTGCTACATACTCATTAAATGTCACGTCGATTTTTGGCATTCCACCAAACATTCCGCCACCTGGTTGCGCATGAACCGTGGCAATGGCAAGCACGAAAAGTGCTCCTAAACAAAACTTCTTCATTTTAGTTTAAATGTGTGTTAATAAAAAAGGTAGTTGTTCTTATATGAATGTTTGAATGTGTGATAGGTTTAATAACGATATAAAATTTTTTGTTTATTGTTGGAAAAAACCGTACCTTTGTGAGCAATAAAACATGTTTTATTATGGCAAAGAAGAAATCGAAAAAGAACCATCAAACGCAACAACCTTTATCTCCCGAAAGATTCTTGAGGGAAAAGGCCAGAGGCCTGGAAATCGGCAAATGCTATGTATCAAATGACATTACGATATGCGGTGAGGGACATGTGGTAGTGAGTCGTTTGCAAAAGAGTGGCAAAATAAGTGCTGCATTCTATCTTGTGGATATTTATTGCTTAGGAGTGAAAGATTCGTTTTATAGACTCAGACTTGATGAGTATGAGTTTGAGGAAATGATAGACCGGATGGTTCCATATAACATTGAGGAATGCAGTTATGAGGTAGCGCACAACTGGATTTATGGCGCCATAGCCTTTGCAGAGGAGGCTGGCATCAAACCCGACAAGAGTTTTAACCTCACGCAATACATGTTGGAAGAGGACACGGATGAGGTGCCATTGATAGAGTACAAATTTGGACGAAACGGAAAACATTTCCTGGTTGCCAAGAACAAACTCGAAGCAAGTCGTTATCTGCCTACCATGAAAGCGCACTTAGGCGACAACTTCGATGTGTCGATTGGTGAATTTGACGATATAGAAGAAGAGGATGATTACGATGAGAATCCATATACCCTGATAGAAACTCAATACACTTATCAGCACCCAAAATATCCTCAGGTGCTAAATGTGGAGAATCAGTGGATAGTGCCTGAACTATGTGACCCAAAGAACTCCATTGCCCCCGATGACAAACTGATAGACCGCATCTTGGCATTACCACACGACAGCTTGCGACGTGACTTGGAAAACATCATTCTCTATTTCACAGGAATGACATGCGACCATCTCCCAGACGATGAGGCAGAAGAATTCAACGGTGTGATAGGGACCAGCTTGATGCTTCTGGCTGAAGTGGGCAACGAGGACAGCAGTCTCGATGTGGTTTTGGAAGTGCTGCGACAGTCACCAGAGTTTTATGAGTATCACATTTGTGATAGTGGAGAAGATATTTTCATTCCAACCATCTACAAACTGGGGCAGCACAAGCTGGACAAGCTCATGGCCTTTGCCAAAGAAGAAGGAATCTACACATTATGCAAATCGCAAATACTTTCAGCGGTGATACAAATTGCCAAATACCAACCTAAGCGACGTGATGAGGTCATCGAGTGGTTTCGCGAAATCATCCAATTCGCTTTAGAGAAATTACCAAATCCACAATTTCTCGACAGTGAACTTTTAGGAATAATGATAAGTGAACTGATTGAAATCCGAGCAAAGGAACTACTGAAAGAGATTCGTGCTCTCTTCGACACGGGATATGTTGAAACAACCTTTTGTGGTAATTACAAGGAGGTAGAAGATGACATTCTATCTTTAGAACACATCTCTAACAACTATTGCTTGCTGGACATTCACGAACGCTTTCACCATCAAAAAGCCTTACTTAAGGCTTGATACCACTCAACTGGTCTGAGGCCTATTTGGCATTAGCTTTGGCATTGGCTACACTCCCTCTTAGGAGAGTCAGAGGGGGCTGGCCGGCAAGCCTTTGTCTTTTGACCTTTGACCTTTTAGAAACATCTCACATGGAATATCTTACCCTTTACGAACTCAACCACTTCGTGCGACAAGTGCTCGAAGTCAACCTCGACGAACCCTATTGGCTCCAAGCCGAACTGAGCGAAGTGAAGGAAAACCGAGGGCATTGCTTCGTGGAATTTGTGCAGAAGGCGGAGAAAGGCAACAGCATCATCGCCAAGGCGCGAGGACAGATTTGGGCAAGTAGTTGGCCTATCATCCGCCAGCATTTCGAGAGCACCACAGGGCAGCGACTCTCGGCAGGAATGGAGGTGCTGGTGAAAGTGGAGGTCACCTTCCATGAAGCATACGGCTACTCGCTCAACATCATCGACATCGACCCTCGATTCACATTGGGCGACATCGCAAAACGTAGGCAGGAAATCATCAAACAACTGCAGGAAGAGGGCGTCTTCACAATGAACAAGGAGATAGAACTGCCATCTTTGCTGCAGCGCATTGCCGTGATTTCGGCTGCCACAGCTGCCGGTTATCAGGACTTCAGCAATCAGTTGCAGAACAATCCACACGGTTTGGCATTTCACACACAATTGTTCCCTGCCGTGATGCAGGGAGCGCAGGTGGAACAGAGCGTTATCCAGGCCCTCAACAACATTGCCAACGAAATGGACCAATGGGATGCGGTGGTGATTATCCGAGGTGGTGGCGCAGCAGCCGACCTCTCTGGTTTCGACACGCTCCTGCTGGCTGAAAACGTGGCACAGTTCCCTTTGCCTATCATCACGGGCATTGGGCATGAGAAAGACGACACCGTAATCGACCTCGTGTCGCACACGCGAGTGAAGACACCTACCGCAGCAGCGGAATTCATCATCCAGCACCAAGTGGTGCAGCTCCACCATCTGGAGGACATGGCAAGCACCATCGCACAGTTTGCCACACTGACACTCCGCACCGAACAGTTACGACTCTCCCGCATGGCATCGCTCATCCCTTCCCTCTTCGGCGTGAGGAAGGCGAAGGAAGAGGCCAAGATGGAACGCCTGCTCATGGATGCCCTCACCGCCATTCACACACAGACCACGCAACAGCAATCGCGCCTCCAACTCCTTGCTCAGCAACTCCAAATCTCCACAGAGAAATGGCTCACAGCCCTGCGCCATCGCATTGCCTTGGCTGAAACCCACATCTCTGCCGCCAACCCCGAACGCCTTCTGCAACTGGGCTTCAGCATCACTCGCATCGACGGAAAGGCCGTGACAAGTAGTAAGCAAGTGAAGCCAGGTGCCCAATTAACTACAACACTGGCTGATGGAGAAATACACTCCACAGTCAATGAAAAATGAAAAAGTAAACAATAAAAATATAAGGTTCTACTATTCTTCATTCATCTTTCTTAATTCTTCATTCAATTATGGACAAACAACTCAACTATACTCAGGCCATGGAGCGCCTGGAGAAAATCGTAGCAAAAATAGAGAACGGAGAAATGGACATTGATTCGCTCACCGACAACCTAAAAGAAGCTAAGAAACTCGTGAACTTTTGTAAGGAAAAACTGACAAAAGTGGAGAGCGAAGTGAAAACAATTCTTGACGAAGAATAGCCATCGACGACTGATTTGTTTGCGAACACAAATTGCAATCTCCACTTAGCAAAAACGGGGTAGGTTTCTAAAAAAAGATAAACTTCTGAAGAAAACCTCTCTTTTTTCGTGCGGAATTGTGAAGAAAAACTAAATCACTCTGTGTTTCTTTGGATAGTCGGTTTTTTTTCCGTAACTTTGCAACGAATATAATCATAACGGCACTATTTCAATGGAGAAAACACTCGTAATTCTTAAACCTTGCGCAGTACAGCGTGCAATTGTTGGACAGGTGACTGCCCGTTTTGAGCGCAAGGGACTCAGACTTGCAGGAATGAAAATGATGCAACTCACAGATGAACTGCTCGACGAACATTATGCTCACTTGGCTTCCAAGCCATTCTTCCAGCGCATCAAGAACTCAATGATGGCAGCTCCTGTCATTTGCTGCTGCTACGAAGGTGTTGATGCTGTGGAAACAGTTCGTGCCATGACAGGTTCTACCAACGCCCGCAAAGCTGCTCCAGGCACCATTCGTGGCGACTTCGGTATGAGTTTCCAGGAAAACATCATCCACACTTCCGATTCTCCTGAGAATGCAGTGGTTGAATTGAACCGCTTCTTCAAGCCTGAAGAAATCTTCGACTACAACCAAGCTCCATTCCAGTTCCTTTATGCCAACGATGAATACTAATCTGCTTCGTTTCGTTTAGGCGTTGGACATTCTCGTTCAAAAGCTTATAACCAAACAAAAGCAGAGATTCATCCTCAAAATTGATTCATTAATTCTTATTTATTCATTTTTAAAACCACCTATTTTGAAACTAACAACAATCAAACGGACACTCGGAATTGCCTTGCTTTCCTTCGTAGCCACTGGCTCTTTTGCACAGGACCTGATAGCAAGACAGGCACCAGCCGATCGCCGAATGAAAGATGTTCACAGCGTGAAAATTGGTAGTACACTTTCTACCGTCAACCTTGCAAACCCCGCAGCCGATATTTATGCCGACTGGGACAACGGCGGAGTTTGGAATGTTTCTGGTTACGCTCCTGCTAACATGCGCATCGATCTTCGCGGTTTCGCTATGCCAACAACAAGTCGTAAAATCACCTCCAACTACGGTCCACGATGGGGACGCCAACATGCTGGCATCGACATTAAGGTTTACATCGGCGACACTATTTATGCTGCATTCGACGGCAAGGTGCGCGTGGTGAAATATGATGGCAGAGGATACGGAAACTATGTAGTTATTCGCCATCCACACGGACTCGAAACTCTCTATGGCCACATGAGCAAGCAGCTCGTGCGTGAAGACCAAATCGTGAAAGCAGGTGAACCAATCGGTCTCGGTGGCAACACTGGACGTTCCACAGGTTCTCACCTCCACTTCGAAACACGTCTCGCTGGAAAGGCTATCAATCCTGCATTCATGTTCGATTTCGAACATCAGGACGTTGTCAACGACTTCTATACGACTCGTCAGGCTTACGGCGACAACCCACGTGCCGTGTCGAGCACAACGCAGCGCATGGAAGCTGAACAGCGCAGAGCTACAGCATCTATTGCTCAGGCAAATGCAACTGCAGCCCCTGCAAAGTCAGCAACCCCTGCTAAGCCAACTACTTACACCGTGAAGAAGGGTGACACGCTCTACAGCATCGCTGAAAGCAATGGCATGACAGTGGATGAGCTTCGCAAGAAGAACGGACTCACACGACGCTCTTCCATCCGTAAAGGCCAGCAACTCGTTATCTGATATCAACCCAACTACTCATCTTTGCTTTTATAGCCCGCTCACTTGCATCCCTTGCAAGTGAGCGTTTTTTTTATCATTATTCATCTTGCCTATCCACTAAATTGGCAGAAGGCATACAAACGGCAAACACAATAAAAAGCTTCCTCTCCGCAAAAACAAGAGAGGAAGCCAAACAAAAGGATTAAAGAAAGGTATTATATTGACTTACTTGATAAAAATTTCATCTACTTATTTCACTACAACCTTCTGAGTTTGGTCACCTTGTTGAACGATGTAGATACCTGAAGGCAGATTCAGAAAGAGCGAACCCTGCCTATAAACAATCACACATCCATCAAGACGAGTAACCATCCAAATGTTGCTGAAGAATAACAATACAAATGGTTTAGAATGGTTTTTTACACAAGTATTCCAGTCAAATATCTCGATTGCAAAATTAGAGAAAAGCTGACAACCTCTGCTCTCTCTTTCACAAATAATTCTCTCATATCTACAACTACAGCTATCATATCTGCAATTTTTTATGCTCATATCTACAAATGCGGTGATTAGGATGGTTTCTTCGGGGATTTTGCCTAACTTTGCCTTTGTCTATGATACATTCACTTGTCATTTCCATGCCCATCATCGTGTGCGCTGTTTTCGCCATGTTGATGTTGCTTGACCTTCGTGGAAGGAGGGAACGAAACGTTCTCGCCGTCTTTTTCATCGTCGCTACTCTGCTCTATATAGGGCATGGCATCTTCTTTTGCAAAAACCTGCCACTCATTCCCCTCAGCGACACCATCTATTCATTTTGCAATTTAGCAGTCTATCCGCTCTATTATCTCTATATTGAATCTATCACCTCGGACAACATAAGGGGATTTCGAATCCACAAAACAATAGCACTCCTACCAGCCTTAGTGTGTAGCTTGACTATCGGTATGTTCTATCTGCTCATGAACGACGAGGAAACGAAACTATTCATCCACTCCTACCTTTATGAGGTAAATAGTTCCGAACTCACAGGCATTGCATGGTGGCAAGCTGTGGCGCACATGGTGACAAAATCCATATTTGCCCTGCAAATCATCCCAGTGGTGCATTTCGGCTCACGAAGCATCGTGAAATTCAATCAACGCGTTGAAGCCAGCTTTGCCGATATTGAGGGCCGCTCCCTGCATCATCAAAAAGTGCTCCTTTGGATTTTCATCATCACCTCTTTAGTATCTTTCGTCTGCAACATCATCGGCAGACAATGGTTCGATTCTTCCGCATGGCTACTGTCTGTACCATCCATTTTATTCTCGGCACTGCTCTTCTGCGTGGGTCGAGAAGGATTCATGCAGAACTTCTCCATTCAAGAAATCATGGAAGCGGAGAAGGAAGAAATGCCAAATGAGGAGGAAGAAGATGAAACTATGGAAAACACTTTTGCAACAGGTGATGATTCAGTTTCTGCCAATGAAGAAGGCGACAATCCACATATCATAGAAACCAACAGTTCAAGCACTAAAGACCGAAAGATGGAAAACATCGTACAACGCATCGTGGATGAACAACTTTATCTGCAACCCGACCTTCAGTTAAATGGACTGGCCACTTTGCTTGGTACGAACCGCACCTACATTTCGGAGGCTATCAGGAAGGCCAAAGGCATGACATTCTATGAGTTTATCAACGACCTCCGAATCCAGCACGCACAGAAACTTATGAAGGAGCATCCAGAAATGGCTATCTATGAAATCTACACACAAAGCGGATACTCCAACTACCCTACTTTCCGACGCAATTTCGTCAAGTTTTCAGAACAAACCATCGACTAAGACTTGTAGTTGGCTTCTGAAAAAAAAGACCCACATCGTTTTTCGATTTGACAACGAATTTGGGATAAGTATAATACTCAAGCATCTACTGGTGCTCGCCTTTGATGGTACTGAAGCTTTAGCATTTCAGTGTTTCATAGACGTGTATGTTTTGTGAATAAAAATGCAGTAAATGGACGATTTTACCTCCCTGAATTTTCATTCCTGACAATAGCACAATTCACAAAAGACTGTAAAAGCTAAAAAGTCAACAAGTTACACTTTTTAGAAAACTTTAAAAAGGGAGAAAATAAAAAAGTTTTCCGTTTTAACTTTTTATCTAATTGATTTTCAATGGATTGACATTTTTTAACACAGAAAAAGTTTTCCAAAACGATTGACTTTGGAATAATTGTGCTAACTTTGTCAAAGTTTTTGGAACAACCCAAGATGAATGATTCAGGCACAAACCATCGAAGAACATTCCGAAACACGACCCTAAAAGATTATCACCTTTTTTATTTTAATAGAACAATATAACTTCTCTATCGTATGATACAGACAGTAGTTAAGCGCGACGGTCGTACCGTCGGCTTCAATGAACAGAAAATCATGGCTGCCATCCGCAAGGCCATGATGCACACGGACAAGGGCGAAGATGAGCAACTCATCCAGCGCATTACCGACCACGTCAGCTACCATGGCAAAACACAGATGACCGTGGAGGAAATCCAAGACCTCGTGGAAGTGGAATTGATGAAGAGCTCACGAAAGGATGTGGCTCAGCGTTACATTGCCTACCGCAACCAGCGCAGCATCGCTCGCAAGGCAAAGACTCGCGACGTGTTCCTCGAAATAATCAACATCAAGAACAACGATGTGACTCGCGAGAATGCCAACATGAACGCCGACACTCCTGCGGGCATGATGATGAAGTTCGCCAGCGAATCCACCAAGCCTTTCGTGGACGACTATCTTCTGAGCGAAGAAAGTCGTGATGCCGTTATCCACAACTACATTCACATCCACGACAAAGACTACTATCCAACAAAGTCGCTCACTTGCGTGCAGCACCCACTCGACAACATCCTCATGCATGGTTTCGCTGCTGGACATGGGTCGTCGCGCCCTGCCAAGCGCATTGAGACGGCAAGTATGTTGGCATGTATCTCCATGGAAACGGCACAGAACGAGATGCACGGAGGTCAGGCCATTCCTGCGTTCGACTTCTATCTGGCTCCATTCGTTCGCTCCAGCTTCAAGGAAGAAATGAGAAACATGGAACAGGTGATGGGAGAAGACTATTCGCACCTCTACGACATAGAACTCGATGACTTCTTGACCAAGCCTCTCGACGGACTGAAAGGCGAACAGCGAGCATTGCAACACGCCATCAACAAGACGGTTTCGCGTGTTCACCAAGCCATGGAAGCTTTCATCCACAACATGAACACCATCCACTCTCGCGGTGGCAATCAGGTTGTGTTCTCTTCCATCAACTACGGAACAGACACCAGTGCCGAGGGCCGATGCATCATGCGCGAACTGCTGAAGAGTACGTTCGAAGGTGTGGGTAATGGCGAAACAGCCATCTTTCCAATCCAGATTTGGAAGAAGAAGCGCGGCGTGAACTATCTGCCAGAAGACCGCAACTACGACCTCTATCAGTTGGCTTGCAAGGTCACTTCCCGTCGTTTCTTCCCGAACTTTCTCAACCTCGATGCCACTTACAACCAGAGTGATGAATGGCGTGCCGACGACCCACATCGCTACTATCATGAAGTGGCAACCATGGGATGCCGCACACGTGTGTTTGAAAACCGTTTCGGACCAAAGACATCCATCGGTCGCGGAAACCTCTCCTTCACAACTGTCAACATCGTTCGCCTTGCCATTGAATGCATGAAAATTGAGAACCAGGAAGAGCGCATCCAAATGTTCTTTGCAAAGCTCGACCATGTGCTTGAAGTGGCAGCTCGTCAGCTCAACGACCGTTTCAACTTCCAGAAGACAGCCTTTGTCAAGCAGTTTCCACTGCTGATGAGAAGCCTTTGGATTGGTGCCGACAAACTGCAACCAAACGATTACGTCGAAAGTGTCATCAATCAGGGCACACTCGGCATTGGCTTCATCGGACTGGCAGAGTGTCTGGTGGCACTCATTGGCAAGCACCATGGCGAATCGAAAGAGGCTCAGGAACTCGGCTTGAAGATTGTCACTTACATGCGTGACCGCGTTAACAGTTTCTCCGAGCAATTCCACCACAACTACTCCGTTCTTGCCACACCAGCAGAAGGTCTGTCGGGCAAGTTCACCAAGAAAGACCGTCAGGAATTTGGTTCTATCCCAGGCGTGACCGACCGCAACTACTACACAAACTCCAACCACGTGCCTGTTTACTACAAATGCAGTGCACGCCACAAGGCAGAAGTGGAAGCTCCATACCACGAGCTTACTCGCGGTGGACACATCTTCTACGTAGAAATCGATGGCGATGCCACCCACAACCCACAGGTCATCATGAATATCGTTGACATGATGGATCAGTACAACATGGGCTATGGAAGTGTGAACCACAACCGCAACCGTTGCATGGAATGTGGATATGAGAACGCAGACCCTAACCTCACAGTATGCCCTAAATGCGGAAGCCACCACATCGACCGTCTCCAGCGCATCACGGGATACCTCGTTGGAACCACCGACCGCTGGAACGCTGGAAAATTAGCTGAGCTCAACGACCGCGTGACACACGTGGATGGTGGCAACCAGCTGAATCTCTTCCCTGAAGACCAGTTATAGTATCCTCCCCCCTTCCCTCCCTGTGAGGGAGGGTGAAATTACTCTGCTATCTATTCATAACATGCTATTTCATTTTTCATCATAAATCACCTACAACTATCTACCCCCTCCCTCGCAAGGAGGGTGAGGGGTAGGTCTGCTACTATGCTTCGCATCCTTTCCATCATAGAAGACACCATGGTCGATGGGCCTGGTTTCCGCACCAGCATCTACTGCGCAGGGTGCAGCCACAACTGTCCGGGCTGCCATAATCGCCAGTCGTGGGACTTCGACCAAGGTCAACTGATGACAACCGACGAAATTATGGATGTCATCCTTGCTGACCCATTTGCCAATGTCACTTTCAGTGGAGGTGACCCTATGTTCCAAGCAGAAGGATTCACCGAACTGGCCCATGCCATCCACAAACGCAGCAATAAAACCATCTGGTGCTTCACTGGCTTCACCTTCGAAGCGCTCCTCGCAAAACCCGAACAGCGCAGACTGCTCGAACAAATCGATGTTCTGGTAGATGGACCTTACATAGAAAGGCTGAAAGACGCCGACCTTCTCTATCGTGGCAGTAGTAACCAACGTCTCATCGATGTGAAAGAAAGTCTCAAGCAAGGCAAGGTTGTGCTCTATCACGACCCACTCAGTCTTGCATCGTAATAGACAAAAAGACAATTATCAACACGAAAAACGGTACTAATCCCCTTTCTTTTCACGTCAATTTGCAGGTTTCAAGTAAAAAAGCAGTCTAACATTTGGCCAATTCAAAAAAAAGAGCTACCTTTGCACCGCTTTTCAAGAAAAGCCTACTAACATCGCGGGGTGGAGCAGTTGGTAGCTCGCCAGGCTCATAACCTGGAGGTCGCACGTTCGAATCCTGCCCCCGCAACAAAACGAAGGTTAATGCGCTGATAGTCAGCGCATTAATTGTTAAAAAGAAAAATCACATAGACAAATTAGAGACAATTATTTTTGCAGCGTTCATCCTGTTGTGGGGTTAACGCCGTAAAAAAAAATGCCTGTAAGTGACGAAAAAAATCAATCTCGAAAAAATTTCGAGTGTTCTTCCCAAGTTTTAGACTATACTTTTCCAACACTGCACACAGGGAAGAAATGGTACGTGGACTTTCTATGCTATGACCCCGTCATCGGTAAAATGCGACGGAAGAAATACCACATCGACCGTATCAAAAAGGCTTCCGACAAGAAAAAATATGCGGCTGAACTGATTGCCACCATCGCAACGAGATTGCGAAGGGGATGGAACGTGTGGGCTGAAGCTGCCACTTCCAGGGAATACACCTTATTATATAATATATTCGCTCTCTACCACCGAATGCTGGATAGAGGGAAGGCGTCGGGTGCATTCCGAGAAAAGACTTATCATTCGTATTCGTCGATGGTGGGCACGTTCGAGGAATGGTGCAAGGCAAACCCGTTTACGCTTGTGTATTCGTACCAAATCAACCGAAACATCATCAACGACTTTCTGGACTACATCTACCTTGACTTGGAACGGAGTGCAAGAACCAGGAACAACTACAAGACGTGGCTCTACACGTTTTGCGGATGGATGATGGACAAGGGATATCTGCATGAGAATCCCGTGGAGGGCATCAAGAACCTACGCGAAGAGGCGAAGCACAGAGACGCCCTGAGCGATAAGGAACTGGCTCAGATGAAGGAATACCTGATAGAAAAGGGAGAGAAGCACTTTCTTCTGGCGTGCATGATGGAATACTACACGTTCATCCGTCCTGAGGAACTGACCTGCCTAATGGTTGGGGATATCATGGTGAAGGAACAGAAAATCGTGGTGCACGGGGAATGGACGAAGAACCGCCGTGATGAAGCGGTGGCACTCAACCGTGACGTGCTGA
Source organism: uncultured Bacteroidales bacterium (assembly GCA_902798705.1). Classification (GTDB taxonomy): domain Bacteria; phylum Bacteroidota; class Bacteroidia; order Bacteroidales; family Bacteroidaceae; genus UBA3839. The sequence continues at coordinate 16,615 of CADBXS010000044.1, forward strand.
TGATGATGGTGGAACTGAAGGTGCTGGAATATCCTTCTCACTATTATCTATTCGGAAAAAAATTCCGGCCGTCGGAAGAAAAGGCGACAGGGAGAATCTTTAGGGATAGGTTTGCGAAGATGAGAGACGCTCTAAGATGGTCGGACAATCTCCAGTTCTACAGTCTGAAGGACACGGGGATTCGTGACCTTGCGAATGCGGAAGGCATCGTGATAGCACGTGACCAGGCAAGACACACGGATGTTTCGAC
>CADBXS010000045.1 GCA_902798705.1 uncultured Bacteroidales bacterium
TCCGCGTGTACGGAAAACTTTTCCATATAGATTTTTCCTCATGCGGAGGAAGTTTTTTAGACGTCATTGGCATGTTTGGGTGGGTGTTGCGTCGATTTCGGGAGGCTAACCTACAGTAATCGTTAAGAACAACTTGTTACGATTTTATAAAGGAGAGACTACTTGTGACATTTATACCAACTTATTTTTTCATTATTACTAAACATCTTCTCGAACAACCTTCTTCACCTTCCTTTTTCTTTCCTCTATCTTCAAGTCGCGTCTGCTCTTGCTTTGGGTAACGAGGAACACGCCCGAGAACACCAGCAGAACAGCGATGCTTTGGGCAATGCCAAAGATACCGAGACCTAAGAAGACGCTGACGAGGCATGCCACGATAGGTTGCACATAGTTATACATCGACACCACCGTTGGGCGCAGGTTCTTCTGACCTTGCATCATGAGGATGTAAGCGATGAAAGTGCCACCCACCACAACGAATGCCGTTTCACCCCACACGCGAGGCGAAATGTCAGCCCATTGCAGAGCAGACATTCTGCTGAACGACAAAGGCATGATGACGATGGCTGCGTAGGTTATCATCCATTTCATGCAGGTGATGACCGTATAGCGTTGAATGAGATGCTTGAAAATGGTGAGATAGACTGCAAAACAGCATTGTGCGGCTAAGCAGAGGAGGTCGCCCGTCAACTTCCCTTCGTTCGACGCTCCAGTCGAACGCGTGCTTCCCGTGATGAGGATGAACGCACCGATGGCTCCAAGGAAAATGCCAATGACTTTCTTGCTCGTCACGGGTTCGTGGAGGAAAAGCGCAGCCAGCACCATCGTTATAATGGGCATCGTGGTGGTCATTATACTCGCATTTACGGGTGAGGTGATGGACAGTCCGATGGTGTAGCAGCATTGGTTGAAGACGATGCCAAGCATTCCTGCAAAGAAAAAGAGCAGCAGGTCCTTCGGTTTCACTTTCTCCTGCGGAACGAAGGCCGAAGCAATCCAGAAGCACAGCGCACCACCAACCACGCGGAAGCACACCATCTCCAACCCTGGCACACCATGCGTCATGGCGTGCTTGCCGAGTGGTGCCATCAGTCCCCAAATGCCACATGCCAATAGCATACAGACATGGGCAACGATGGTGGAACGATTTTGCTTTGATTCACTCATCTTCTTGCTTTTTTTACCAGAACTTGTTGTATTGTTCGGAGTATTCATAACCCGCCGTTGCAAGTCGAGCACAGAGCTGTTCCTTCGAGATGTCCATATCGTCACAAAGCGCGTCGAGTGAGTCGTAGATGTCACGCAACTTCATGTTCACATAACTGAACAGCATGAACGGGTCGTTGGGCAATTCATTCATTTTAATATTTTTTCTCTAATAACAAACCAGGCGTGCATGGCGCAGGTGGTCAGCAATCCGTAGTGCTTGGCCATGATGCGGAAGCGTTCTTGAAGCGATGCCTGGTGGTTTTGTGTGGTGAGACCTTCAGCGAGATAGTCAGTGAGAATCTGATGTGTGTTGAGGAAAGGCATACCCATTTCCTTCGCCTTCTTCATGATGCGCACGCACCAGTCGAAGTCGGCAGAGAAACGGTAGTTTAAGTCATATTCAGGAACGATTTCGCGCAAGGCATAAAACGACTGATGGCAAACGAGCATACCCTGTCGGAACGAAGTCCACTTCAACTGCTCGGGTGCTTGCAAACGACGATGGCGTATGAATTGTCCCTTGTCATCCACGATGTCCGTCTCTCCATACACCACAGCGGGCAGTTTGCCATCGGGATTATACTTGATACATTCAGCCACTTTCTGCAGTGTGTTGCTGGCATGAAACTTGTCGCCTGCGTTAAGGAATATGAGATAGCGTCCTTTCGCCATGCGGATTCCCTTGTTGAGTGCGTCGTAAAGACCTTTATCGCGCTCGCTGACGATAACAATCTTCAAGTCGGGATTATGTTTCTGATAGTCTTTGGCCATCTGCACAGTACCATCCGTCGAACCACCATCCATGATGATGTGCTCCACGTCGCGAAACTCCTGCCGAGCCACGCTTTGCAGAGTTCTTGCCAGCGTGTGCGAGGCGTTGTAAGTGGCTGTGATGATAGTAAAAGTGGGCATGCCCCCTTGCCTCTCCCTGTGAGAAAGGGGGGCCGAAACTGTACCATTGCTATGACTTCGATTGATTTCCATTTAATAATGTTCTCCTCTACAGGGGGATGAGGCTATTGATAAACCTCCATATATCTTCTTGCCACTTCTTCCTCCGAATAGGTGCGAAGGGCTTTTTCACGAGCGTTCTTTGACAGTTCCTCCCGACGCTCCTCGTCGAGTGTCCACACAATACCGTTGGCAAAGTCCTCTGCGTTGCGATATTCTGCCACGTAACCATTCTGCTGGTGGTCAATCATTTCAGGAATGCCACCCACTTGGAATCCCACGCATGGAGTGCCACAAGCCAATGCCTCCACGATGGTGTTAGGCAAGTTGTCCTGCAACGACGGAGTGACATAGGCATCCACAGCATTGTAGATGTCCACCATCCTCTCCTCACTGCTCACATAATCCACAGGATAGACATCGAAAGGAAGCACATTCTTCACCTGCTCCGAGTTGCCACCCACCACTACGATGGCCATGCGCTTGGCTGTTTCAGGATGGTTCTGCTGAATGAACGAACAAGCCTTCACCAGCAGGTCGAAGCCTTTGCGCTCATCTGTAATACGCTGTGCGCCGAAGAGAATAAGCTGTCTATCCAGAGGCAGCCTCAACGCTTGTCGCATCTCCTCCTTGTCTTTCGGATGGAAGCGGCTGGTGTTGATGGCATTCGGAATATCCACCACCTTCTGCCCCTGTGCAAGCGCCGAACGCCGAGCCATGTCAGCCATCCATCGACTACAACCCACGAACGTGATTTTTGCCCGACCATACATCTCCCGCTTCTTTTTCCACACACGTTGCGCCATGTCCTTCCCCCAATGCCTTCCGCCCATCAGAGGACAGTCCACACATTCGTGCTCATACTTCGAGCAGTTGCCAGCATAGTGGCACACGCCAGTGAAATACCACATGTCGTGCATCGTCACCACAATAGGTTTTCCACTTTCCAGTATCGCGCGTATATTATTTAAGGAGAGATATGCCTGATTCACCCAGTGCAAGTGAATCACGTCGGCTTGCTGAAATTCCGGCATGCTCGTCACGTCAGTACCTGCGTTGGCAATGTCCACCGTCCACAGGTTGCTTCTCTTGCATCCGTTATTGAGGAAAATAATCAGACGCTCCCAGATGAATTTCAGCGGAAGCAGCACCGTACTCTTGATGGCAGACACGCTGAGTTGGTCGGTCTGACGATCGCGCACCAGCATCTGTGCTTTCACGCCATTTTTCTTCAGAGCCTCCATCAGGCGGTTGGCTGCGATGGCTGCACCACCGACTCGCTCCGAAGTGTTAATTATGAGTACTCGCATGGTTTTCGTGTTCGTGATTTGTAAACTGCTTGCAAAGTTAAGAATTTTCAATCAAATCAATAACGAATAAGAAAACTTTTAATCATTCTAATAATAGAAAGAAAGAATGAACATTACATTTTTATTACATATCTTCTTGTTTTTGTACGTTTTAAGCAGTATTCTTGCTCAAAACGTAAAAGAATGAGCGAATTTTACGTTTTGACTTTTTTTAAATTCTGAAAACTTTTTAAACAGTTTTTATTTTATCTACTTTTGTAACGTCAATTAAAACAGAAGCGCTCTTTTTTTGTTCAGACACATTTCTACTATACTAATTTTTATAATTTAAACGAACGACGAATGGTGTATAACTTTGCAGTCCGCTTAGAAGAATGTATGAGTGAGGAACACGCATTCTTGAATCCAAAGCTCACACTCTCCGAACTTGCCTTGCGAGTTGGAACGAATCGCACGTATCTGTCGAACTACATCAACCAAACACTACATCAGACGTTTTTCGACTATATCAACTCCCTGCGCTTGAAATACGCTACAGAACTTCTCACCACGACCAATCTAACCCTCGAGGTAATTGCAGAGCGTTCTGGCTTCAATTCGTTATCTACTTTCAGACGCTGTTTCCTCCAAAACTACAGCACTTCACCTTCCGTGTATAGAAAGCAAAACAAGAAAACGAACGAAAACAAATCGGAGACAACAACAGAGGGGTAATTTCCCCATGAAAAAACAAATCCTATCAGCATTGATGCTTCCCAATGAAAACAGAAGAGTCAATGCTTTTTTTTATGCTCACAAGCATCCTTTCCCCCATTTTTCAGAAAAAAATCAGCGCATCATGCATTTTTTTTCATCTTTTCGTTTGTGTTTGATGAAAAATGCTTAACTTTGCACCCGCTTTTCAAGGGGAAAGCAACACAACATAATTGCTTCAGTAGCTCAGTCGGTTAGAGCACCTGACTGTTAATCAGGGGGTCGTTGGTTCAAGCCCATCCTGAAGCGCCTAAGAGAGGGTTACGCAAGTAACTCTCTTTTGTTTTTGTCTCCCTCCTTCACGGTGCTCGTTGTGGTCATACCCTCTATTATAGAAACAGCCAGGTTGCAGTCTTGACGATGGTATGGTGACAAATAATCATAGAACAGTAACAAAAGAAAGCGTTTGATGATGTATTTTAGGGGATTATCTGAAGTGCATTGGGGGATTGACAGAACCGTTCCTTTGGTTTCAACTAGCTGCCGAAGGCTCGGCATCGACTTGGCGAGCCTTCGGCGTTGCGATGGCGAAGGTTCGCCGTGTCAACGTTGAGGGCTCGACAATTCAGTTGAATCAAAAAGAAGGATGAGGAAGTTTGGAACGAAGAAGGAGTAAAAGGGAAATGGAAGTGGAGGAATCGTAGGGGATTTGCTTGATATTCGCAAAATTGATGTATCTTTGTCGTTGAAAATGTACAGAACGAGAAGGATGAAATCGATAGACTATAGGAATGAAGGAATGAAACGATGGTTGTTGTTGATGCTCTATGCCGTGCTTGCGAGTGTTGCGATGGCTCAGGATGGAGATGCGTTGTGGTATGGATTCAGCCATCCTCAGGATTCATGCCGAACAAAAGTGTGGTGGTTTCATGGTGAGACAGCAACGACACGCGAGGGCATCACGGCCGACTTGGAGGCTTTCCGAGAGGTTGGCGTGGGCGGTGTGGTCTATTACGACCAAGTGCATGGCAAGGGGGAAGAGGCTCTGGACGCCTTCTCACCCGAGTGGTGGAAAATGTTTGTCTTTGCCGCAGAGGAAGCACGACGAGTGGGCTTGAAGTTCGAGACCCACTTCTCCAATGGCTATTGCGCTGGTGGTCCGTGGATAACGGAAGAATTGGGGATGCAGATGCTGGTGTGCAGCGATACGGTGATTCGTGGCGGCACGCGCTTCGACGGACGACTGAAGGCTGCCATGCCTCAGAAGAAGTTTCACGGAACAGTGGCTGTGCTGGCTTTTCCTGTTCCAAAGACGGGTTGGGAACGCTATCCGATGCAGGCCAACCGCAACATCACAGTGGATGATGGTCCTCAAATCATCGTGACTGACTTGGGACGGAGCGTGACGGTGAGAAGTCTGTCGTATCAGGTGAACGGACGAAACCGCACGAAGCCACGCAGCATGAATGTGCCAGGACCGATGCAGGAGGAATACTATGGTATGGGGTGGAAGCACCTGCCTCCGTTGGGGAGCTTGGAAGCGAGCGACGACGGTCAGCACTGGCGACACGTGGCAATGCTGAAGCCCATCTACAGCGGTAACACGAGTTGGCGCACGAAGACCATCGCCTTTCCCGCTGCCACAGGACGATACTTCCGTCTGAACTTGCACGACTGGGCACTGCCCGAGGAGAAAACTCTGAGGTTGGGCGATTTCACATTGTCGAGCGTGGCTTGCATGGATGAATGGGAAGTGAAGTCGGCATTGGTGTCGGACTTCGTGGATGGCGATGACACACCTGAGTATGCTGCCGATGAAACCATCAATCCCAAGGACATACTCGACTTGACTCCTCTACTCTCTCGTGAAGCAGACGAGGATTTCTATTCCCTTTCGCACCTCCGTTGGCAAGCACCCAAGGGGCACGACTGGGTGGTGCTCCGTTTAGACCATGTGGCTACGGGTGGACAGGTGAAGCACGGACGGAAGAACCTGATGGGCTTGGAGTGCGACAAACTCTCGCGCCGTGCTGCTACTGTGCAGTGGGAGAACTACTTCAAGGTGATGCTCGACACGCTGCAACGACATGGATTGAGCATCGATGGTCTGCACATAGATAGCCATGAGGCTGGTGCTCAGAACTGGACGGAGGGTTTCGAACACGAGTTCAAAGAACGACGTGGCTACGACCTGCTGCGACTCCTACCAACGATGGCGGGTTGCGTGGTGGGCAGTCGTGAACAGACAGCACAGACGCTTGCTGACGTGCGTCGCACCGTGGCTGACCTCATCAGCCTGCACCACTTCGGCACCATCGACAGTCTTTGTCATTCGGTGGGTACCCCGTTCACTGCACAAGCAGTTGGAAACGGTCTATGCATCGTGGGCGACCCTATTCAGGCCAAGGGACAAGTGACGGTGCCACAGGGCGAATTCTGGAGTCACCATCCCGATGGTGGATATGATATCAAGGAGTGCAGTTCGGCCGCTCACCTCTACGGCAAGTCCATCGCTTCGGGCGAGGCATTCACCGACATGCGTTTCGACATGCCGCTTTCCTACGTCAAGACCTTGGCAGACAATGCCTATTGCTTTGGCTTGCAGGAGTTTGTGGTATGCGCTTCCGCGTATCAGCCTGCAGCGTCTTTCAAGCCAGGGGAAACGGTCATCAATACAGGCGGTGGCCGCCACTACTGCCTGAACCGCATGAACACCTGTTGGCGCGACAGTCGTGCCTTCTGGGACTATCAGGCTCGCGCAGCCTTCATGCTTCGGCAAGGTAGTCCCGTCGTGGATTTCTGCATGTACTTAGGCAATGATGTTCCCGTGAAGATTCGTTCCGAGCGTCTGCCCCAGTGGCCTGAGGGAACGGATTTCGATGTCTTCACCAGCGATGCACTCTATGGACGGATGTCGGTGAAGGAGGGACGTATCGCCCTGCCCAACGGCATGAGCTATGCAGCGATGGTCGTTCCCGACAAGACTCAGCTTACCGCACGCGACGAGGAAAAGTTGGCTGACATGGAACGACAAGGAGCTACCATCATTCGCTCTTCCTTCCCAACCCTCGACGTAACGGACGTGGCTTTGGTTCATGGCAGTATGAAGCGTCAGCAACTGTGGTTCTGCCATCGACAGACGGACAAGGCCGACATCTATTTCCTGAGTAACCATGGCACGGCAAGCATCAGCGACAGTTTGTTGCTGCGCACTCATCGCTGCCATGCCGAATGGTGGAATCCCGTGGATGGCAGTCGTCGGTTGTTGCAGTGTCAACCAACTGCTGACGGACGTGTGCAGGTGCCACTCTCGATGGTGGCCAAGGAATCGGGGTTCGTGGTACTGAGAGATGCAGAGAAGGTGCCACTTGATGAGGCTGCATTGAAAGCGGAAACATTATCTTCTACGCCTGTTCGTCATGTTTCTTTGCGAGGTTGGAAGGTGTTTTTCGACCCACGTTTGGGAGGTTCCGGGCAGGTGGAAATGGATTGTCTTGAGGACTGGAGCAAGAGTGAGGACAGTAGGATTCGCCACTATTCGGGCACGGCCATCTATGAAAAGACCTTGCGACTGCCGAAGGGGAAACGTCTCAAGTTGCACATCGACGGACTGCACGACATGGCACGTGTGGTGCTGAATGGTCGTGAGGTGGGCACTTTATGGTGCGCTCCATACGTGATGGACCTGACTCCTTATGCCAAGAAAGGCAAGAACGTGCTGCGCTTGGAAGTGACAAACACATGGACAAACCGCATGATTCTCGATGCTTCCCTACCTTCCGACGAGCGCATTACCCACACTTTCCCTGCGATTTACACGCCAAGCGACTCCCTCAAGCCTTCAGGAATTGATGGAGAGGTGTGGATAGAGGAATGAAGAATGACGCTTGACTACTTTCTTATCTCGAACCGACGGAAGAACGGAAATAGGGAATACCCTGTGCGCGCGTGAACATAAATTATTATTAAAAAAGGGAGTTATGAGAGGGGGAATGTGCGTGATTGAGAAATAAAATGTGTATCTTTGCAACCTAATTTGATAGCAAATAAAAGAATCAGAGTATTTCAACTTGTTATGAAACGATTTCTCAGCATACTTGTTATTCTCACTCTCCACTGTTCCCTGATGGTACTGACAGCTGCGGCTCAGAAGGAGAAAAAGAACAACCATTCGTTTACGGTGGCCAAGAACCTGGATGTGTTCAACTCGCTCTATCGCGACTTGGACATCATGTATGTAGATACGCTCGATGCGGACGAACTGGTGAAGGTGGGCATTGATGCCATGTTGCACAGTCTTGACCCTTACACGGAATACTATCCCGAGGAGGACATGGGCGAACTGAAGATGATGACCACAGGAAAGTATGGCGGCATGGGTTCGATTATTCGTATGCGGAAAGACTCAACGGTGATTATCGCTGAGCCATACGCCGACATGCCTGCTGCCATGGTGGGACTGAAAGTGGGCGATGTGCTGAAGAAGATTGACGACACGGAGCTGAAGGGCTTGAAGGTGGACGAGGTGAGTAACATGTTGCGCGGTGAACCCGGAACGACCTTCGTGCTGACGGTGCAACGCCCTGGCGAGAAGAAGGAAAGGAAGTTCAGCATCACTCGACGCAACATCAAGTTGCCATCGATTCCGTGGTCGGGCATGGTGAGCGACAAGGTGGGATACATCAACCTGTCGCAATTTACTGAGGATTGCAGCGTGGATTTGCGCAAGGCATTCATCAGTCTGAAGGACAAGGGCGCGGAGAGTTTTGTCATCGACCTCCGTGGCAACGGTGGTGGACTGCTCAGCGAAGCGGTGAACATCGTGAACCTATTCGTGAAGAAGGGATTGACCATTGTGGAGACAAAGGGTAAAATCAAGGCAGCCAACACGACTTACAAGACGCAGTCGGAACCACTCGACACGCTCATTCGCTTAGCCGTGCTGGTGAACGGTACATCGGCTTCGGCTTCTGAAATCCTGAGTGGTTCACTGCAAGACCTGGACCGCGCCGTAGTGATTGGTACAAGGACTTATGGAAAGGGACTTGTGCAGTCGTCTCGCGAACTGCCCTACAACGGAAGTTTGAAACTCACTACCAGCAAATACTACATTCCAAGCGGCAGATGCATCCAAGCCATCGACTACAAACTGAAGCGCGACGGCAAGACAAGTAAGGTGCCTGACAGCCTCACGAACGTGTTCCACACAATTGGCGGTCGCGAAGTGAGAGATGGTGGCGGTATCAAGCCCGACATTGAAATCAAGCACGACACGATGGCGAATGTGGTGTATTACCTGAGCAACGACGATGTGCTGACCGACTGGGGAACGAAATACGAGCAAAGCCATGCGACGATCGCTCCGATTGAGGAGTTTGTCATCACGGATGCTGACTTCGAAGACTTGAGGGCGATGGCAAAGGAAAGCGGTTTCAAATACGACCGCCTGTCGGAAAACCGACTGAAGGACCTGCGCAAGGTGGCTGAATTTGAAGGCTACTACGAAGATGCCAAGGAGGAATTCGATGCCTTAGAGAAGAAGCTGGAGCACAACTTGGACCGTGAATTCGACCGCTTCAAGAAAGACATCAAGGAAGTGATGGCACAAGAGGTGGTGAAGCGCTATTACTACCAATCGGGACAACTGCAAGAGGCTCTGAAGGCAGACGAGGACTTGCTGAAAGCCATCGAGGTGCTGGGCAGCGATGAATATGACCAGATACTGAAGAAATAACAATAACCATAACCTTAACCATAACGATAAGCGCCATCCGGATGGAATGTTAGGGTTAGGGTTAAGGTAAATTCGTTTTCGTTACAAAAATATCATCTATGAACCGTGCAACGAAATTCAACCGACGTATGGGCTTAGGCATGATGGGCCTTGCCATTCTCATTTTCATCATGGTGTTCGGAATGCTCTATGTGTCGTTCCGCAATCAGGAAGACAAGGCGGAGCAAAACGTGGCGCCTGGCGACAGCGTCACGCTGATTGACTATACCCAAACGGAGTGATGACGAAAACGAAAACACAACTAAAAACTTCTGACAAACTACATGAAACGTTTTTTCTGCAAATTAATACTTTCCTCTCTTTTTTCCACATTCTTTGCCCTTCATGGCTTTGCCCAGAAGTGGAAGTACGACTTCATCGTGCCCGACAATGGCGACTTTGTGCAAGCAATTCATGCTGCCAACAAGCGTCCTGACAAGACGAAGCGATTCCGCATTTTCCTTCGTGCGAAATACTATCGTGTGAAGGGCGACCAAAACATGATAAAGGCAGTGGAAAATGGGCAGGAAATCGAGTTTCCAAGTCCTATGACGGTGCTCACAGCCCCCAACACGTCAATCGTGGGCGAGAGCGCTGGTAGTACGCAGATAGAGAACTGTCCGCAGCATGAGGGCATCGACATCACGAGCACACTCTTCTGCAATGGTGCCGACAGCACGTACATTCAGGATGTGGAACTGTGGTCGAACTTCAAGAACGATGCTACGCTGTTTGCCAACCGAGCTGTGGCTCTCAACGAAAAGAACTGCAAGGGAAATGTGCTGAAGAACGTGAGTCTGATGAGTACGCAGGACACCTACTACACCAACAACGGTGGAACGACCTATTTGGAAGATTGCAAGATAGCAGGAACAGTGGATTTCATTTGCGGTGGAGGAACTGTGTTTTTCAATCATTGCGACATTCGCCTTGTGCCACGTGGTACGACGGGCAATCGCGACATCATCTGTGCTCCAGCCACAGAACCTGAGAGAGCATACGGCTATGTGTTCACCGACTGCTACATCGACGGGCCTGAGCACCAACGCTGGGCATACATCTTAGGACGTCCGTGGCGGAACGCTCCCCGTGCTGCCTTCATCAACTGTTGTATGAATGTGGAGCCTTCCAAATTGGGTTGGGGAGAGATGCATGGCAGAAAGCCTACCCTGTTTGTGGAATTTGAAAGTACCAACGGACACTTCGAACTGCTCGACCTGAGCGAACGCAAGAAGAGTTACAAGAACGAGGAGAACGTGGAAGTTCCTATCAATTTCTCTCCTTCGCTCACGCCCGAAGAGGCCGAGAACTATACGCTCGACAAGGTGTTCCCAACATGGAACCCACAGAAGGTGGCAGAACAGATTGTACCTCCCGTTCTGCAACTCAAAGGCAGGAAAATCAGTTGGGAGGACATTCCTGAGGCAGGTTGCTATGCCGTGCTGAAAGACCGCAAAATCGTTGCCTTCACTACCACAGCATCCTACGACATCCCAGCAGGAACGCACGAAGGCACCAGCTACACCATCCGATGCGCCAACCAACGTGGTGGCTTGGGACTACCATCTGAACCGATTGTTTATCCACAAAGATAACGAAGGCTTCGCCTTACGAAAACGATAACGAAAACGAAAACCGCCATCCGGATGGCAAAGCCTTCGTTTTCGTTATCGTTTTCGTTTCAGAATCCATTAGCTTTCTTTTCCTTGATGCCGCTGGCTTCGATGACGTTGATGATGTAGTCGCCCAGCTTCTCGCATTCGGAAACGATGTCCATGTAGAAAACACCCATCTGATAGTCGTAGAGGCGGTTGTTGATGTCAATGATGTTTTGGTTCTTCAACTGGTTGCGATAGTTATTGATTTCGTGCTCCAGGTTGTAGGACTTGTTGATATCCACATACCGCTGTTCGCCATATTTCACAACAATGCACATCTGGTCGAGCGCCTGTACGTCGAGGTCCATGATGTTATGGATGTGATCCTTCAGTTTGTCGGTGTAGTCCTCTTGCGAATACTGACGCTTGCGGCTCATGGAGCGAGCTAAATTGTAGCAAGAGTCGCCGATGCTCTCCAGTTCGCTCACCACTCGGAGCATGTGCTGGATTTCAGTTTTTGATTCCGTACTGAGTCGTCCTTCGCTCACCTTCGTCAAGTAGTCGGCAATCTCCACTTCCATGTTGTCGGTGATTCTTTCATACTTCTCTACGCGCGAGAAAAGTTTGTTGAATTCCTCGTTCTTTTCGGTGGAGAACAACATGACCGTGAGGTCGTACATGCGTTTGCAGCGATCGGCAAACACACCAATTTCCTTCTTGGCATTCAGGATGGAGAGTTCTGGCGTTGACATCAAGCCAGCCGTAATGAAAATGAGTCGGGAGTCCTCGTCCTGTGTCTCGTTCTTGGGTTTGATGATCATGCAGACCACCTTCTCGATATGCTTCACGAACCAAATCATGATAAACGTGTTGGCAATATTGAATGCCGAGTGGAACGTGGCCAATACAAAGGAAACCTTTTTCAGATTCGCCTCATAGCCAGGGTCGCCTTTCTGAATGTCGAGGTCGAAGCCCACCAAGGAGCAGGCCATATTGACAAACGGATGGAGCACGCAGAGCACCCAGAACACACCCACCACGTTGATGAAAAGGTGGGAGAACGCCGTCCGTCGTGCCGACACATTCGAGCCGATGGCAGCGATGTTCGAAGTGATGGTCGTACCGATGTTTTCGCCCAGCACCAGGATGATACCTTGCTCAACTGGCAGCACACCCGTGGAGCAGAGAATCATCGTGATGGCCATGATGGCAGCCGACGACTGCACACAGAGCGTAAGCACAGTGCCAAGAGTTAGGAACACGATGGTAGTCCAAGCGTTGCCGCTGCCAAACTCCTTGAAAAAGTCGAGGATAGCCTGGTTCTCACCCATGTTGATGTCGATTCCCGTCTGGCGGAGCGTTCCCAAACCCAAGAAGAGGAAACCCAAACCGAAGAGGAAGTCACCCACGTTCTTGCGCTTCTTCGAGTAGATGAGCACAATACCCAGCAGGAAAGCCACATAGACGAAGTCCACAATGTCGTAGGCGAATCCAAAACTCATGATCCATGCCGTGACCGTCGTTCCGATGTGGGCACCCATGATGATGGAGATGGCTTGCGCCAGGGTGAGCAGCCCAGTGTTCACGAACGACACCGCCATCAGCGTCGTAGCCGTTGACGACTGGATGCTGGCCGTGACAAACATACCCTTTATCACACCTATGAAACGGTTGGTTGTCTTCTTCTGCAACACAGAGCGCAGCTGAGGACCTGCCATTTTCTGCAAGCCCTCGCTCAGTGCCTTCATACCGAACATCAACAAGGCAAGCGAACCAACAAGTTTAAATATAACCCAGATACTCATATCTATTAAAAAGAGCTATGGTCGTTCTATAACGACAAATTCATTGATTTCTCTCTTTCCGAACTCTCGATGCTTACACATCTATGCAAATGTTCAAGATGGAATCTTAAACTTTTTGCAAAAATAATAAAAAATCTTTGAAGCAGGACGCGAGTTCGAGATATTTTCTCAATTTTAGTATGCGTGATCGTATTGGATAATAACGACCAGAAAGACTTCGGATGTACTGACGTTTCCATTTGATTCAACTGATACCCTCATTTGATTCAACAGAAGCGTGAGCTCGGCGTAAGCCCATCTTTTCTTTGATTCAACTAAAATGCCGAGCCCTCAACGTTGACACGGCGAGCCTTCGGCATCGCAACGCCGAAGGCTCGCTGATTCGATAACGAACCCTCGGGCAAATAGTTGAACCCTTAGTTCGGCGCAAGCCCATCAAATGTGCCATTCTTTCTATCCACACATGCACTTCAGACAATCCCCTAAAGCACTGCACCACAATTTATTTTTCATGACAGGAGGAAAAGTGTTCTGCTGCCTTTTGAGGCGATAAGGAAAACTGATTTCAGAAAACCGAAATCGCAACGAGGCATGAAGTGAAGGCAAAAACGGACCATATTTTGTGGATTTTGAAGTTTTTTTCGTTTCTACACCCTTATTCTAATATTTTTATTGTAATTTTAGGCCAAATTTCCAATTACGACAATACCATGATACAGATTATCTGCAAGAACAACCAGAAATCGGAGAAGTTTGAGTTCGGCACCTCTCTTCTTCAGATTTACGAGACGCTCCAGCCCGACTTGGATCACAAGCCCATCTGCGCAGTGGTCAACAACCAAATTCAGGGACTCACGTTCCGTGTCTTTGGTTCGAAGGTCGTGAAATTCTTGGACTACACGTCGGAGATAGGCAGAAAGGTATATATGCGCAGTTTCAGTTTCGTGCTCTACAAGGCCACGGAAGACCTCTTGCCAGGTCTCCGACTTGTGATCGAAGCTCCTGTGTCGAAAGGCTATTTCTTCACGTTGCGCAATGCTGACACCAACGAGGAATATCCTGTCACTCTGGCGATGGTGCAGAAGCTGAAGGCACGCATCAAGGAAATCATTGCCGAAGGACACCGCTTCCACCGCATCGAAGCACCTACGCCTGAGGTGGCTCAGTTGTTCCGTGAGCGAGGACTGGAGAAGAAGGCAAAACTTGTGGAAGGTCTCGGTCGTCTCTTCTGCTACTATTATAAGTTGGTGGATACGGTGGACTATTTCTATGGGCCACTCGTGCCATCGACTGACTATCTGGAGGAATTCGACCTCGTGAAATACTACGACGGCATCCTCCTGCAGCTGCCACGCGGCGACGGCAAGCTGCCTGGACTGGTGAAGCAGGAGAAGATGCTGCAAGCATTCCGCGACGACCATCATCTTGCCGACCTCGTCGGTGTATCGACGGTAGGTGAGCTCAACGAACTGGCTCGCAACGGCTTGGCTGGAGATGCCATCAAGGTGTCGGAAGCACTTCAGGAGAAGCGCATCAGTCGCATTGCCGACAGCATTGCCGCACGCCCAGAGACGAAGGTGGTGCTCATTGCTGGTCCATCCTCCAGTGGAAAGACCACCTTCAGCAAGCGACTTTGCGTGCAACTCATGGCCTGCGGACTGAAGCCTCGACTCATTTCGCTCGACGACTATTTCGTGGATAGAGACCGCACACCTATCGATGAAAACGGCGATTTCGACTATGAGTCCATCTATTCGCTCGACCTCGATTTGTTTCATCAGCAACTCAAGCAGTTGCTCAACGGGGAGGAAGTGGAACTGCCACGCTATGACTTCCCAACGGGCAAGAGCGTGAAGAGCGGTACACGCATCAAACTGGAGTCGAACACCATCCTGCTGATGGAAGGCATCCACGCGCTTAATCCGCTCATGTCGGAAGGTATTCCTGAGGAAAAGAAATTCCGCATCTACGTGTCGGCCCTCACCACCATCAAGCTCGACAACCACAACTACGTGCCAACGACGGACAACCGACTGATTCGCCGCATCGTGCGCGACAACCAGTTCCGTGGCACCAGTGCCCGCAGCACCATCGCTCGTTGGCCAAGTGTGCGTCGTGGCGAGGACAAGTGGATTTTCCCTTATCAGGAGAATGCCGACGTGATGTTCAACAGTGCTCTCATCTATGAGCTATCCGTCCTCCGCAACCATGCGTTGCCACTCCTCGAATCGGTACATGAGAACTGCGACGAGCACACGCTGGCCTTCGCCCTCACGGAATTCCTACGTTACTTCGAGCCTATCAGCGACAGCGAATTACCACCAACATCCCTGCTCCGCGAATTCCTTGGAGGAAGCTCCTTCCAGTACTAAGCCCCCCTCCTGCTCCCCCGAGGGGGAGGGAAGAGCCCCCCACCAGATCCCCCGAGGGGGAGGGAAGCCATCCGGACACTCAGCCAGAACATAATTAAAAAGGAAAAAGGAAAAATTAAATCCTTCAAATCCTTTAAATCCTTGATAAAAAAATAAAAACTTGACGAATTCATCAGCTCAAGAAAAAATCCTTCAAATCCTTTAAATCCTTGATAAAAAAATAAGAACTTGACGAACTAATTGAATCCTTGTAAATCCTTGAAATCCCTGATAAAAAACTTAAAACAAATCCCTGATTAAAAACATCCATGATATGAAACATTTGAAACCTTTTCTTACTGGCCTTGTCATGATGACAGGCATCTTACCAACACTGGCGCAAACACCAAGCGTGACGACCGACACCCGTTTTGCTCGTGGAGCAACCATGGCTTTCGGACGTTGTAAGGTGGTAGCCAGTGGTACTACTATCGAGGAACAGGGCTTCTGCTGGAGCGAAAACCCTGAACCAACCATCGATGACAACAAGACGACGGAGTACCTGGAAAACAACGGGCGCATCTACTGGATGAAAGACCTGAAACCAGCTACCATCTACTATGCTCGTGCCTACGCCAAGGCGACGAACGGCAATGTGGGTTATGGCGACGTGCTGAAAATCGTCACCATCCCTAAAGGCACCATCCGCTACACCATTCGCGACGGAGGTGAAGGCGAAATCAAGAATCGCATCACGAATGCCGTGAAGGAAGCCATCGAGACCTACTGGAACAACCTCACCTCCATCAAGAACTTTGCGCCAAGCGTGGGTTATGCCTCGGGCACACCAACTGCCGACTGCTCCTACGGAGGATGGATGCGCGTAGGTCCAAACACCAGTTACCAGCGCACAGGCACCATCATGCACGAGATGCTCCACGGCGTGGGCGTCATTCCGTATGCTGACACCGAGTGGGCTCGCTTCAACCTGCGTTCGGGCACATCGAACGGTGCTGGCTTCACCTCTGGTAGCGGCTACTGGCTTGGCGACCGCGTCTCAGAGTTCCTACAATTCTGGGACAACACAGGCGACTATCAGCACATGTGGCCTTACGGCATCAATGGTGCACAAGAAGACAACGGCAGCAAAGTTCTCTATCTGGGCTGCTCGATGGTATGCCAGGCATTGGGTGAGGATGGCTTGCAGCACACCTACAGCGAGTTTGCACAGCCTTACTATGCATTCGATTTCGATGCCGAAAAGAAATACTACCTCAAGAATGAGGTAACTATTCAGGCCAGTACAATGCTATAATTGGTTAACGCTTTGTATGCCTGTCTCGTTGCATAGCCTTAAATGTTAAATCTTTGTGCGAGCAA
>CADBXS010000046.1 GCA_902798705.1 uncultured Bacteroidales bacterium
CGGAGTGCTCACAGGCAAGGGCTTGGAGTTCGGTGGTTCGCTCGTTCGTCCAGAGGCTACGGGTTTTGGTGGTCTCTACTTCGTGAACCAAATGCTGGAAACTAAGGGCATCAGCATTAAGGGTAAGACAGTGGCCATCAGTGGATTTGGTAATGTTGCTTGGGGTGCTGCAACGAAGGCAACGCAACTGGGTGCGAAGGTGATTACCATCAGTGGTCCTGACGGCTACATCTATGACCCAGACGGTGTGAGCGGTGAGAAGATTGACTATCTGCTCGAACTCCGTGCATCGGGCAACGACATTTGTCAACCATACGCAGACATGTTCCCTGGCTCTACTTTCGTTGCTGGCAAGCGTCCTTGGGAGGTGAAGTGCGATATCGCTTTGCCTTGTGCCACCCAGAACGAACTGAATGGTGAAGATGCAAAACAGTTGATTGACAATGGTTGCATCTGCGTGGGCGAGATTTCGAACATGGGTTGTACACCAGAAGCTATCGACGCCTTCATCGATGCCAAGATGTTGTATGCACCAGGCAAGGCTGTGAATGCAGGAGGTGTGGCAACGAGTGGACTCGAAATGAGCCAGAACGCTATGCACCTCAGTTGGTCGGCCAAGGAAGTGGATGAGAAGCTGCATGGCATCATGCACGCCATCCATGCGCAGTGTGTGAAGTATGGCAAAGAAGCCGACGGCTACATCAACTATGTGAAGGGTGCCAACATTGCAGGCTTCATGAAAGTTGCAAAGGCGATGATGGCACAAGGTATTGTGTAGTGCCGATTCCTCCGATGAGAAAAAAGTGAGAAAGTGCTCCTGTCGTGCAGTACGGCAGGAGCTTTCTTTTTGGCTGAAATCTTGCTCGTTTCATTTATTTTTCCTCTATATACAATAATTTGTTATAGCTTTCGTTATAATAAATATGCAGGGATACCTATGCCTTGACTGTTAAGAGAAAAAGAACAAAACTATTTTTGATGAAACGTAAATTAATTGCACTTATAATGCTTGCCGTTCTTTGCAACACTGCAAAGGCTCAAGATGTGGAGAACGAACTGAATCCTGTTTACTATGGCGTCACCTCGCTTGCTATCGCTCCCGATGCACGAGCTGGTGCTATGGGTGATGTGGGTGCTGCCACCGATCCTGATGTGAATTCGCAATACTGGAATCCTGCCAAGTATCCGTTCTGCATCAGTCGTGCTGGCGTTTCTCTCAACTACACGCCTTGGTTGCGACAGATTGTGAGCGACATCGACCTTGCCAACGTGACGGGATATTACAGAATTGGTGATTGGGATGCCATTTCTGCATCGCTACGCTATTTCTCGCTCGGTGAAGTGTTCTACAGCTCTACGGGTTTCGACAACTTGAATGTGGACAGCTACAGTGAATCTATTCGCCCTTACGAATTGTCGTTCGACGTAGCTTACTCACGAATGCTGAGTGAGACGTTCTCAGCTGCCGTTGCTTTGCGCTATATCCGTTCCGACCTTCAGGCTCCCGACGATGAGACGACAGCAGGCAACGCCTTCGCTGCCGACATCGCCATGTACCATAACGGTTATCTCAATCTGGGACAGCACGAATGTCAGTTGGGATGGGGTTTGAATATTTCCAATATTGGTTCGAAAATTTCCTACGATGAAGGAAACACCTCGGAATTCCTGCCAGCAAACCTGCGCTTGGGTGCATCATTCATGATTCCTTTCGATGAGTACAACGTCTTGTCGATTTCGGCAGATGCCAACAAGTTGTTGGTGCCAACACGCCCAACGATGAAGCAATACATCAAGGAGACTGGTGCTGCTGAAGACGACTATTCAGGCTATACTTCTTGGCTCAACACCGAAGGCTACAACAACGTTTCGTCGATTTCGGGTATCTTTAAGTCGTTCAGCGATGCACCTCGTGGATTCAAGGAGGAGATGGAAGAAATCAACTGGGGCGTGGGTTTGGAATACAGCTACGACAACAAGTTCTTCCTCCGTGCTGGTTACCACTACGAGCATCCTAACAAGGGAAACCGCAAATACTACACGGTGGGTGCTGGTTTCAAGATGAACGTGTTCTCCATCGATGCAGGCTATGTCATCAGTGCGGCTCAAACCAATCCGCTCGACCAGACACTCCGCTTCACCCTCGCCTTCGATATGGACGGCATCAAGGACTTGTTAGGCAAGAGAAGATAAAAAGAATTTGATAAGTTAAAAGTTAATAGTTAAAAGTTGAAAAGGCCAATGGGCTATAGACTTTTAACTATTAACTTTTAATTTTTAACTTAACCTATATAATATGAAAATACGAATAGGACTTGGATTCGACGTTCACAAACTGGTGGAAGGACGCGACCTGTGGATGGGTGGTGTGAGGATTCCTCACACGCTGGGATTGTTGGGACACAGCGATGCCGATGTGCTGATTCATGCCATCTGCGATGCCATCTTAGGTGCCGCCAATATGCGCGACATCGGCTTTCATTTCCCTGATACAGCAGGAGAGTATAAGGACATTGATTCGAAGATTCTCTTGCGAAAAACAGTGGAACTGGTGCGTGGCAAAGGGTATGAGATCGGCAATATCGACGCAACGATTTGCGCAGAGCGTCCGAAAATGAATCCGCATATCCCTGACATGCAGCGCGTGCTGTCGGAAGTGATGGGCATTGACATCGACGACATCAGCATCAAAGCTACCACCACTGAGAAATTAGGATTTACGGGAAGGGAAGAAGGTATCAGTGCATACGCTGTGGCACTGATAGAAAAAACTAAGTAAAAAACAAAAAGACGCTGCAAAGAAGTCCGAAGATGAAAATGTTTCGGGCTGTTTCGCCCAATACCTTGTTGAGCACTTTGCCTTCCAACCGACACATCTTGTGGTAGGTCTTGACATGAAGAACGAAATAGAGAAGGAGGATGGTTACAATGGTCTCTCTGCAATGGATCATCATTGTTGCCGTGGCAATGAGCGCACCGATAATGCCTAACCAAAGGTAGGCGCGACGACCGAAACTCTTGCCGAAAAGCACCACCACCGTTCGCTTTCCGCTTATCTTATCCTGCTCCACATCGCGGTAGTTGTTCACCATCAGGAGGCAGTCGGTCACGAGTCCCATAGCCAAGCCCAAAAGGATTGCCTCTCCCCATCCACCGAGCATTTCTTTCTTTCCCCAAGCGCCTTGCGACAGGAAAAAGTCCATGCCACAGGCTTGAGCCATCATGCACCAATACGTGAAAAGCACAGGCACGATGCCGAAGAAAACGACGACGAGCACATCGCCCAAACCGATGTAGGAGAGTCGAGTGGTGTAGAGCATGACTGCTGCTACACAGAGCAAACCCACCACAATCATCCATGGTCCACCAATCCATACCAATGGCAGTCCCACGGCACAACCCACGATAGTCGTTATCCAAAGGGCACGTTTCATGGCTTCGGCTGTCACCCATCCTTGTGCACAGGCACGCTCAGGCCCCAGTCGGTCTTCGCGGTCAGTACCTTTCTTGAAGTCGAAATAATCGTTCACAAAGTTGGCGTCAATCTGCATGATGAAGGCAAAGAGCAGACAGAGAACGAACACCCACATGTATCCACTGTGGATGGCAGGCTTTGCCACCGTCACATCCGCTTCCATCACTCTCTTTAGGTTGTGAACAGCCAAGGCTCCACCGATGAGGACAGGAGCAGCAGCACCCGCCAAAGTCTTTGGACGTGCTGCTAAAAACCATGCTTTTGGAGAATTAACAACCATTTTTTATTAAATTAAGGGCTTCCTCCAAACCTCCTCGAGGGGAGGCTTAATAAAGTCAAAGGCTACCATCCGGACGGATAATCTCTCCCCCTCGGGGGAGTTTGAAGGGTGCTTTTCATTCTTCATTTTCCTTATTCACCCAGTCTTGAATCGTCACGCGGTTATTGGTGGTGAAAGTGGCACCGTAGCCGAAAGGTTTGTTGTCCTTGTAGCGACCGAAATAGAAGTCGCCCGAGTGGTAGTAGTAGATGCCATAGCCTTCGCGCTGACCGTTCACCGTTTCGCCCACATACTTGTCGCCGTTCTTGTAGGTGATTTGCATGTATTTCCACACGGCCTTGTTTTCCGCATTCAGGTTGTAGCGTTGGTCGTCGAGCATCGTGTAGAGTGCTTCACCCGATGTGAGGTCATACACCGTGTAGTGTGTTTCGCTGCCCACTTTCACTGTGTTCGAATTCTGCTTGATGCCGATGATGAGTTTTCCCATGCGGTAGTAGCCATACACTTCGCCGTCCTGGTCTGTGAAGAAAGCGCCGAATCCGTAGATTTCGCCTTCGGGTGTAATCTGTCCGAAATACTGACCATAGTTGGAGCGAACCACACTTCCTGCAAATCCCTTCACATAATCCACGAATGCCGATTCATAGTCGAGGGGAATTTCTGGGTGGCGTGTAAGTTTCTGGAACTGTGCCGACGAGTTCTGAATGAATAACGAACTGCTGAGTAAAACAAGGAACGCGAATGATAAGAAACGTTTCATAGAAATATACAACTTTGCAAAGTTTTTTGAAAATCGCTGCAAAGTTAGTGCAAGTTGAGTGAAATATCAAATTTATTTGAATATTTCCGAGACGCAGCCTAACTTCGACACAGTCAGCGTTAGTGATTAATTTGAAAAGGAGAGGTTGTGACAATTAGAAAGTTGCACACAGAGGCAGAGAAATGCGCTTTTGTTGCAATCCTCCCCCTGTCATTCCATCTCGATGTTCATTTCAGCGCCTTCGAGTCCTTCGCAACTCAGCTTGAGGGTTACGGTTCCGCTTTCATCCTGTGCCTGCACAATGGCAAGGGCTTGACCGTGGAATGTCTTTGGCGTGAGCGAACGGAACGATTCCATGTCGGTAGGGTTGCCATTGCCACCCAGTACGATGGCTTTTGCTCCGCTCACTTCCATCTTCAGCGGCAACTCGGCATTTGGGCAAAGGTTTCCTTCTTTGTCCTGCACCTCAATGCTGACGTATGCCAAATCGTTGTGTGAAGCCGAAATTTGGTTTCGGTCAGCCTTTAGCACCACCTTCGCAGGTGCTCCAGCTGTCCTGAACACTCTGGCACCAGCCTGTGCACGGCTTCCCAGGTTTTTTGCCACGAGTTCGCCAGGTTCGTAGTTCACGGTGAAGATGGCTTCGTAATTGTCTCGGTTTACTTCTTGCTCGCCGATGAACCGTCCATTCAGACTTAGGCTTACTCGTGGAGCACGCGAATACACTCGCACCGTCATGGGTTGTCCTTCGTGTCCGTCCCAAGTCCAGTGGTTTTCTTCCCGTCTCCATCCCCATCCCGTGTATTTCTCTTTTTGTCCGTCGCGAAGTGCTGGTTGCACCGCCATTTCGATGTTCGACCGTCTCCACACCACATCGCGCAGATACGACTGCGGTTTCTTGTTGCCTGCCAGGTCGATGTCGCCGCACCAGGCATTGAACCAAGGCCAGTCCATGAACTGCTGATTGCCCTCGTTGCCGTTGGTGAGAATGTTGTTGGCCAGTCCTGCTTCGCCCACATAGTCGATGGCCGTCCACACGAAGTCTCCGATGCAGAAGTTGTGCTGCTCCGTGTAGTTCCACACCTTAGCCACGTCCTGTGGGAACGACTCGGTGCCCATGATGATGCGGTCGGGATAGGTGTTGTGGTCCTCGTCGTAGTGGCGCAGCAGGTAGTTGTAGCCAGCGATGTCAACACTTTGGAAAGCCTTGGCCGACATCTCCTCCCACGAGTAGCGTTGGTAGTCCCAATCGCACACGCCAGCCGACACGAAGCGGGTGCTGTCGTGGGCAAGAATCACCTCGCGCAGCATCCGTGCCACGTCCATGCCCGCATCCTTGATGCGATGCTCCAGATGATGACGCTTGGATGGTTGCGGTCGCGGCGCACCATGAGCGCCATGTCCTGAGGTGCATGTTTCATGAAGTGTCGGTGATAGTCTTCATCGCGCTTCGGTTCCAGCCATTGGTCGAATACCTCGTCCATCACCAGCAGTCCGAGCGAGTCGCACACCTGCAGGAAGCGCTCCGATGGCAGGTTGTGCGAACAGCGAACGGCATTATAGCCCAGACCTTTTAGCTGTTCCACCTTGTGCACCTCTGCGCGGTCGGGCGCAGCAGCACCCAGCAAACCGTGGTCGTGGTGAACACAAGCACCCTTCAGTTTGATGCTTTCGCCGTTGAGCAGGAATCCCCTTTCAGCCGTTGCCTCAATCTTTCTCACGCCGAAAGGTATGGTGATTTCGTCCACCGTCTCCTTATTGATTTTCACGCGTATGTGAGCCTTGTAGAGTTGTGGTCGCTCTACGCTCCACAGCAGAGCTTTCTTCATGCTGACATGAAGCTTCACACCCGTGTCACGGTCGGCACCTACGCTGAAGGGTTCCGTCGCTGTTCGTCCGTCAATCTCCACTTCCACCTCTCCACTGATGTTGCGCTTCTGGTAGTTGTGCACTGTGGTCGAGATGTCGATGTTGGCATCCGCGCGAGTCGTTCGCTTTGTGAGATTGGCAGGGATGGATGCATTGACGTAGGTGTCCCATTCGTCGAGGCAGGTCTTGTCCGTGTGCTCCAACCACACGTGGCGATATAGTCCCGAACCTGCATACCAGCGGGAGTTCAGTCCTGCGTTTACCACCCTGATGGCAATGACATTGTCCTTGTTGCCGAATTTCAGATGCTTCGTGATATCCACCTTGAAAGGCTGGTAGCCATAGTGGTTGTAAAATAGTTTTTGTCCGTTCACATACACCTCCGCCTCGTTGTACGCTCCTTCCACGTGGAGCACCACTCGGCGGTTCTTGTCTGTGCTCGATGCTTGGAATGTCTTTCTGTACCATCCCTCGCCGCCTTCCGTCTCGCCTGTGTCCCAGCGTCCGATGCTGGTGCGAGTGAAAGGACCAATGGTCATTCCCTTGCGCTGAACGGGCAGGGGCTCCACGCTCCAGTCGTGTGGCAGCGTCAGTTCGCGCCATTTCGAGTCGTCGAAATCCACTGCTTCCGCATTGGCCACGATGCCGCGATGGAATCGCCAGCCGTTGTCGAAGTTTTCCTTACGTCCTTGTGCTGCAACTGGGAACTGCATGGCAATAGCCATCCCTACGAGGATCTGCCTCAGGTTCTTAATGAAGAATTGTATCATATATCAGTTTTCCTTTGGTATTGGGGATTATTCCTCACTGCAAATTTAGATAAAAATCCGGATTTATAAGCCATTTGAGATGAAGAAATAACAATTCTTTAGAGGAAAGGAATGCTTTTGATGCTGTGCATGTGTGAATTGACTGAAGCATATATGTGGATTGACTGAGGGGTTCCTTTGAATTCAACTAGTTGCCGAAGGCTCGTTATCGAAACGGCGAAGGTTCGGCGTTGCGATAACGAACCTTCGGCGTGTCAACGTTGAGGGCTCGGCGTTTCAGCACAATCAAATGAATGATTTAGTTCAATCAAAGTAGAACGCCAGTATAATCGAAGTCTAACAGGTCGTCTGAAGCTTTGCTGCACCTGTTGTGTTCCATGGCTGCTGGTGCCGAAAAACAGCGCTGCAGCACGAAATTCGAAAAAAAGACGGGCTATAATTAAACTTATTCGTAACTTTGCAGTCGAAATCGTAAAAGGCAGAGCTTTTCGCGTTCCTTGAGCCCTTTTACAGAATAGAAGTAGGACAGGTAAAAAGATATCGCATTTAGGTCGTCCTATCCCCTTCATTTTTTTCGATTCTTCTCGAATCAACGCGAAGGAAAAAAGTAAGCAATAACCAATTAATAAACTTAATAAGAAGTGATGAAGACAAGACTGTTGATGGTTGTGATTTCGCTGATGATGGTGAGCACAGCCTTGGGTCAATCCAAATTCAATCTATCGGGTATCGTGATGGAGAAAGGTTCCAACGAACCCATCATGTCGGCCACAGTGCAGGTATGCACTGTGAAAGACACAACCCTCGTCGATGGTGCAGCCACCGACGTGAAGGGTGCCTTCAAAATCAATGGCGTGAAGAAGGGACAGTATCTGCTGAAGATTTCCTTCATCGGCTACCACACGCACGTGGTGCCACTAAACCTTAACAACGAAAAGAAAAAGGATGTAGATTTGGGTTATTTCACCCTCACCACCGATGCCATCATGCTGAAGGAAGCACAGGTGACAGCCAATGCTGCAAAGGTGCAGGTGAAGGGCGACTCGCTCGTCTATAATGCCGACGCTTACCGCATGCACGAAGGTAGTATGCTTGAGGACCTCGTAAAGAAACTCCCTGGTGCTACGATTGAAGAAGACGGTACCATCAAAATCAATGGTAAGGAAGTGAAGAAGATTCTCGTGGATGGAAAGGAATTCTTCATCAACGACAAGAATATCGCGCTGAAGAATCTGCCAACGAATATCATCGACAAAATCAAGTCGTACGACCGCAAGAGCGACCTCAGCCGCATCACGGGTATTGACGATGGCGAGGATGAAACCGTGCTCGACCTCACCGTGAAGAAAGGCATGAACAACGGTTGGTTCGGACAAATCAACGGCGGACTGGGAACAGAGCACCGCTACAACGCACGTGCTAATGTGAACCGTTTCAATGGTCCTAACCAGTACTCGCTGGTGTCGAGTGCCAACAACGTCAATGACCGTGGTTTCGGTGGTGGCGGTGGTCGTGGTTTTGGTGGTCGTGGTTTCGGTGGCGGCGGTGGACTCCAGGCAAGCAAGGAACTCGGCTTCAACTTTGCATCCGAAGTGAGCGAGAAGCTCGAAGCCGGTGGCTATGTGTGGCACTTGGAGCCAATCAACTACTCAGAACTTCGTCATGCCTACGGGTGCGTTTTCCAATAGCGTGAATCAGAGCTATTCCAGCAACTCCAGCCTGAGCAGTGGTTTCCGATTCGAATGGAAGCCAGACTCAATGTGGAACATAATCTTCCGTCCAAACTTCAGCTATTCGCGCAACCGTAGCAGTCAATTTGGCGAATCTCGCACTTACGATGTGGACCCTAATGATTATTCCGATGCTACACTCGAAAAGGCAGAAAAAAACTTCATCAGCCATGTTTATGAAACAGGGGATGCATATATAGACACACTCATCACAAAGATTGTGAATACCAACGACAGCCGTAGTCAGAACTATTCGAATAGTGTGGGTGGAAACGGTGAATTGCAAATCAATCGCAAACTCAATACCACAGGACGCAACATCACATTGCGACTCACAGGTGGACTCACCAACACGGAGAGCAAGCAACTTTCGGCTGCCAATATCACCTATCGTCAGGGAAAAGCTGGCGACATCAACAACCGCTACAACACTACGCCTGGCAGAACACGCAACTTCTCCGTACAGACCACGTATAGTGAGCCTATCGCCGACCGCACCTACTTGCAGTTCAGCTATCGCTTTGCATATAGCTATAACAAGAGCGACCGTCAGGCTTACGACTACCTGTCGAACCTGGACAACTACAATGCACTCGTGGAAGCTCTTCGCACAAACCGCTACGACATTGCCGGTGCTGTGGACGACATGCTTAGTCGCGGCTTTACGCAGACCTACAGCGAACGCCTGAGCCAGTTCTCTGAGTACAAGAACCTCGACCACACCATTTCGCTCACATTCCGTCGAGTTCGCGACAACTACAACTTCAACATCGGTCTCGACTTCCTGCCTCAGCACTCCGAAATGGACTACCACTATCTGGGTGAGGAATATAACGATATCAAGCGCAATGTGTTCAACTTTGCTCCAAACCTCAACCTGCGCTACCGTTTCAACGAAATGAGCAACTTGCAGTTCCGCTATCGTGCTCGTAGCTCACAGCCAAGCATGACCAGCCTCCTCGATATAAAAGATGATTCCAACCCACTCAACATTACGCAGGGTAACCCAGGACTGAAGCCATCGTTCAACCAGAACTTCATGCTCTTCTACAACACCTTTGATGTGGAGCACCAGCGCAGCATCTTCACGAACCTCAACTTCTCGTTCACACAGAACCAGATTGCTCAGCGCGTGTATATAAGTGGCGAGGGTATTGACGCAAGTAAAGGTCAGCGCTTGACAAGGTCGGAGAATATCAACGGTAATTGGAATGCAGGTGCAGGCTTCGGCTTCAACACCGCTCTCGATGCCAACAAGGCTTGGACACTTGGTTCGAACAGCAACGTGAACTACTCGAACAGCGTGAGTTACCTCGACCCTGTACAATACCAGGAAGAAAAGTCAACCACAAAGACTTTGAACTTGCGTGAGCGCTTGGAACTGGGCTATCGCAACGACTGGTTTGAAATTTCCCTCAATGGAAATGTCAATTTCAACCACTCCAACAACAATGTCATCACAAACAGTCTGAAGAACACCTTCGACTTTGCTTACGGTACAGAAATCAATATCAATGCTCCTTGGGGAACCATGCTCAACACGGACATCGCAATGAACTCACGTAGAGGTTATGCAAATTCCGAGATGAATACGAACGAGTTGATTTGGAATGCTCAGGTTTCTCAGTCCTTCCTCCGCGGCAGAGCACTCACCATAGCTCTCTCTTGGAACGACATCCTCGGTCAGCAGAGCAACATCAGTCGTTCTATCGACGCTATGCGAAGCAGTGATACTCGATACAATGCCATCTACTCATACGGATTGATTAGTGTCATCTACAAG
The DNA here is from genome assembly GCA_902798705.1 of uncultured Bacteroidales bacterium. Taxonomy (GTDB): domain Bacteria; phylum Bacteroidota; class Bacteroidia; order Bacteroidales; family Bacteroidaceae; genus UBA3839. The sequence continues at coordinate 10,668 of CADBXS010000046.1, forward strand.
CTCAACATCTTCGGTGGCAGAAATTCCAATGGTACATCGAATGAGCGCGATATGTGGGGACGCACCTCTGGAGAGCGTGGCAATCGCGGAGGTAATCGTGGAGGCAACCGTGGCGGTGGTCGTCCAGCCGGAGGTTTCGGTGGCGGTTTCGGAGGTGGTTTTGGCGGTGGCCGACCATTCTAATCAAGAGACACAAGCCTTTCTTTGAACCACAGAGGGAACAGACGAACACAGACATTTTTCCTGTGTCAATCTGTTCCCTCTGTGGTTTTTATAGTCTCTTGAAGAATAGAACCTATTAATAGGACAAAGTTGCACTTTTCGCTTGGCGGTTGCAACAAAATGACTAACTTTGCCTTAGCTATAAAAATTTATTCCTATGCAAATACCCATTGAATCTTTGAATTTGCTGGTGCTGAACGTCGGACTTGCAAAGCATCAGGGAGACTGGAACTGGAAGGATGTGTGTTCTCCATTCACACGTATTTATTACGTGAAAGAGGGTGGGGCACGGATACATTTCCGCGATAAGGTGTGCGAACTCACGCCAGGCAATCTTTACATCATTCCAGCCTACACGATGCACAGCTATGAGTGCCATGGACCATTCACCCACTACTATCTGCATGTGTACGAGGGATTCAAGACGGAGTGGAACGTTTTCGACTACTACGACTTCCCGACGGAAGTGAAGAATTGCGAGAATTGTGAAAGGCTGTTCGAACTGATGTGCCAGGCATTGCCCGAGGCCCAGTTGCCTGAAAGCAACCCCCTGTCGTACGATAACCAATCCACCTTTTCTTCCTACGTGCACCGATACCACGAACTGCCGCTCTACCAGAAGATGGAGTTGAGAGGCATCATCCTCTATCTCTTCTCGCGCTTCATGAAGCATGCCACACCAAAGATGTGGACAACGGACAAGCGCATGGTGAAGGTGCTGTCGTACATCAACGAGAACATCTGCACCGACATCGACCTGACAGAGTTGTCCGATATGGCATTCGTGACGAAAACCTATCTCATTCGCCTCTTCAAGAAGCACTTCGGCATTTCGCCACTGCAATATATCAACAAGAAGAAGGTGGAACGGGCGCAGTTGCTCCTCATCACGGAGGATATGCTGGTGAAGGAAGTGGCTGCCGCCTTGGGCATCCTCGACTACTCCTATTTCACCCGTCTGTTCAAAAAGACAACGGGCAAGACTCCACAGGAATACAGAGAAACGATGAAATGAAATAAATGTAGAATGAAGAATGGAAAATGATTCTTCATTCAAAATCATAAAAGCCAAATGCGTTATACAGAACTTGGAAAGACGGGCTTGAAGATATCAAGTCTGAGTTTTGGAGCATCCTCACTGGGGAGCGTGTTCCACGAAACAAAAGAAGCAGAAAGCATCCGTGCCGTGGAAGTGGCCATCGATGGCGGTATCAACTTCATCGACGTGAGTCCTTACTACGGACACTACAAGGCAGAAACCGTGCTGGGAAAGGCGTTGAAGCGCATCCCTCGTGACAAGTATTTCCTGAGTACGAAGGTGGGACGTTACGGAAAGGACGGCGTGAACACTTGGGACTACTCGGGTAAACGTGCTACGGAGAGTGTGTATGAGAGTATGGAACGCCTGGGTGTGGATTACATCGACCTCATCAACGTTCACGACATAGAGTTTCAGGCTGCCCTGCCAGGTGGATTGCAGAAGGTGGTGGACGAAACGCTGCCAGCCTTGGTGGAACTTCGCAAGAAGGGTGTAGTGGGGCACGTCGGCATCACCGACCTCCAGTTGGAAAACCTGAAGTGGGTGATTGAACATTGCGAGGCAGGAACTGTGGAGAGTGTGCTCAACTTCTGCCACTTCTGCCTGAACGACGATGCCCTGACGGACTATCTCGACTTCTTCGAGCAGCATGGAGTGGGAGTCATCAATGCTTCGCCGCTCAGCATGGGACTGCTTTCCCGTCGTGGTGTGCCTGAATGGCATCCTGCCCCAAAGCCTCTCGTGGAAGCTTGTGCCAAGGCAGCACAGCATTGTGAAGCAAAAGGCTATCCGATTGAGCGCCTTGCTGTGCAATACGCAGTGAGCAACCCTCGCATTGCTGGTACGCTCTTCTCGTCGGCTAACCCTGAGAACGTGCAGCGCAACCTCCAATGGGCAAATGAGGAACCTGACTGGCAGTTGGTGGAGGAAGTGAAAACCATCATCGGCGACCAGCAAAGGGTAACGTGGAAGAATTCGTAAAAAAAGAAGCCCCCTCCCTCTCCTCCCCTCGGGGAGGAGAGGGAAACGAAGAATATATAAATGAAGAATAAATTATTGATTGATTCACATAGCCACCTCTGGCTCAAGCAAGATACAAAGGTGGATGGGAAGGTGATTCGTACGTTGAAGAACGGACGGAGCATCTTTATGGACGAGGAAGTGCAGATGTTGCCACCATTCATGATCGACGGTGTGAATTCTGCCGAAGTGTTCCTTTCTAACATGAACTATGCTCAGGTAGGAGCAGCCGTCGTGGTGCAGGAAGTAATAGACGGCAATCAGAATGCGTATCTCAAAGAGGTGCAACGTCGTTATCCCGACCGTTTCTTCTGCATGGCGATGGCTTTCACGCTGGAGGAAGCAAAGCAAGCGTACGCAGACGGTTTTCGTGGTATCGCCATTCCTGGACATCGACTAAAAGAGTCGTTGTTGGGCAAGATGGAGATGTTCAAATGGATGGAAAGCCAAGGAATGATTCTCTCGATGTGTTTGGCCGACGATGAACGACAAATCGCGGAAATGGGTGAAGTGATTGAGGAATGTCCACAGTTGAAGGTGGCGATAGGGCATTTTGGTATGCCAACAACGGCATCCTTCGAGAGTCAGGTGTGCTTGGCACTCAGAGGCGAACGAGTGATGGTGGAGTCGGGTGGCATCACTTGGCTCTACAATTCGGAGTTCTACCCATTCCCTTCAGCCATTCGCAGCATTCGTCGAGCAGCAGAACTCGTAGGCATGGACCGTCTGATGTGGGGTAGTGATTATCCTCGCACCATTACCGCCATCACCTACCGCATGTCGTACGATTTTGTTGTGAAATCTAAGGAATTGACGGAAGAGGAAAAATCACTCTTCTTGGGACAAAACGCGCAACGTTTCTATGGATTCCAAAATCTTCCCGATTTACCTTATATTAAAAACATGTCGGAATAGCCCCCTCCGGTTCCCCTGAGGAGGGGAGGGAAAAACGTGAAGCGTGAAGAGTGAAGCGTGAAGCGAGTCCATCTGGATAGCATTTTTCACTTTTCACTTTTCGTTTTTCACTCTTTTAGATTCTTTTTTAAATCTTTTAAATCTTTGATAAAAAATCTTTGATGAAAGCAGTACAGATTTCAGGACTTCATCAGATGGAATTGATTGAAGTCGAAAAGCCTCAGTGTGGCGAAGGAGAGATCTTGATTCGAATGGAGTACGTTGGTTTCTGCGGAAGCGACCTCAATACCTATCGTGGACGCAACACGATGGCAAAGATGCCCGTCATCCCTGGACACGAAGTGGGTGGTGTGATTGAGGCTGTGGGTAAGGATGTGCCCGAAGGACTCAAGCCAGGCATGGTCGTAACAGTGAATCCTTATACGAATTGTGGCAAATGTGCTTCGTGCCGAAACGGACGCGTGAATGCCTGCAAGGACAATCAGACTTTGGGTGTGCAGCGCGACGGAGCCATGAAAGAATACATCGTGATGCCATGGGAGAAAGTGATTCCCGCTGGATTGCTCGACACTCGCACCTGTGCACTCATCGAACCTATGTCGGTAGGTTTTCATGCTGTGAGCCGTGCACAAGTTACCGACATCGACGTGGTTCTTGTCATTGGTTGCGGTATGGTCGGCATGGGTGCTATTGTTCGTTCTTCCCTTCGTGGCGCTACCGTGGTGGCAGCCGACATCGACGACGAAAAGTTAGCACTTGCTAAGCAGATGGGTGCTTCCTACACTATCAACACTTTGACCGAAGATGTGCATCAATGTTTGGCAGAAATGACCAGTGGCTTCGGCCCCGATGTGGTGATTGAAGCTGTGGGTAGTGTGCCAACCTATCAGATGGCAGTCGATGAGGTAAGTTTCACGGGACGTGTTGTTTGCATAGGATATGCCAAGTCGGAAGTGTCGTTCCAAACTAAGTATTTCGTGCAGAAGGAACTCGATATCCGTGGTTCGCGCAATGCCATGCCTCAGGATTTCCGTGCCGTCATCCACTATTTGGAGCGCAACACCTGTCCTGTTGACCGTCTCATTTCCGCTGTCGTTCCGCCTGAAGAAGCAGAATCCGCCATGCAGAATTGGGATGCTAACCCTGGCAAGGTGTTCCGCATCTTAGTAAAAATGTAAAATGAAGAATAAAAAAATGAAGAATGTGATTTAATTCCACATTCTTCATTTTTCGTTTAAAAAGGTTGTTTCACTCTTCACAATTCTTTTTCCTTTACATCATTTCGTAATTGCTCGACGTGATTACTTCGGGAATGATAGGTGCCGTAATCGTAATTACATATTCCACGTCGTCCGTTTCTTCTGAATTGAATTCGCTGGCGTTGGCAGCATAGAAGAGAGCTTCCTTCTTGGCGTCATAATATACGGCGTTGTCTTCTGTGTTCTTGCCGTAGTTGAATGTCAGCACTCCATTCTTTACGCTGCACTGAATGAGGTTGCCCAGTACCTCATCGCCAGCTTCCACGCTGAATCCAAATTGGTCACCAACTACGAAATGCACATGTGCTGGTACATCAATGAGTGTTTGCACGAACGGCACTGTTTTCACTTCTGTCTTTGTCTCACTCTGGGCATTTGCAGCCGCTGTCATCAGGATGGCACAAGCCATCAACATCATTTTTTTCATCATTTTATTCTTTCGGTTTAAGTTAAAAATTTAATTTCTGTTTTGGTTTAGGTCTATGTCTTTAAGACCACTTACCGAAAGAATAGTTTAAAAATGAAATGCAAAAAAATCTAAAAAGATGACCAAGTACCAATAAACTATTATCTCCGCTTATTTCAGGATTTTCTTCGTGATGAAGTGGTTGTCTCTTGATGGTTGACGAACGATGTTGATGCCTCGCTGAAGGGTGGAAGTGGAGCGGCCATCGGGGGTGTAGATGTTGGCGGAGGCATGGTCGGTGCTGAGCGATGAGATGCTGGCAGAGGATGTATCGACTGCCATGCCACTGATGGTGACATCGCTGATGCAGAGTGTCTTGCCTGTTGCACTGCCGTTGTACCAAGGATAGATGCGAAGCAGCAGGGTTTTGCCGTCCTTCACGGTCAGCACGGGTTGCGTCTGGATAAAGACAGGGTTGTTGGCCACGAAGGATTTGTGTTCGCTGATGGTGGTGCGAGTCTCGAAGTTGTCAGTGGAGTAGTAGATGTGAGCACACATGCCATTGCCGCCTGCACCACAGGCGTAAAGGCTGATGTTACTAATCTTCAGGTCGTTGCCTGCATTGGGTTGGATGCCAAACTGGATGTAGCGGTCGGGATTGTCGTCGATTTCTCCTCCTGGCCATTCGTCGCCTATGAGGAGGTTACGTTGCATCTTGCGCGATGCGTCGAAGCCCGTTTCTTCTGGCCAAACGGTCTTGCTGTTAGGAGCAGAGTAGCGCTGCACATACATGCCTTGCCACGACTCGGGTTGGACCGTGGCAGGCCCCGTGAGCATGTAGCTGTCGTCCGACTCCAAACGCCAATAGAGATTCACTTCGGCTCCGCCTTCGAGCACGACGGCTTTTGCTTTCAGTGGCACTTCAATCTGCTTGTCGCCTTGCTGCACGGTGATGGTGCCAGTTGTTTCGCCCACTTCCGCTAATGTGACGCTGGCGAAGAAAGTCTTGACAAGTGTGGAAGCTGTATAGCTGACGGAGAGGGAAGACTGCCAGTTGGTCTTGTCGAAGGAAAGCTGAATGCCGTCGGTGGCTGTGATGCTGACACTGCCGTTTTCTGGCGAAAGACCGAAGCCGTTCAGTGTGAATTCCTTCTGCAAGGTCTGCCCTTTGTAGGCTTCGCCCAAGTCTGCTTGTGCAGGCGACACGCTGAGGTCGGTAGGAATGATGATGTCGTCTGCGAGGATGCCCTGTGCCTTCATCAGTCGGGCACATTCACGAGCCACAAGCAGAGCACCCGTGGTGTTGAAGTGAGTGGAACCATCGCCATCGAAGAGCAATTCATGGCACTTGCTGTCGCCATAGCTTTCGTAGAGCTTTTTCGTAGCTGTGGTGAGGTCGATGAAATAGACTCCCTTCTCCTTTGCCAGTTGTTCGGACTGGTAGGCATAGTCCATAGTGTGGTCCGTTTCAGCGAGCTTTGTTCCTGCCTTGGGACCGTCGGCAGTCAGCACCTGATAGCTGTCGCCCAAGTCGTGACGACCGTTGCGGCGGATGGTGTTGCCTGTGAAGTAACAGCGGCAAACTGGTGAGCAGATGATAGGAAAGGCTCCGAGCGCTTTTGCTTCATCCACAATCTTGCCGAGCCATTCCTTGTAGGTGGTGGTAGGAACCGTTCCGCGAAGGTCAACGGCTGCTGCACTGGCTGCGTCACCAATGCTTTCGTAGTATGCCTTGAGCGCATAACCGTCCATGCCGTTGTTCTTCTCGTCATTGTGTGCGAAGGTGATGATGACGTAGTCGCCAGCTTCCACTTGCTTCTTGGCCGTTTGCCAGAGTTCGGTGTAGCCGCCGCGAGAGTCGCGTCCGCCCCTTGCATAGTTGATGGAAGTCCATCCGTTCGTGAGGAAGTTACCGAAGTACATGCCCCATCCGCGTGTTACGGTTGCTGATTCTTCGTAAGGTGCCATGGTGGAATCGCCCAACGTGTGCACCTTCTTGCCTCCAATGGCGGTGGTACTGATAGCCAGCGCCAGTGTCAGAAAGGTGAAAAGTTTTTTCATTGTGATGTTAGTAATTTTGATTAGGTTTCAGTCAATTTGTTTGCAAAGTTAAGAATTTAAAACGAAGAATGTAGAATGAATAGTGAAGAATGTGGAGTGAAAAATATTCTTAATTCTACATTCTTCATTCATTTTTTAGTATGGATTTGTTAGTGCTATTCCAATTTTATATTGTAACTTTGTCCCGATTTTTTATTTAAATAAGAAAAAAGGACAAGAAATGAAATACGTAAAAGCATTTGTTTGGCCATTTATAGCCTTTATTATCTACTTGTTGGTGCAGGTGGTAGCCGCTCTGCCTATGGGAGTGGCTTTGGGCATTAACCCCAATTCGGACAAGGCTTTGTGGATGTCTGTCACACTGTTGGTGTCTTCCATCATCACTCCCATCGTGCTGATGCTGATGCCTCCTTACGACCTTCGCCATTCATTCAAGAGTGTGGGCTGCAAGTATGAGGTTGCCATTATTGGTGTTTGGGCTGTGGTGCTGGGATTGTTTGGATTCAACATCCTGAGCGAACGCATGGATTTGGCGAACTGGATGGAAGAAATATTCTTGGGAATGTCGAAAAATGTGATCGGCATATTGGCGATAGGTGTGTTCGGACCTATCTGCGAAGAGGTGGTTTTCCGTGGTGGCATCATGCGTCCATTGCTGAAGAAAGGCTTGAATCCTTGGGCTGCGATAATTGTTTCTGCCCTCATCTTCGGTTTGGCTCATGGCAATCCTGCACAGATTCCGTTTGCAGCTCTTTTAGGCGTGGTGTTCGGTGTTGTTTATTATCGCACGGGTAGTCTTATCATCACTACTATTTGTCATATCCTGAACAATTGCATCTCTGTGTTGCTGATGAACATTTACGGAGACAAAGCGAGCGACATGACATTTGATTCTATGTTGGGACACAACACGGCTACGATTCTCATGACCATCACGATTCTTGCATGTGGAGCTTTGCTCTATTGGTTTTGGAAAAAGACGGAAAGCACCTTTGTGGATATTTCAAAGGCGGAAAACAATACGATTACTTATGACTTAGGTGAGATAGGGAATGAAGAGCTAACAATGAAGAATGAAGAATAGGTTCAGAGAAATCACTCCTTTTATATATTATTAAAGAAAACGAAGCTTGTCATCCAAAAGGCAAGCTTCGTTTTCTTTAATGCTTTTGATGCAGCGCTTGAGAGGATTGTCTGAAGTGCATGAGGGAATTTACTGAAGCGCTACTTTATGTTCAACTAGTTGCCGAGGGCTCGTTATCGAATCGGCGAGCCCTCGGCGTTGCGATGGCGAAGGCTCGCTGGAACAACGCTGAGGGCTCGGCAATTTAGTTGAATCAAAAAAATGATTGGCTTTCGCCGATCTAAAGGTTCTGTATAATCTAAGGAGAGCATCAGTAGATGCGAAGTGGAGAATTATTTTGAGCTCGACTTGCGATGAACTTCATTGCAACGCTCGGAGCTTATTGCTTCTTCGACAACAAACCTGGGGCTATACAAGGATATACGATTGAGGATACAAAACAACTATTGTTGTTCAAATAATATCCCGAGCAGGCGTCTCGGAGATATTATTTCCTCATTACTTTCTGATTGTTTTCAATAATGATGCCACGACTGTTGCTGGTGGCTGGAGTGCCGTTCACTCTGTAGGCACGAGTGGCAGGATGCTCGATGATGCTTGCGCTCTGTACTCCGACAACAATGCCCTTCTTTGCCTGGTATTCCTGCTGTGCCTTTGCCATCTGCTCACGGAATTCTGCACTGCCATGAAGAGCTGCATAACCGATGCTGGCTGCTACACGGCTGGCATCCACATCGCTCTGCCAGTGTGCTCCAACGATGACGCGGCTTTCGCCATACATCCAACCACGTGCAAAGATGGTGTCAGCCTGCTCTGGAGCAATCTCTGCCATCAAGAGGGCACAAGTCCATCCACGCATAGTGTGTCCTGAAGGATAGCTTCCTTCGCCACGCAATTCGTCTTCCTCGTCGGTGAGCATCTTGTCCTCGAAACGCTCGAAAGGACGCTGACGATGATAGAAAGCCTTTGGTTCCACACGCATCTGGTCGGTAGTCTTGATGGCCGTTGTGAGCAGTTTGTAGATTTCGGGAGTCTCCTCAGCCGATGTTTCAAGACCGAAAGGAACGGCAAACTGATGGAACAAAGAGTCGATAGGGTTCCAAATGGCATCGCCCTTGGCTATCTTTGCGCGTTCTGGGTTCAGTCGCTGCTGCTTGCCCCACACGTAGCGCATCATGTCATTGGCAAATGCTGGACTATCGAAGGCTGGAGGAGCAGGCAAGCACTTGATGAGGTTTGGTAATTGATTTGTTGTGAGATAGAGTTGCACATCGTCTTGTGCATTCACGTTCATTGTGGCCATAATGGCAACAATGAACATCAAAAAAATATTCTTCATCATAATTTGTTGAATTTTTAAGAGATGTTCTTATTTGTTTGTTTTGCGCCATTGTCTTGCTCTAACAGTTATGTTCTGTTGCAGGCAATGGCTGTAGAGCCAAGGCTCGCAACTGTGGATGTCGCCCACATTTATGAAGTTGCGAAACGGACGGTATTCAGAGCCGCTGTACCCTTTCACGACGAGCACATGGTGCTTGGGCGAAAGAGTCACGGTGATGGTATCGTGGAGTGTGGCTGGTGTATTGTCGGTGCGCCAGTTCACGGGGTTGATGCTGATGCAGGATTTGGCAATGATGGGTTTGATGTAGCGCACATGCTTCACTGTGTTGTAGCAGATGGTCACTCCCGTGTCGTCAGCTCCCTGTGCGGGACGGATGTGTCGGCATGATGCTGTGTCTGCTTCAGTTACCTTATAGCCCAGCACGTAGGCTGCTGCCACTTGTGAATAAGTTTCGTCGCTGATATGCTTCAACAATTCCACAACAGCCTTGCCACCTTGGCTGAATCCTGCCAAGATGAGAGGACGACTTTTGTCGCGCTGCTGCTGAAAGTGGTCGAATGCTGTGAAGACATCGTTCATAGACAAGCGTGTGCGAGAGTTGATGATGTCCTCGTTCTGAGTCATCCATCCGTCGATGGTGGTGTGGCGGTAGTAAGGGGCATAGAATCGGTTGCCGTCGGACATATAGGCTGCCACTCCTTTGATTTCTCTTCCCATTCGCTCACGATGTTTTTCGTTCCACACGTCGGCGTAGTGACATGTGCGTCCGTCGTTTGCCATCCAGTCCTGTTCCCAAGTGGAAACGATGTAGAAGATGTCGGCACCTGTGCCTTGAGGATCACCATCCTGTGTGTACCACATCGTAGCGTCGTAGTAATCTGGAGGCAAAGGAAGGGTTTCGACGGAAATCATGGGAAGTGGCATTGCGTCGTTTCTTCTCACCGTGCATGAGCTGAAAAGTGTAGCCATGAAGAGAAGGAAAAGCTTGGCAATGTACCAAGATTTGTTGTTTGTCATATTGATAAATGGTCGATAATCGGGCGCAAAGTTATGAAAACTTTTTCTGATTATCCTTTTTTACAAGCAAGAAAAGCGAGTTTCCATGCTCCACGGAAACCAAATGATACATATTGCTTGAGAAAACGACCAAAATAGTTTTTCTCTTTTGGGAACAGTTCGTCCATCTGCCGTTCACACGCTTGTGCAGCAGAAGAGTTCTTTTCCTGAAGCAGTTGTCCTGCCAGGATGCAGTGGCGATAGTAGAGTGCTTGGAGGTCGGACGGACTAAACAGTTGCTGGTGAACGATGCGCAGCACATGGAGTTGCTGCTCATAGCGGGACGAGAAGTTGGCGCCCGTGATGCTGTCGGGATGCACATAGATGAGGTGGAAAGGATGCTCCGTAAACCACCGCATCCGTGGACGATGGAGTAGGGCACGCACACCAAGTTCCCAGTCGTCCCACACGCGGACTGCAGACCAGCCACCTATGTGTCGCAGAAACTCCGTGCGGAACACCATCGATTGCGTAGCAAGATGCGAAATGAGGATTTGCGCCGTCACGTCAGACGTTTCTCTATATTGGCGCACCATCGTTTTCCTACTCACATTCTGCTGGGTTGTCAAAACGAGCAAATCGAGTTGCTCGTTGGCAGCCTTCTTCAGTTCGGGTGTGAGATAGGTGAAGAATTCGGCATCGAATTCATCATCGGAGTCGAAAAAATATATATAAGGTGTGGTGCAGAGAGAAAGTCCCTTGTTGCGGGCAGCGTAGGCACCAGCGGTCGGTTCCGAAACCAAAGTGATGCGAAAATCCGATGTCTGGTTTGCTGCAGCAAAGCGTTCGCAGGTTTCCACCGAATTGTCCGTAGAACCATTGTCCACCAGTATCATGTGCAGTGGCGGGAGATGCTTCGTTTCAGCTATGCTTTGCAGGGTGAGAGGCAAATAGTTGGAACGATTCAGGAAGGGAATAACAATGGTGAGAGCGAAGGCGTTTTCTTGCATTGGAGTTTGAAAAGGGAATAGGATAGAGGGTTATAGAAAGTATGAGGGGTATAGAAAAGTGGGAATTACCTCTCTTTACTTCCTTTGATGTTGAGATAATAGCCTAACTTATACAGGGAGAAGAGGAACAGGGAAGGATGGTCGCTGAGGAGGTTCTTGCGGAGAAGAGGGGAGAAGAGTCGGAAACTGTCCTTGCAAATGGCTGCCAAATGGAATTGTTGCAAACGATGTGCTGCGTTCTCCACGTGGCTCAATCCCTGCATCTTTCCCTGCAAACCGACCAGCGTGCGAAGGGCGGTTTCAGCCTTTTCCAAATAGATGGCATTGGGCTCCAAACCGAGATGAAGAAGCGGGTTGTCGATGTGCGAAATGCTGATGTTGCGTTTTTTCAGTTCTGCACCAAAAAGCGCGTCCTCGTAACCATATTCCTTGCAGTCCTTGTCGAACTGAATCTGAAGAAAGGTGCTGCGACGAACGAAAATGTTGAAGGTGGTCAGATGTTGGTAAGGTGTCTTGTTTCGAATGTCAGCCGAACGCCTTTGGTCGGCACGTCGTTCGTACTTGAAACGAAGACTTGCCTCAGGCATCGGATTGGTGGCTGGATGATAGAGCCCACCGCAAACCACTTCGCTACGTTTGCCTTCTTCCAGATAGCTTACGAGTGAAAACTCGGGTGGCACTTGGGCATCGCTGTCGATGAAGAGAATCCATTCCCCTTGGCATTCTTGCGCCAGGCGATTGCGATTCTCAGCGCGTCCCAAGTTGTGCTCATTCTGTATCACCCTCACATGAGGCAGACGCTCCAGTGCCTGGTTCTGCTGGATGCAGTCGGCTTCTGTCGATGCATCGTCACCAATGATGATTTCGGTATCCACCTGCTCTTTCTGGCTCAGAGCAAGCAGGTCGTTCACCAACTGGGTTACGATGTAATTGTATGTGGGGATGAGTATAGATAGTTTACACATGATAGCGTTTGATATACTGTATGCCTTTCCATTGGTTCCAGAACAGCGGGAAAGGGTTTTTGCCATGAAAGACGAGATAGTGGAGCGACTCTTTGGCGCAGCGATACAGGGCATTGGCCGTGCCGTAGCAATAGGCGAAGGTGGCACCTTTGGATCGTTGCACCTTGGGCGATTTTGTAAACTGTTCGCCCGTGGTGTGAGGGTTGGTGCTGCCAATCACAATGGGCACACAGGCAATCTGCAATCCTTGGTCGAGCGCATCTTTCAGAAAGACATCCTCTTCGCCACATGCCAACTCGTCAGACCCCAAGCCAAACAGTTCGTTGAATCGTAATCCCTTTTCCACCACCGTCCGCCGCATCGTCATTTCCCACGAGGCAACGTAATAGCCTTGCTTAATGGCCTTTTCGTAAGACATTTGCTCGCTGGGGTAGCGCTTGAAGAAATGCCCTTGCTCGTCAGTCATCCGAAAGAGAGCGATGTCGAGCTGGGGTTGCTGCTCGTAAGTGGTAATGATGCTCTCGATGCCTTCCTTCGTGAGACGTTCGTCATCGTCGGCAATGAGCAGCACGTCGGAAGTAACGTGACTCAATGCCATGTTTCGATTGCGTGAAAGTCCACGTCCTTGCAGATAGCACAATTCTACGTCGGTTCGCTCCTTCAGTACCTCGGGCACTTGTTGCAGGAAACGCTCCTCAGTGTATTGCATCGACACTACATAGCGCACTCCTTCCATGTGTTCCAGCAGAACTTTAGGAACGCGTGTGATACCTGCATCGATGGTGCAGATGAGAACATCGATTTTCGTCATTTCGAGGATTAGTTTCTGACAAAAATAACGAAAAAACTGCACAGTTTAGTACGATGCTGCAAGTTTTTTCTTAAAAAAAGCCGATGAGTGAAAAAAAAGCATTAATTTTGAACACAAAATACAAAATCTGATCTATGTCATTATCAATTTTAATACCTGTCTTTAACTTCGATTGCACAAAACTTGTGCATTCTTTGTCGGAGCAGGCAAAGCATCTAGATATCAATTTTGAGATAATTGTTGTTGACGACGCATCTACTGATGCCAAACTGGAGAAGCGAAATGCCGAAGTTGCAAAGTTGGAGCATTGTCAGTACATAGTGTTGAAGAAAAATCTCGGACGTGCAGCTGTTCGTAATTTCTTGGCAGAGAAAGCTAAGTATGATCACCTTATGTTCATGGATTGTGATGGACAAGTGGTCTATCTCCATTTCCTCGAATCCTACTTGAAGGTGATGGAACAGCACGACGTGGTGTGTGGCGGAATGATGCATCCGATGGACATGGGACTGAAAGCCAACAACCTTCGCTATAAGTATGAGCTGAAGTCGGAGAAACTCATGAAGGCCGACAAGCTCAATGCTGACCCGAAAGCTCCTTTCTGTTGTTTCTGCTTTGTGATTAAGAAAAAGGTGTTCGACGCAGTGAAGTTCGACGAATCCTTCACCGACTATGGCTATGAGGATGTGCTCTTTGGTATGCAAGTAAAGGAGAAGGGCTATGAAATATTCTTCATCGATAATCCTTTGCAGAACAACGACATAGAGTCGAACCCTGTATTCATGGCAAAGACAGAGGAGGCACTTCGCACCCTGAAAAAGCATGAATCGCTGTTTGGCGACAACGTTCGCCTGCTTCGTACTGTACGTTGGCTGAAAATTACGGGCATGGTCCTCATTGTGAAGTTGCTGAGCGCGCTCACTCGTGCTTTGGTTCGCAAGAATCTGTGCAGCAATATGCCTTATGTTTCTCTCTTCAATTGGTATAAGCTTTGTTATTACCTTAGCTTGTAAAAAGAGAATGGACGTTCAAACAAGTTGCTTTGAACGTCCATTCTCTTTTGTTTGAACGTTCGCGTAAGTAGAAACGACGTTCATTTTTTTGCTGTGAAGTTGGTGACGGCAGATTTTGGGGTTGGATAAGGAATGTTTTCGGTAAGGAATCGCAAGGTGATTGGGTTGTATTTGGGAGGGACCAACTCCGGTCGTTGTACAATACTTGTACAATTGTTGTCCGCTTGTTGTCCGCTTTTCAATTGTACATATATTGTACAAATAGCGGACAACAAGCGGACAACAACCGGA
>CADBXS010000047.1 GCA_902798705.1 uncultured Bacteroidales bacterium
CGGCGACCCTGCTGCCAAGAACCACGGTGAAATCATCAGTTGCTACCCTGTCATCAAGGCGCTCACCAACTACCGTGTGGCTCACGAACTGCTCCTGCTCGGCGTACCACTCATTCCACGTATGCTGACGGAAATGGCTCACTCCGAAACGGGTATCGACATCCATCCTGGTGCGCAGATTGGCGAATACTTCACCATCGACCACGGCACAGGTGTCGTCATCGGCGAGACTTGCATTATTGGCAGGAACGTGAAACTCTATCAGGGTGTGACACTCGGTGCACGCAGTTTCCCTCTCGACGAGAACGGAAATCCAATCAAGGGCATTCCGCGCCATCCAATCCTCGAAGACGACGTGATTGTCTATTCCAACGCCACCATCCTCGGGCGCATCACCATTGGCAAGGGTGCTGTGGTGGGCGGTAACATCTGGGTGACTCAGGATGTGCCAGCAGGCGCCTCCATCACCCAAAAACGAGCCGACCGAACTTAAACATATCATCAAGAAGAAAAATCTCCTCAATCAAATCAATATGAAAATCATTGCAAAGACATTCCAAGGCTTAGAAGAAGTTCTTGCCAAGGAACTCACCTCGCTCGGTGCTAACGACATTGAAATCGGCAACCGTATGGTGTCTTTCACTGGCGACAAGGAAATGCTCTACAGAGCCAACTTTTGCCTTCGCACCGCTGTAAAAGTACTGATGCCCATCAAGGAATTCAAGGCGAACGACGCCGACGAAGTGTATGAGCAGGTGAAAAAAATGGACTGGGATACCTATATGGACGAGAAGATGACCTTCCTCGTGGATTCGGTCGTTTTCTCTGAAGATTTCCGCCATAGCAAGTTTGTGGCTTACCGCGTGAAGGATGCCATCGCCGACTATTTCCGCGAGAAGACCGATAAGCGTCCAAACGTGAGCATCTCCAACCCTGACATCCGCATCAACGTACACATTGCCGAGAACGACGTGACCATCTCGCTCGACTCTTCTGGCGAAAGTCTGCACAAGCGTGGCTACCGCACAGGTTCGGGTGCAGCTCCCCTCAACGAAGTGCTGGCAGCTGGTATGATTCTGCTCACGGGATGGGACGGACAATGCGACCTCATCGACCCTTTCTGCGGTTCGGGAACGATTCTCGTGGAAGCAGCCCTCATCGCACAGAACATCTATCCAGGCGTGTTCCGCGAGGAATTTGCCTTTGAGCGCTGGAAGGACTTCGACGAAGACTTGCTGGAAAACATTTACAATGATGATTCGCAGGAACGCGACTTCAACTACAAGATATACGGCTTCGACATCAACCGCCAGGCTGTTGCCATCGCCACCGACAATGTGCGTTCGGCTGGCGTGAGCAAGATTGTGAATGTGCAGCAACAGGACTTCTACGAATTTGAATGGAATCCAAAGCCAATGGTGGAAGACGATGAAATCGACGAGAGCGAAGTGGTTGAGAAGAAAGCCATCATCATCACCAATCCTCCTTACGGCGAACGCATCACATCGGACGACATCCTCGACCTCTACGCCACCATCGGTAGTCGCCTGAAGCAACAGTTTGTGGGCAACGATGCATGGATTATCAGCTACCACGAGGAATGTTTTGCAAAGATAGGTTTCCGCCCATCTACGAAGTATGCGCTCTACAATGGTGCACTACCTTGCGAGTTCCGCAAGTATCAGGTGTTCGACGGAAAACTGAAAGACCGTCGAGAGGAAGGCCTCGACATCAAGAATGAGGACGAACGAAAGCGCAACGCCAAGTTCCGTCCGAACAAGAAGCGTGAGGATGGCGAATTTGATGGAAACGGTTGGCGCGGAGAAGGTTCTCGCGACGATGAGCACTACTTCAAATCGCGCCCTGACCGCGACAAGCGTGAGCCTTGGAAAGACCGAAAAGAAGAGAAAGCAGAAAAGCGCAAGCCACTCTTCGAAGGCGATGACGAACCCGAACTGAACCGCTACAACTTCAAGTGGGGCGACCGCAGTGCCAACTACGGAAAGGATGCTGACTTCCACGGACAGCGCTCCCGCTTCGACGACTCCGACGACTTCGAACGCCGCGGAGAGAAGAAAGACCGCAAGTATTCAAGCGACCGCCAGCGCAAGTTCTTTGAAAATGGTGACAAACCCGCTTTCGGCAAGGGTTCACATGGCAAGGGACACGACCACAAGTCGAAAGACGGAAAAGGCGGCAAAGGACATTCTCACGATGAGAACCGCCAGCGTCGTGACAAGCGCGAGAAGGGCGAGAAGAAGAACACCAAGTGGGGCTTCGACAGCGAAGGTCGTCCTTTCAAGCGCGACGATGACTAAAACAATCTCAGCATAAACCATGCGAAAAGGGATGGCAGCCGCAATTGGCTACCATCCCTTTCCTTTTCCAGTGTTTTCCTGCAAAAAGATTTTTGCAGAACGGTTCGGTTCTTGTTATGCTTCCTCGCTTGGTTCAATAATCTTCCAAATGAGGGCAGCAAGACCACCACCTACGAGTGGACCAACGATGAATACCCAAACCTGAGAAAGTGCAGCACCACCCTCGAAGAGTGCAGGACCGAAGGAACGTGCTGGGTTCACAGAAGTGCCTGTGTAGTGAATACCTACGAGGTGGATGAGAATCAAGCTGAGACCGATGGCAAGACCTGCGAAGTTGTTGGTTGCACCATTTGTCTTTGCAGTTGCACCGAGCACAACAAGCACGAAGAGCATGGTGAGCACGACTTCAACAACCAAACCAAGAGCGATGTTGCCATTAGGACAAGCATTTGCACCCGTGTGAGTGCCGAGTGCCAAACTTGGTTCCATACCAACGATAGCAGCCAAGCAGCAAGCTGCCAAAACGCCACCGATGAACTGACCGACCCAATAGCCAATAGCATCCTTTGTCGTCATACGACCACTGAGAAGAACGCCAAACGTGATGGCTGGGTTGATGTGGCAACCACTGATGCCACCAATGGCGTATGCCATAGCAACTACGGAAAGACCGAAAGCAACGGCTGTGCCTACTACAGATGCTGTGTCGGAACCACAGTTGAGACTCACTGCTGTACCGCATCCCAAGAACGTAAGTACGAATGTACCTACAAGTTCTGCTAAATACTTCTTCATAATGATAGAAATTTTGTTGTTAAATAATGTGTTTGATAAATAAAAGGATTAGACTATTGGCAAAATTAGATAAAAAAACCGAGATGGTGCAAGGAAAAGCTTACAAAAATCTACTTTTCAACTAAAAAATTGTAATTTTGCGAAAAATTAGATTGACAAACTATGAACAGAAAATTATTTGCCACAGCAATTTTGCTGATGGCTTTTCCTTTTCTCAGTATGGCTCAAAACAAGCGAAACGGCATCAAAGCAAGTCCTAAACGACTCTTCACCATCGAAGACCTCATCCCAGGAGGTTCTACTTACTATCAGAATTCTGTGCCACCATCAAAATACACGGCTTGGTGGGGCGATGAATGTCTGCATTTGGAACTCGACAAGGTTTCGATCATCGACAAGAAAGCCTACGATGGCAAAACGCTCTTCACGCTCAGCGACATCAACGATGCGTTGGGCAATCAAGGCACATTGAGCCACCTCTACAGCGTGAGCTTCCCTTCGGAGCGCACGGAAGTGTTGTTTTCCAACTATTACAACCTATTTCTTGTGGATTGGAAAGAGAAGAAGGTGGTGTGGAGTTTGCCACTCGACACCGCCGCCTCTGCCACTGATTTCAATGAGGAATCACGTAACCTCGCCTTCGTGAAAGACAACAACCTCTATGTGACCAACGCTGAAGGCAAGACCTCTGCTGTGAGCACCGATGGCACACTCACGCTTACTTACGGCGAAAGTGTACATCGCGATGAATTCGGCATCAGCAAGGGCACTTTCTGGAGTCCCGACGGCTCTCTCCTTGCCTTCTATCGCATGGATCAGTCGATGGTGAGTGCTTATCCGCAAGTGAACATCTCCATCCCTGAAGCCACAGTTCGCACGGGTGCAGAAAGTCCTTCAAGGGCAGCGCAACTCGACCCAGATCCATACCCAATGGCGGGAGAAACGAGCCATAAAGTGAGCGTAGGCATCTACAATGTGAAGACGGGCAAAACCATCTATTTGGAAACAGGCGACCCAACCGACCGCTATTTCACCAACATCGCATGGAGTCCTGATGCCAAGACACTCTACCTCATCGAAGTGAATCGCGACCAAAACCACGGTCATCTCGATGCTTACGACGCTGCAACAGGCAAGTTGCTCGGCACACTCTTCGAAGAGCACAACAGCAAATACGACGAGCCGCTTCATCCCATTGAGTTTCTCCCTTGGGATTCTTCCCGATTCATCTATCAGACGAGGAAGGATGGCTACAACCACATCTACCTTTATTCCCTGAAAGGAACGCAAGCCAAACTGGAATGCCAGCTCACGAAGGGAGCGTTCGAGGTGATTAGCGTGACAGGATTCGACAAAAAGAACAAAACGATTCTCTACACAAGCAATGAAGCAAATCCGATTGGTTGCGCCATCTACAGCGTGAACATGAAAGGACAGCGCAAGTTGCTCAGCGACAAGGAAGGATGGCACTCGCCACGCCTCAACGCCAACGGCACCTACCTCATGGACACTTGGTCAGCGCCAGAGGTTGCACGCCGTTACGAAGTCATCGCAACAAATGGTTCCCTGCGCCACCAATACGATGACATCCAAGAGCCTTGGGGACAATTCGCCGTGCCAGAAATGAAAGTGGGAACCATCAAGGCTGCTGATGGTGTGACCGACCTCTACTATCGCTTGGTGCTTCCTACCGATTTCGACCCTACGAAGAAATATCCAGCCATTGTGTATGTCTATGGCGGTCCTCATGCGCACAACATTGATGCTTCGCGTCATTGGGGTGTGCGTGGTTGGGACATTTGGATGGCACAAAACGGCTACGTGATGTTCTGTCTCGACAACCGAGGCAGTGAGCATCGTGGTCTCGATTTCGAACAAGCCACCTTCCGCCAATTGGGAGTGGAAGAGATGAAAGACCAGTTGAAAGGTGTGGAGTTCCTGAAGTCGCTCCCATACGTGGATGGAGACCGCCTCGGTGTGCATGGATGGAGTTTCGGAGGTTTTATGACAACCAGTCTGATGACGACCTATCCCGATGTGTTCAAAGTGGGTGTTGCAGGTGGTCCTGTGATTGATTGGAAGTACTACGAAGTGATGTATGGCGAGCGCTACATGGACACGCCACAAACCAATCCCGAAGGATATGCCAAAACCTCATGCCTCAACAAGGCAGACCAACTGAAAGGACGACTTCTTATCATCTATGGTGGCAACGACCCAACCTGCGTTCCTCAGCACACGCTGTCGTTCATCCGTGCTTGCATCGACGCAGGAACGCATCCCGACCTCTTCACCTACCCAGGTGATGGCCACAACATGATGGGTACCGACCGCGTGCATTTGCACGAGCACATTTCCCGCTACTTCGACGACTTCCTGAAATAATGATTTTAAAGAAGCGCTTCAGAGGATTTACTGAAGCGCTTTTTTGATTGGCTTGCGCCAAGATTAAGGTTCAACTAGTTGCCCGAAGGCTCGTCATCGTTCCATCGAGCCTTCGGCGTTGCGATAGCGAAGGTTCGGCGTTTTTCAAACGAGCGCTCGCCATTTGGCTTACGCCAAACTAAAGGTTCAGTAAAAGTAACGGAAAGCGTCTTTCAAACCGTTATTTTCCCTAAACGATTACACATGCGAAGTTGAGAAATGAATTGAGCCGGAACTCGCGTAATAAAAGCAAAGCACGGAGGAAACGCCACTGATTGCGTTTCCTCCGTGCATTGCTTAATTCGTGCTATCTCACCTACCTATTCCTCTTGATCGTCTCCTTCCTCCAAGGCTTCCCTCAGCATCTTCTTATCGAAGGTGAAGACGTGACCAAAAGCACCGATGGAAAGGAGCTTGTCCTCACCCTTCAGGCGCACAGAGGTGGTGTTAAAAAGATAGTAGTTGTGTACCTTCAACTTGGCATCGATGGCAGTAGCTGCTGCAAAATTAACAACGCTCTTGCCAATATTGGTGATGACATTGGAATGAAAACCGTTTTCCTCTGCCTTTTCATCCACATATTCGCTCACAGCTTTCATCATGGCGCGCTTGTGAGCCTTCTTGTCGGGTACGGTTTGAGTCATCAGGATTGCCACGGCAAGAATAATAATCACAACAAGTAGTTTCTTCATGTTTTCTGTCTTTTTAAAATCCTTATTTGTTTTGTTTTATTTTGTAATGTTCTTCCATTGCGTGTTTTGGGAGGCATTGATGTCGGAAACGATGTTATAGACCGTTTCCTTCTCCTTTTGAGTGCCATGCCCCTTGAAGATGTTCACAATCTCATCGCGCTTGTAGTCGGTGAAGATGATGGGAAGGTCGGAAAGAGGCTTGTTGGAACGTGCCTTCTTCAGCATCTCCAGACTTTCCACGATGGCTGCCCGACCACGGTCCACGTTGTTCGACATTTCATCAAGGCCAAGACGATGGTACTTGTATTGCAACTGACGGAAATCCTCCAACGACGATTCCATGTAGTCGTTGATGATGCCATGACGGTTTCGGTTGTCGTCGAATGCCTTCCAACCCTGCTCCGACATGGTCTGCGCATTGTTCACGATGGTTTCCACCGTGTGGAGCACTTCTGTGCCACCGAGGGGTGAGAACGTGTCGAGGTCCATGCCGATGAAGAGATAGGCATAGTAGGCAAGCATCGCCGTGAGGTTGCTGTCCATCGTGTTGATGTTGAACTCCAAAGGGTCGAACTCCTTGTAAGTGAAGTTGAAGTTCTTGTCGTTCATGGAGAACACCGTGGAGTTGTACGACGAATTATAGACGGGGCGCGACAACTGGAAGAGCAGTTCGCCCTTGAAACTCTCTGTCGCCTGGTCCCATGCCTTGATGGTGATATTCATGGTGCAGTCGATGCGTTCCTTCTCCTGAAACTGGAGTTCGGTCCACGAACGGTTGTTCATAAATTCCATGATGGCATTTTCCAGCGTCTCGAACACACTGGTGTTGGTTCCCTGCACTTGCGTGTGAATCACCTTCACCTTGCAGTTCAGTTCTTGTGCAAGGGCAGCAGGTGATGCCAACGCGAAGAGCGAGGCAAACGAGAGGAGATATGAAAAGAAATGCTTCATTGACTTGGAATGGAATTGGGAGAGGTGAACAGAGGGAGATTTTGCCATGAGGGAAGACAGGTTGTCGATGATGTCGGCAGCCACTTCGGTCTTTGGCTTGAGAGGGTACTCCGTGCGAGAGAGGTCGGCACGGATAATCGTGATTTTGTTCGTATCGGTACGGAAGCCAGCCCCCTTGTCGTTGAGTGAATTTAATACGATGAAATCGAAGTTTTTCTTCTTGAGTTTGCCTTCCGCATTGGTTTCCTCGTCGTTGGTTTCGAGGGCAAAACCCACCAGTTGCTGACTGTCGGTCTTCATCTGTCCCAATGCCTTGGCAATGTCCTGTGTTGGCTTCAGATGAAGCACCATTTCATCGCCCTTACGCTTGATTTTCTGGTCAGCGCGTGTTTCAGGCGTGAAATCGGCAACAGCGGCACAGAGTATGCCCGCATTCATGGATGGATACAGGCGAACGGATGCCTCGTACATCTCGTTGGCCGACTCCACATTCGTCACATGGAGGAGTGAAGGGTTTGCCTTGAAGACAGGCGATTCCAAGAGTTGAGGATTGGAGATGGGACCGAGCACCAGTTCCACTTCGGCACCACGACGCACACATTCCTCTGCCAGTGCAATGCCCATCTTGCCCGAAGAGTAGTTGCCAATGAAACGCACAGGGTCGATTTTCTCGTATGTTGGTCCTGCCGTAATGAGGATTTTCTTGTCACGAAGGGAGGCGTTGGCAGCATCGGTTTTCTCCCATGCGTCCCTTCCCTTCGAGGTGGGAGGCAAGGAAACCCGTGCCAGGCTCGATGATGTGGTTGCCATAGCCTTGCAGCGTTTTCAGATTCTGCTGTGTGGATGGATGCGCATACATATCGAGGTCCATGGCAGGCGCAATGAACACAGGGGCTTTCATAGAAAGGTAAGTGGTGATGAGCATATTGTCGGCTACGCCATTCGCCATCTTGCCGATGGTGGAAGCCGTAGCAGGGGCTATGAGCATGGCATCTGCCCAAAGTCCGAGCGACACATGGGAATGCCACGTGCCATCGCGTTGTGAGAAGAACTCGCTGATGACAGGTTTGCTGGTGAGTGCCGAAAGTGTGATGGGCGTGATGAATTCCTTGCCGGCAGGCGTAATGACCACCTGCACCTCTGCCCCTGCCTTCACCAGCAGACGAATGATGTAACATGCCTTGTAGGCAGCAATACTGCCCGTAATACCCAATACGATTTTCTTTCCCTGTAACATGTAAATGCGTTAAGATGGTTGTTTTGTGTGTAAAGATAGTATCCGAAGGGATTATCTATCTACTTCGAGAAAAAAACACACTCTATGATAGAAACGAAAAACTGCGGAAAATATTGTCAATGAGACTGAAGGGCTGTTTTAGAACTTCTTGTACTTCAGTGCCACACGCTGGAACACCTGCTTGGTGTTGAGCGGAAAGTCGCCCTGAAGCACCCAACCCAAATAGCCTGGGTCGCGAAAGAAGACTTCCTTTGCTGCCCTACCCTTGTACTTGCCGAAATTGATGATTTCCACATCGTTCTCGTCGTAAATCATGCGGCCAGCAAAATCCACGTTGCGGTTCATGGCAGAGAAGTCAGCCAGAAACTTCACGTCGTTTTGCAAGTCGTCGGGATACTTGTCGAGCTGTGCCTGAAGCACTTCGAGTGTGGCACGCGTGTCGGCATCTGCGGAGTGTGCATTCTCGAGGTCACGACCGCAATAGAACTTATAGGCAGCCGCAAGCGTGCGTCGCTCCAACTTGTGGTAGATGTTCTGCACATCCACGAAATGGCATTGGGAGAGGTCGATATTGATGCCAACCCGAAGGAATTCCTCCACCAGCAGCGGCACATCGAACTTATTGCTATTGAAGCCCGCAAAGTCGCAGCCCTTGAAAGTTTCTTGCAGTTCGTCGGCTATCTCTCTGAAACTGGGACAGTCCTTCACATCGTCGTCGGTGATGCCATGAATGGCCGTCGATATTTCGGGAATATGCACCGTCTCCCCATGAAAATCCACAGGACGGATGCGCATGTTCTTCGCCTCCTCATTGCCGTTGGGCAGCACCTTGATATAACAGAGTTCCACGATGTGGTCCTTGCTCACATCGAGTCCAGTGGATTCGATGTCAAAGAAGACAAGTGGGCGAGTGAGATTGAGTTTCATTGATTATTTAGTTTAAAGTTTAGCGTTTAAAGTTTAACGAATTCACTCCTCCCTCGTTTTAGTTTTATGTACAAAAACAGATTTTCGAGAAGGCAACGTCGTTAATCTTTAAACGCTAAACGCAATTATTATCTTGCAAAACGTTAAACGTTAAACGCTCAACGTTTTACTCATTCAGCATCATTGGCATAAGCAGCATGAGGAGGTCCTCCTGCTCTTCCTGCTCAGCTGGCACGATGACACCAGCACGACTTGGGTCTGCCAATTCGAGCACAACTTCCTGCGAAGCCATACTGTTGAGGATGTCCACGAGGAACGGACCCTTGAAACCGATACTCATGGCTGTGCCACTATAGTCGCAAAGCACGTGCTCCTCAGCCGAAGTGGAGAAGTCGATGTCCTGAGTGGAAACCGTAAGGTCGTTCTGATCCACACGCAGTTTCACGAGCGAAGTGGCTGTGCTGGCAAAGACAAGCACACGGCGGAGCGCACCGATGAGCGTCACGCGGTCAACCGTCACACGGAACGGATTGTCCTGAGGAATCACCGAATTGTAGTTAGGGTAGCGACCCTCAATGAGACGACAGCTGAGTACATAGTTTTCCAGCTCCACGCGAGCATTGCGGTCGTCAAACTTCACGATGGCATCACCACTCTCCTTCGCTAAGATGTCCTTCAACATCTTGGCAGGCTTCTTTGGCAAGATGAAGGCAGAAGGCTGCTCACCACCATGCGTCGTGTAAGAGCGGTCGCGCACGAGCTTGTGACCATCGCTTGCCACGAAAGTGACGCTATCAGGCGTGATATCGAAATAAATACCATTCATCACAGGGCGAATCTCATCCTCAGCAGTAGCGAAAATGGCACGCGAAATACCATTGAGCAACACATTGGTATCGATTGACAACTGCTGTGCATCATCCTTGATGTCAGGATATACGGGATATTCTTCACCACCCTGACCAACAAAACTGCTTCGTCCGTTCTGATAGAAAATGACGATTTCGTGAGTCTCAGGATTCACCTCCAGCGTGATAGGCTGGTCGGCTATTTCCTTCAGACCATTGATGATGGTAGCTGCCTTGATGGCAAACACGCCATTGCTGTCAGCCTCGTCCACATTGAGCGTGGACACCAAAGTGGTTTCGCTGTCAGAAGCCTTCAGGCGGAGCTGGCCGTCCTGAAGCTCAAAGAGAATGCAATCCAAAATCTGAATGGAGTTCTTGCTGGCAATAACCCTACTCAAAGTCTGCAGACGATTGCAGAGCGTTGCGCTTGATACGTTGAATTTCATGAGTATATATTCTTTTTTGTTATAATTTTCTCTTGATGCAAAATGCACGTTCCTATATGCACATTCAGTTTACAAAGATAGATAAAACTTTCGATAAAAAGGAAATAAAACTCACGGAATTTTGAGTTTTTCGGAAAAAAGCCGTATATTCGCAGAGAAATCAGAAAAGGAGAGCAGAGAAATCAGAGACGAAGGAGTGATTTTTTCGCTCCTTCCTTTTTTGAAGGAGATAATCGGACGAACGCTCATTGCATTTCTGTCAGAACAACAACTAAAACATACAATAGAAAAAATGGAACAAGCAGGAAGAGTAATCGCCGTGCTCGAAGCACGCAGCGGTTTGGCAAAGTCAACAGGAAATCCCTGGATGATTCAGGATTACGTAATTGAGACTCACGAACAATATCCACGTAGAATGGCATTCAACG
This sequence comes from uncultured Bacteroidales bacterium, assembly GCA_902798705.1. Classification (GTDB taxonomy): domain Bacteria; phylum Bacteroidota; class Bacteroidia; order Bacteroidales; family Bacteroidaceae; genus UBA3839. Next base: position 11,067 of record CADBXS010000047.1, read on the forward strand.
TGTTCGGTGAGGACAAAATCAAGCAGTTCAACATACAAGTTGGCGACGAAGTCAACGTGTTTTTCGACATCAACGCCCGTGAATACCAAGGACGCTGGTACAACGACATCCGTGCTTGGCGTGTAGATCACGTCACTCCAGGCGAAATACCAGCTCCAGGTACTATTCCAGCAGCACAGGCATTTGCAGGTCAGCCAGCAGGTGTAGCTCCCGCAGCAGCTCCAATTGCCTCAGCACCAGCACAACCAGCTGCAACACAAGCTCCAGTCGATTTCACAGATGGCGACGCCACTGACGATCTGCCTTTCTAAATAAACGACACGAGTTAGTTAATACACTTTTTTGATGCCCTCTTTCATGTTTCGTACGTGAAGGAGGGCTTTTTTCATGATGACGAAAACCCGCATTGCATACAACCAATGCAGAGGTTCATACATTGTTGCGTGAAGTGCACGAAAGCATAATGAGAGAAGGACTTTATGGGTTCTTAAATCCTGATTTTGAAATTCTTACCTATATATTTTATTATGCGTTGGCGCTGTAAGGATATGTTAATAACTACATATAAAACTTTAAAAAACCTTTCGTTATTTGGAGGTTATTACAAATTGTAGTTACTTTGCGATGTGCTAATTCTTACACCTATGAAGAAACTAACTGACAAAGAACTGAAAATCATGGATGTGTTGTGGGACAATGGTCCGCTTTCAACTCGCGACATCATTCTCCATTTGCCTGATATCACAACGCATTTCAACACCATCGCAACCTACGTGCGACGACTCGAACAGCACGGCATGATAGGACACGAAGAACTAAGTCCACGATTCTATCTCTATCATGCTACGGTCACTCGCGAACAATATATTTCATACGTGAACAAGGAAAGTATCGACCGCTTCTTCGATGGTTCATACATGGACTTCATCTCCCGACTGGTGAAGCGCCATGAGGTGAGCATCGATGAGCTGAAGGAACTCATCAGAATGGTTGAAGAGGAATAAGACTATGGGTGCATTTGTAGTATATATCCTGGAGTGGTCGGCATGTCTGTTGGGATTTCAGCTCCTTTACAAGATGTGCTTCAGTGGCACCACGTTTCATCGTTTCAACCGTTTCTATCTGCTTGGCAGTGTGGTGTTGTCAGCCTTTCTACCACTGATACACATCATCCCTTCGGAACAGATGGAACCGATGGCTGACGCTTGCAGGACTGTGGTGTGGATAGATGAAGGCACATTGGACAGCATCAGTATCAACTCAGCCATGAATATAAACACAGGAAGCCTCACCACAATGGAAAAAGGAGTGGTTTTTCTGTTGGCCATTTACATTCTATATATCTTGATACAACTGATCGGGTGGGCAAAATCGACCTTTAAGATGTTGCGATTCTTGCATGGTAAACAGTGTCATAAGGTAGGCAGATGGGTGTGGTTGGTGGAGCATGATGCCGATTATGGACCGTTCAGTTGGATGAACTGCATCGTCATATCGAGACACGAACAAGGATTCGGACGCAGGGCAAGTATGAGGCACGAACTCTCTCATATCGTCTTACTCCACCACATCGACCTCTTGTTTCTGATGGCCTGTGTGATTGTCAATCCGATATGTTGGATGGTGATGAAAGAAATAAAGATAGTACACGAATACGAGGCCGACGATGAAGTGATCAATCATTACAGGATTCAGAGCCGTGACTATCAGCGACTATTAATCATGCGGACAGTGGGAGCGGAGGCCTACGCACTCGCAAGTTCGTTTAATCTCAACATTAAAAAACGAATTATTATGATGAAGAAAAAACAATCTCACTGGTGGTGCATGATTTGGATTGCTATCACCATTCCGCTTATTGGTTTCTCGCTCATGGCATTCTCCAAACCGAAAGAAGCCTTGAAAGAAGCGGTGAATCATAGTGTTAAGATGATCGAACAACCACTCACTGAAGTTGTGAAGTCGGAGTTGTTCAGAACAGAAAATACTACCACAGAAGAATCCCCAAAGACAGAAAAGGCAGATGAAATCGAGCCATCGTCATCTGATGTGAAACCTGGTGACATTATCACAGGAACTGTGAGCGACCAAAACGGACAACCACTCAAACTCGCCAATCTCATTGAGGAAGACGAACTGCACCGCGTCGTAATGCATGCCGTTACTGACATGAACGGCAAATTCTCGTTCAAAGTGGTCAATCCCAAGCACAAGATTCGTGTGTCATACGTGGGATTTAAGACCAAGACACTCGATATCAGCAGCAATCAGATTGACGTAGTACTGGAACCAGCCACACTGATTAATGAAGTGAAAGTGGTAGGCGTTTCCGACAGTATCGACCTCAGTAACCCTCGATATCAAGAAAAAGCCTACCTCAATGAGCCAGATGTTTTCCAATTGATTGAAGAAGCACCAACATTTCCTGGTGGACAGGAGGCCATTTATAGATATCTGAGTATGCATCTCAAATATCCTTCTGTAGCTCGGGAAATGCATGTGGAGGGAGACATCGTCGTGCGGTTTACAGTTGATAAGACTGGACTCGTACGCTCACCACTAGTTGTGAACGTCACTTCGAAAACCCCTCTCGTCACCGACGAAACGATACAGGCAGCCAAAGATGGAGACAAAGATGCAGAGGAGGTTGCAACACACTACTACGACGCGGTAGAGGCCATGAAGGAAGAAGCTATCCATGTCGTTCGCAACATGCCACGATGGGAGCCTGGTCGCCAGAACGGGCAACGGATAGAAACTACCTTTACACTACCTATCAGTTTCAAACTGCAATGATTGCAGAAGTCTGAAAGAAAGTTTTCAAGTTCAACGAAAACGATAACGAAAGCAATGACTTCATTTAAAGAGTGATGGCATTCTCCTTCGATTCTGCTGGAGCTCCCCTTTGATTGTGCTGGATTTCTCCTTTGTTTTTGCTAAACTTTTCCTTTGGTTTTACTGAAAAGCCGAGCCCTCAACGTTTTGCAAGCGAGGGCTCGCTTGAACGCAAACGAGGGCTCGCTATCGATTAAGCGAGCCCTCGGGCATTTATTTGAATCAAAGGAGAAGTTCAGTCAATCCACACATGCGAATCTGTCAATCCCCACACGCGATTCACCAAAACCGAGCTAACTTGATATGATTATTTCTTTCCGAAATATTTTTATTCGTTACGAAGCCTTTTTCAGCTTTTTTTGGAAAAAAGACTCATTTCTTTTTTCTTTTCTCTCTTTTCATTATCTTTGCAATGTTTTATCTTTGAGGAAATTATAAATCAATAATTATTTAATAGTATGAAACGAATTAATTTATATCTTTTTGTTACAATGACGATGTTGATGCTGTCGGTTAGTTCTGCATGGGCTGGTTCGGCATACGTGAAAGTCACAGCTGAGGATGGAATAGTTTCCTGGGTTAGAATCAATGGAACCATTAATGGCACGAATATTGAGATTTATAAAGGAGAGTGGGTAAGTGCCATTGAAATAAACACAAAGGGTTCTATTGACCTCAACGAGGTGTGGTCAGAGAGTGGTGGAATAGGAACTCATTATCAAGTGACGTGTATTAGGGAATATGCTTTTTCTCATTGTAGTAGTTTAACATCCATTACCATTCCTTTTAGTGTGACAAGCATCGGGAAATATGCGTTCTCTAATTGTCGTGACTTGACATCCATCGAGATTCCTTCCAGTGTGACACTTATCGGGTATCAAGCGTTCTATGGTTGTATTCATTTAGCCACGGTCACAATTAATAGCAATGCTATACTTTCTCTTTCTTATTCTTCCGCATCAAATATCGGGAATATATTTGGAAGTCAAGTGACAAAATATATTCTTGGGGAGGGTGTTACCAGTATAGGAAACGTAGCGTTCTTAGGTTGTAGTGGCTTGACATCCGTCGTTATTCCTAACAGCGTGACGAACATCGGGGTTTCTGCATTCTCTGGTTGTAGTGGCTTGACATCCATCGAGATTCCTAACAGCGTTACCAGCATCGAGGATTTTGTGTTCTATGGTTGTAGTGGTTTGACATCCGTCGTTATTCCTAACAGCGTTACCAGCATCGGGAGGTATGCATTCTCTGATTGTAGTGGCTTGACATCCGTCGTTATTCCTAACAGCGTTACCAGCATCGGGTTGAAAGCATTCTCTGGTTGTAGTGGCTTGACATCCATTGTTGTAGAATCAGGTAATTCTGTTTATGATTCCCGAAATGATTGCAATGCTATTATTGAGACAGCTTCAAATACTTTGTTAGCAGGATTTAAGAATACAAAAATTCCTTCCAGCGTGACGAGCATCGGGGATTTTGCGTTCTTTGATTGTAGTGGCTTGACATCCGTCGTTATTCCTAACAGCGTTACCAGCATCGGGATTTATGCATTCTCTGGTTGTAGTGGCTTGACATCCATCGAGATTCCTAACAGCGTTACCAGCATCGGGGATTATGCGTTCTCTGATTGTAGTGGTTTGACATCCATCGAGATTCCTAACAGCGTTACCAGCATCGAGACATATGTGTTCAGGGGATGTAGTGGCTTGACATCCATCGAGATTCATTCCGGCGTGACGAGCATCAGGTCTGAAGCATTCTCTGGTTGTAGTGGCTTGACATCCATTACTTCTTACATAACAGATGTATTTGCGACGGGAGTGGGAGCTTTCTCTGGTTGTGACAATGCCACTTTGTATGTTCCAAAGGGCTTGTCGAACTTTTATAGGATAACAGTAGATTGGAATCGTATCAAAAAGATAGAGGAAATACCAGCTATAGCGTTTACTATGTCTTGTAACAAGAAGGGCAGTGTGCTTGTCAATGATGAAACAGTCATTACGAATAAGATAGCTGAAGTGGAGTTAAAGGATGATGAAGAGAGCACTTTTGTGTTCATACCAAGGGAGAATTGCAAATTAGATGAAGTAACACTGAATGGCGTAGATTTGATTTCTTTGGTTGAGAATAACACTTTGAAAGCTGTTATTCCTGACAATTCTCAAATGAATGTAGTTTTCAGCAAGTATGCTAACCTCACAGTGAAACAAGGTGCGACAGGTTATACCCGCCAAGCAGTCAAATCAGACACAAGACATACCATATATATTGGCTCTTTGGGTGAAAACAAGGTGAATACAGTTATTTTCAATGGCGTAGATGTGACAGACGAATTGGTGAATGGTTATTATACCACTCCTGAGATAAAAGGTGAGTCGGTGCTTTCCATTTCATACGAAACCAACTTATCGGTGAAATCCATGTCACTCAATGAGTTGAAGGTGATGGGGTATAACGGTGAAATTCAAATCAAGAATATAGATGAGCCTTCAGATGTTTTTGTCTATACTGTTGATGGCAAGCTTGTCGGCAGTCTTCCTTCTGCTTATGGCTCAGCCAGTATTCAGGTAGCTTCAGAAGAGCTTTATGTTGTGAAAGTCGGTAGTCGAGTTTTCAAGGTAGCTTTGTAATAATTGTTAAGGTGAGTTCAAAAATCAATCCGACATCATTTATAAAACCTACCTTCAGTAAATGAAGAGAACCCCAGAAGTTTTTTGTCCAACTTCTGGGGTTCTTTTCATTTATTATATGTTTCATCTTAGTTGTTATCCGTAAATTCCTCTAAACCCTCGATGCTATTGTTCTGGATGGAGTCACGTTGCTCCTGACGTGGTTGGTCGATGTAGCGATACACGAGCACGTTCTTGGCGATGATGATGGCCAAAGCAATGATGACTAATATAATAAGGCAACCCTTGTTAGGAAGCTTGGCACTCTTACTGTTTGTTTGTATTTGGGACAAGCGCGTTGGGTCTTCGGTGTCCAAACTCTGCACCACTTCGTGAACGCTGTTACTGAACTGTGCAGGATATGCCAAATACTCGAAACGGTTGATGACTTCGCCCGTGGTAACGACTACCGTTCCATAGTTCAACAATCTTCCTAAGAAACTTTGCTCGATATGCACACCTTCCACTTTGGTGAGGATGATTTCGAGTGCTTCCACATTAAGGATTCCTTTCTTGAGGATGATGCGCTTGTTGGTGACAGCATAGCTCAAGCCATAATAGATGTAGGCGATTTGGAAGAGACCTATGAGAATCAGAATGACACCAAGTATCACTGCCCAGATATTCCAATCCAGGGCAAGCACACCAAGAAAAATAATTAGGATGGGGCGAGCATAGCGCATCCAGTGGATAGCTCCCTTGAAGATGATTCGCTCGTCGGCAACGAGGTTTTGTTCTATATATCCCATGAGAAAATGAAAAGTTAAAAGTTAAAATAGAAGGACAGGTTATGTTGTTACACTGAAATCAGTTGGTGGTCAAATTGTGGGTTTCCTTTTTCGACCACAGGATGCGATTGGTGACGCGCTCCACGGAAAGTACCGTGCCATCCTCACCCACGATTTCCACGTTCCACACATGGGTGGAGTAGCCAGCATAAACGAGTCGTGCCTTGCCGAATACCTTGCCATGCGTAGCCGACATGGAGACGTGGGAACCGCTCACCTCCGTGCCACATACCTTGGCATCCATGTCGAAGCCCGTGAGATGGAGCGAACCAGCACCGGCGATGGTTTCGGCAAGTGCCAGATAGGCACCACCATGCAGCACACCCAGGTACTGTCGAACCGTGTCGGTGATAGGCATCTCGCAAAGGGCAATATCATCGTCGGATGGAAGGAACGTCACTTGCATAGCTTCCACCATCGTACCGTGGAGCTCGCTTTTCAGAATGTCGCATTCGCGTTGTGTAAGCATATAATATGTTTTTGATAGGTATGTTATTGGTTGCAAAATTATATGTTTTCCCCAACACAACCAAACAAAATCGAAAAAATCAGAAGTGTGAGGATGGTGTGAGGAGCAAAGAAAGACGTCGAGGGGGTGTGGAAAAAGTTCCGCACCCCCTCGAAAAGTCACCGTCAATGTCGTTTCAACGACATCCCATTACTTCACAAATACTTTCTTATTACCAATCATATACATTCCCTTCAAACCATTAAGGTTCGTGGCCTGACGACGAATCAGACGGCCATCGGTGGTATATACATCGACAGGCTCTCCCATCAGGGTAATCACATCGATGCCTGTGGTGATGTCAAGCACTGTCGTTGCAGGACTCGACTCCACGCCACCAGCATAGAGGGCTGTCACGGCAACTGTGTGCTCACCGCTCGTCAAATCAACGTTCGACATATCGAAGGCTGTATCCGTAGCGCTACCCACCTTTTCGCCATCAACATAGATGTTGTAGCCTACTGGTGCCATTGCGCTACGCTCGAAGGTGATGTCATCCAACAACAAGCCAAAGATGTCGGTAGAGCTGTGACGGATAGCAAAATACTTCGTGCCCTCAGGCAGTGTGTAGTTGCACTCCGTCCATTCGGTAGCGCTCAGCCATAAATTGTCGAGCACTTCGAAGCTACTCACCTCCGCATCGGTAGTTGAATAAAGCACATCGAAACTCTCATCGCCATAGCTGTCAGTGATGACGCGAATAAAGAAGCTTATGTTCTGTTCGTTGCCCTTCAGTTCAGGCGAGATGAGCCAGTGGTCGGTAGCAGGAATTGGGTCACCATCCGCTACACAAGTGGAGAGCAACAACTGACTGCCACTATGCGCTGCATACGCCTCTCCTATCTCTTTGGACAAGTAAGCTGGTTTGAAAACCATCCATGCCATAGGATTTCCCAAGTTAGGAACGTCGAAGTCACTGAAAGAATAGCATTCCACTCCGTTACCATCGTAGAGCGTCCAATCGCCGAGAGTACCACTATGATTCGTTTCTGTGATACCACCCAAGCTAAATTCAGGGAAGGTGTTCGTATCCTCAAAGTCCTCGGTCACACGTATCACACCATCCATATCGGGTGCTGTCCACGAGAGCGACAAATTCGAGTCGTGCTTCTCAACAACGAGGTCGGAAGGAACAGGAGCCATAGGCTCAAGGATGCTGATGACGGTCTGCGCCTCATTGTTCTCGGCCTTCTCGTCTTTGTCATAAATCACACGTACCACGATTTCCTTGTCACCTGCCTCATCAAGTATCGAGGTCTTGAAGTTGTAGTTGTATGTCCATGACTCGAACGATGCAAGCGACTGTTTCGGTGTCACGCTCAGCAATTCCTCTTCTCCTGCGGTGAGCAGCACAGTGAAACCACTGGCCACATTCTCACCTTCGTTGGACACAGTAATAGACATCGAAGCAGTTTTTCCTGCAACAACGCTTTGAGGTGCTGCCACCTTGATAGCCAAGTCATTCTGATACAAATCAGTGATGTGGATATTGTCAACGAGGAGCATGTCACCCAGTTCAGTCACATTGCCCTCCCAAGGGTCAATTTCGGAAGCGGCGTCGAAGTCGGCCAAGAAGCCGATTTGAGCGTAGCGACCACCTTGCAGCAACGACAGAGGCACCTTCACCTGCGTAAAGTCATCGCTCACGGCAATGTTATCCTTCAGAATTCCAAACACACCACCATCCGTGCTACCAACCACTGTGAGCGATTTGATGTCAGGACTTGCCACATCGAAGACAAGTGTTGGATTCTTCAGGCCTTCGAGATCGAGTTTGCCCGAAGTAAAATAGACCACACCTTCTTGCTCAGAAAGCAAAGCCATCGACGAACCGTCGCCATCGGTGGATTGTCCTGCAATCATCACTGTACCGTTTGTTTCCCAATAGTAGTGCAATTCAAGGTCGGCAAAGCCCTCTACCAATGGCAATTGATAAGGAGCACCCACCAACAAGCCAACCACTTCGGTATTGCCTTCCATTTGGGCATTGGCCTCGTTCGTTGTCTCCACAATCCAGTATTCCATGCGCTGCTCTCCTTCGTCGGTGTTGAAAGGCACATCGAAGGAGTCGGCATCGGTCATCTGTGCTAACTTCTGATCCTTCATCACGTAGAAGCCTCCCCATGTTTCTTCTGCAGTGGTGCTCCACACAGAATAGTTCACAGTGGCAGGGTTGACAACTCCGCCATTCTCGCCTGTATTGCCCACCTTGTTCCACTGCAACGAAACCACATCGCCACCATCGATGGCAGTCAGGTTCTGAACAGCAGCAGGAATGTCGGGACCCACATAAATGGACAGCTTTTCGCTCTTCAGTCCCTTGCCGAATTCATTGTAGGAGATGGCTTGGTAAACATGAAAGCCCATTTCTTCTGGCTCATCCTCAAAGACCACAGCTTCGCCAGGAGCAACATTCATGAAGGAACCTACAATTTGGCCGTCGCGAAGGAGCTCAACGCGAGTGAGGTTGGAACTGAGCGGCGATTCGTCAACGGCAAACTTGGAAGTTGTTACCGTCACGGTGGCCTTCAATGCAGCCAGCTCGTCGGCAACAGCACTGATGGTAGGAGCTGCTGGAGCTTTTGGTTGTGCACCATCCACGATGCTGAGGTTATTCACTATGAGGTGGAACTTATCGGCATCACTGATGGCATGGATGGCTACGTAATACAGACCAGTTTCATCCACCGAGAACAGACTCTCGTATTCTTCACCTTGTTCATCATCGGTGGTCACTTCCGTAGGAGCAATCAGCGTGGTCGTCAACGCCTCAGCAGTTGGTTCCTTGCCCAGCATCACTTCGAAGCGCTCGGCAATACCTCCGTTGTAGGCATTGATGCTGACATAGTAATTCTTTCCAGCCTCCAAAAGGATAGGCAGCGTAACAAGGTAGTCGTCGCCTTCGTTGTCGGTGTTAAACACATAATTGGTGTGATAGCTGTCGTCCCAATTCCATGTGCAAGCATCATCATTGGCATCAATCACCGTAAAGACACTCATCGTCCCTGGCTGAGTCAGGTCGGCTGTATAAGGTACATGGAGCGTTGTCACGATTTTCAGGCTCACCTCCTCGCTCTTGTCGCCAGCACCCTTGTCGTTGTAGGCCACTGCATAATAATTGTGGATGCCGAGAGTCAAGTCTTCGCCATTGTCAACCCACGTGATAGCTTCTCCTGGAGCCACATTCTCGAAACTGTGGATGACTTCGTTGTCGCGCATCAGTTCAATCTTCTCCAGATTTGTTGTCAAAGCCTCGCCATTGCGCTTCGCAACAGGAGCCGTGAAACTGACAGTCACCTCCAGCTTCTCTTCTGTCTGCACGGCAGTGAAGTCGGCAGGAGCTGCTGGTGCTTCCAAGTCGAAGATATCTACCTGCACATTATCCACAAATATCTTGTTCCTGTCGGCATCGCTGATGGCATGGAAACCAATGTAGTAGGTGCCCGACTCGCTGACAGAAATCTTTGCCTCCATGCCATGAGGTTCTTCCCACACCACGTCGGTCGGTTCAACAACTTGTATCGACATCGTCTCGGAAGCGGCTTCAGTACCTACCATCACCTCGATGCGCTCGTCATAGGCCTTATTCCAAGTGTCGAAGGTCAAGACATACTGCTTGTCGGCCTCGAAGTGGAAGGCTGGCGAAATCAACCAGTCGTCTGCCTCAAACGTCTCGTTATAGGTGTAACGTGCAAACCAGTTGTCATCGCTGTTGTAGGCGAAGTCCCAAGTGCTTCTGTCTTCGTTCTCGTCAATCACAGTGAATGCCTCTTGCTCATCCAGCGTCTGGAAAGTGTTCAGATAAGGATAGTTCTCGATAGGTTTGAAAGGGTCCTCGCGCGAGATGGTGATATCCTCAATCCATGTGTAGGCATACGATTCCTCATCGCTCATATTAGCCAGCAAGTCGAAGGCCGACGTGAGCACACCGCCCTCAGCATCATAGTTCATTTCGAACGACCTGAGGGTTTCGCCATCATAGCCAATGGCATAGACGCTGCTGCCATCCTGTTCGCCCTGCACCTGCAAGCCATTGAAGGTGACCGTTTCGCCATCAATGACTCCATGCATCCACGCATCAGGGAAATCGCTGAACATACCGTGCAGATACACGTCGTTACCATCTAAACCTATTTCAATCTGACCACGGAAAGCCACTGACGAGCCCTCGTAGGTGTGCCCCTTCGTGTACCAAGTCTCAGTCTGCAAGTCGGCAGGAGGCGTGACAGTCACCACGTCCAGCGGCACATAGTCGTGGTCGTAGGTATAGACGCTCTCATAGTCGCCGAAATTATCAAAGAAGGCAAACTTGTCTTGCTCATAGAACACACCGATGATATTGTCTTCGTCAGAGCCGTCAAGACTAATCACGTCATCGTTGATGGTAAAGGTAATCACCTCTTTCTCTTCGTTCTTGAAGAAGTCGCGGCCCTCTCTCCTTCCCCAATAGATGGCAAAAGGAATGCCATAGTTGCTCTCGTAGCTGACAAGCTGGCCTGTTGGGATGGAAATCGTATTGCCACTCAGGCTGCCCTTTACCCATGAACCTGAAATATAGGTGGAGATGAGATTCTTGATATAGACCGTACCATCATCACAGAACACAATATTCACCTGTCCCTCCTGCTCCGTCAGCAGCCACGACTCACCGTCGGGGTCGTAAGCAAGTGCCTGCCCCGAACGACGATAGACCTTGCGAACTCCCTCAGCAGGCTTCACAATCACACCATTTTCGTTCACAACTTCGCCCACCAGTCGAGGAGCATTCTGGCGGTGCAGAGTCTTTTGAGTTGTAGGTTTGTGAGCACGTCGCTTGAGGACTGATTCCTGCTTCTCCTTCTGCTTCGACACAGAAACGGCTTCCCGCTTCTTGTCAGCTATCAACTTCTGTTTAGTCACCGCACCATCTTGGGTAGCGACCTGACTCAACTTCTTGGAAGGCTGTGTTTTGATTTTCCTCAGACCTTTCTGTGTGGTTTTTCCCGATTTGGCGGTCAAATCCACAAGGCGCTGAGCAGAATCTTGAGCCTTCGTTTGTGACGACAACAGCATGGCCATTGTCATGACAAACAAACATACAAACTTCTTAACCATAGGATAACATTTTTACTAAATATTTGAGAAATTGCTGGCAAATTTATTAAAAAAGCGCAAAACAATAAACAAAAGTATCTGATTATTTTGCAAAACAAGGACATGTGCAACACTTTGTGACATGAAAACGTCACCTCCATGACAAAGAATGCATTTTTGTGTTGTGCTTCAGGGGATTGTCTGAAGCGCATGTGGAGATTCTCTGAAGCATTTCTTCGATTGGCTTACGCCGAGTTAACGGTTCAACTAGTTGCTCGAAGGTTCGTTATCGAATCGGCGAACCTTCGGCGTTGCGATGGCGAAGGTTCGCCGTGACAACACCGAACGCTCGGCATTTCAGCAAAATCAAATGATTGCTTCGGCAAAAGCGAAGGAGAGCTCCTTTCAAACCGTTATTTTCCTTTGCAATCGTACATGCAAGAGTAGAATTAAGGTAGGTTCTAAAAATTCTGTTTTTTAGTTCACTACCAGTTTATTTTATTTCATTTCGGTTGCTTTTTGTTTGATTTGAAGTCTTTTTGCCACTTTTGGCTACGCCGAGCTGAAGGTTCTCGGTTACATAGCTCGCTAACAAAAATCCAATCAAATCAATTGGCTTCGCCGAGCTAAAGGTTCAAAAATCAATCCGACATAATTTTTAGAACCTACCTTAAAAGGAAAAAAGGCGAAAAAGCGTTAATACTCAACTGAGTGTCAGCGGTTTTTAGTCCTAAACTCTTGACAAAGGCTTAAAAATGTTGTATCTTTGCACACTGAAATCAGATTTCAAGAAAGATATAGACAGATTCATTTTCATTTAATGAAGAAATTACTCATTGAAACTTATGGCTGCCAAATGAACGTGGCGGACAGTGAAGTTATTGCCTCTGTGATGAAGATGGCGGGCTACGAGACTTGCGAAAACCTCGACGAGGCAAACGCCATCCTTCTCAACACCTGCTCGGTGCGCGACAATGCCGAACAGAAAATCCTGAACCGACTGGAGGCACTTAACGCTGTCAAGCAGAAGCGAGGAAAAGGCGGTCTGATTGTGGGTGTTGTGGGATGCATGGCTGAGCGAGTGAAGGATGAACTCATTGAGCATCATCACGTTGACCTCGTGGCTGGACCCGACTCCTACCTCACGCTTCCCGACCTTTTTGCAGCGGCAGAAATGGGCGAGAAGGCTATCAACATCGAACTCTCCACAACCGAAACATACAAGGACGTTCTCCCTACCCGCATCCACGCCAACCACGTGTCGGGGTTCGTGAGCATCATGCGTGGCTGCAACAACTTCTGCCACTACTGTATCGTGCCTTACACTCGCGGACGCGAACGCAGTCGCGACGTGGAAAGCATCCTCAACGAAGTGCGCGACTTGCAGGAACGCAACTACAAGGAGGTGACGCTGCTCGGTCAGAACGTGAACTCATACAAATGTGGCGACATCAGCTTCCCTATGCTGCTCCGAAAGGTGGCTGAGACCTTCCCAAAGATGAGAATCCGTTTCACCACATCGCATCCGAAGGACATGAGCGACGAGACCTTGCAGGTGATTGCCGACTGTCCGAATGTGTGCCGACACATCCACCTGCCTGTGCAGAGCGGAAGCAACCGAATCCTGAAGCTGATGAACCGCAAATACACACGCGAATGGTATCTCGACCGCGTGGCTGCCATCCGTCGCATTGTACCCGACTGCGGTTTGACCACCGACATCTTCGTGGGTTATCATTCGGAAACGGAGGAGGACCACCAGTTGTCGCTGTCGCTCATGCGCGAAGTAGGCTACGATTCCGCCTTCATGTTCCGCTATTCGGAGCGCCCTGGCACTTACGCATCGAAGCATCTGCCCGACGACGTGCCAGAGGAAACGAAGTTGCGCCGACTCAACGAGATGATTGCCTTGCAGAACGAACTGTCGGCTGAAAGCTATCGAAAGGACATCGGCAAGACATTCGAGATTCTGGTGGAAGGAACGAGCAAACGCTCTCGCGAACAGCTTTTTGGTCGCACGCAGCAAAATAAAGTAGTGGTGTTCGACCGTGGCAACCATCATGTGGGCGACTTCGTGCGGATCCGCATCACCGACTCTTCTTCCGCTACGCTGAAGGGAGTGGAAGTGAAGGAAGTGAAAAGTGAAAAGTGAAAAATACCATCCGGATGGTTTTTCTCTCCCCCTCGGGGGAGCTGGAGGGGGGCTCTCCACTCTTTAATTTATTTTTAATATGGCAAAAAGACATAACAGAAGAACTTTCTTTAGCACGCAGTTCATCACTTCGTGCATCAGCACTACGCTTGTGCTTATCTTGCTTGGCACCATCACGATGTTTGTGCTCATGGCGCAGAATCTATCCACTTACGTCCGCGAGAATATCAACGTGAGTGTGCTGCTGAGCGACGACCTCGTGGAGGATGACGTGAAAGGGCTTCAAGCAGAGTTTGCAAAGCAGCCCTACGTGAAATCCATCCAGTACATCTCGAAGGAACAGGCACTGAAGGAACAAACCGAGGCGATGGGTACCGACCCAACGGAATTCATCGACGTGAATCCCTTCACGGCTTCGTTCGAAATCAAGATGAATTCGGCTTTCGCCAACAACGACAGCCTCACGAACATTGTGCGCCGCATCAAGTCGAACGACAAGATTATTGATGTGCTCTACCAGAAGGAGTTGATGCAGTCGGTGAACGACAACATCAGTAAGCTCTCCCTCATCCTGCTCATCATCGCAGCGCTGTTCACCTACATTTCCTTCGAACTCATCAACAACACGGTTCGACTCACCATCTTCGCCCGTCGCTTCATCATCAACACCATGAAACTGGTGGGCGCATCTTGGAACTTCATCCGTCGTCCGTTCCTCAAGCAAGCTCTCTTCTTGGGCATCGTGTCAGCTATCCTGGCAGACTTGTTCATCTATTTCGGTGTGCAATGGTTGCAGAAATTCGACCCAGAAATCAATGCGGTGATTGACAACAAACTGCTCATCATCGTGGGCGTCACAGTGCTCGCCTTCGGTCTGCTCATCACTTTCCTCTGCACTTACGCTTCCCTGAGCAAGTACCTCAAAATGAGTAGCAACGACCTCTATCATGTGTAACAATAAAATTTAAAATTAAAAGTTAAAAATTAAAAGTGCTAATGAATAGCAAGTTTTTAACTATTAACTTATAACTTATCAAAAAGATATGAAAAATAATTTTGCATTTGGCAAGCTCAACTACATTCTCCTCGTGGTGGGATTCCTCATTGTAGTATTGGGCTTCATCCTCATGTCGGGCGGTAGCACTACAGAAGAAGCCTTCAATCCCGACATCTTCAGCACACGCAGAATCGTGGTGGCTCCACTCGTTTGCCTTTTCGGCTTCATCTTCGTGGTTGTTGCCATCCTCGTAAAACCTAAGCACCAAAAGAAAATGAAGAATGAAGAGTGAAGAATGGCTTGCTGCAATCATTATTCTTAATTCTTTATTTTTATTTTTTAATTCTTAATTCTTCATTTAATAAATGGATTGGCTTCAAGCCCTCATCATGGGCATTTTTCAGGGGCTCACAGAATACCTCCCTGTGAGCAGTAGCGGACACTTGGCACTCGCAGCCGAACTCCTCGGTGTGGAAGACCCCGATAAGATTATGACATTCACCATTGCCGTACACGTGGCAACCGTTCTTTCCACTCTGGTCATTCTCTGGAAAGAAGTGACTTGGATTTTCAAGGGACTGTTCAAGACTGGCAACAGCATCGTGCCAAGCTCTTACGGCATTCGCTCTCTCAACGAGGAACAAAACTATGCACTCCTCATTATCGTTTCGATGATTCCTGTGGGCATCGTCGGCTTTTGCTTCAAGGATCAGGTGGAGGCTTATTTCTCCAGTCTGATGGTAGTGGGTGTGTGCCTTTGCATCACCGCATTGCTCCTCTCCTTCTCCTACTTTTCCAAGCCTCGCACCAAGGGGCATATCTCCTTCATCGATGCTTTCATTATCGGTATCGCTCAGGCTTGCGCTGTTCTGCCAGGATTGTCACGCTCGGGCAGTACCATCGGCACAGGTCTCATCCTCGGCAACAAGAAAGAAAACCTTGCACAGTTCTCCTTCCTCATGGTGATTCCTCCTATTCTCGGACAGGCTCTGCTCGACGTGAAGGAAATGGTGGAAGAAGGTGTCGAGGCTGCCATGGCTGGCATCAGCATGTCGGCTCTCGTGGCAGGTTTCGTGGCAGCCTTCATCACGGGTTGCCTTGCCTGCAAGTGGATGATTAACATTGTCAAGAAGGGCAAACTCATCTACTTTGCCATCTACTGCGCCATCGTGGGTATTGCCACTATCATCTGGCAACTCATTGCATAACTCTGTAATTATCACGAATGATGCTTCATCCTCAGACAGGCGAAATCTTCTGCTTCAACAAGCCCTACACCATGACATCCTTCCGCATTGTGTCGAAAGTGCGTGGCATTCTCAACTCCCGACTGGGACTGAAGGCAAAGGACTTGAAGGTGGGACATGCTGGAACGCTCGACCCTCTGGCATCGGGTGTACTGCTCGTCTGCACAGGGAAAGCCACCAAGCTGATTGATGAACTGCAAGCTGGAACGAAGGAATACGTAGCTACCCTGAAACTCGGTGCTACAACTCCTTCCTTCGACAGAGAGACAGCGGAAGATGCCACCTACCCTACCGCTCACATCACTCGTGAACTTGTGGAGGCAACTCTCCCCAAGTTTCTCGGACGAATCGAACAGGTGCCACCACGCTTCTCCGCCGTGAAAGTAGATGGCAAGCGCGCCTTCAAGCTGGCACGAAAAGGGGTGGAGGTGGAACTGAAACCCAAGATTCTGGTGATTGACGAGATTGAACTTCTCTCTTGCCAACTGACTCCAACGGCAGTTTCCGAAACTCCCAACAAGCCACAGGCCATCAACATCAAGAGCCTCACGCCCGAACTCATCGAACAATTTCAAAAGGAAAACGAACAGGCACCGCTCCAATATCCCAGCATCACCATCCGCATCGTGTGCAGCAAGGGTACTTACATCCGCGCTCTCGCTCGCGACATCGGTGAAGCACTCGGAAGCGGAGCCTATCTCACCTCTCTTTGCCGCACACGCATCGGCAACTACACTTTGCAACAATCCCTCGAAATCGCTGATTTCGAATCATTTGTCAACTCACAAGAAATTGAGGTGCTGGCCTAATTAACGATAACGATAACCATAACGATAACTGCCATCCGGATGAAAAGTTAAGGTTAAGGTTAGGGTTAAGGTTAGAACATACTACTAATAATATAACATTCATAATCATTTCACTTTAATGAAACTCTCCCAATTCAAATTCAAACTCCCCGATGAGAAGATTGCCGTGAATCCGCCTAAAAACCGCGACGAGGCAAAACTGATGGTGCTCCACAAGAACACTGGTGAAATCGAACATAGACTCTTCAAGGATATTATCCAGTATTTTGATGATGGCGACACATTCATCTTCAACGACACCAGGGTGTTCCCTGCTCGTCTCTACGGCAACAAGGAAAAGACGGGTGCCAAGATTGAAGTGTTCCTTCTGCGCGAACTCAACGAAGAGCTCCGCCTTTGGGATGTGCTCGTTGACCCAGCTCGAAAAATACGTATCGGAAACAAACTCTACTTCGGCGAGGACAACTCGATGGTGGCTGAAGTCATTGACAACACCACCTCCCGCGGACGCACACTCCGTTTCCTCTACGATGGTCCTCACGATGAATTCAAGCGCGAACTCTACGCACTGGGCGAGGCACCAATCCCTGACGATGTGCGCCACATCCGTCAAGCCATCCCAGAGGATATCGAAAATTTCCAAACCATCTTCGCTTCGAAAGAAGGAGCTGTGACAGCACCAGTCACGGGACTCCACTTCTCGCGCGAACTGATGAAGCGCATGGAAATCGCTGGCATCAACCAGACTTTCATCACGCTGCACGTGGGACTTGGCAACTTCCGCCAAATTGATGTGGAAGACCTCACCAAGCACAAGTGCGACTCCGAACAGATGTTCGTGGAAGGAGAGGCTTGCCGACTCGTCAACGAATCGAAAACCCACGGCAAGCGTGTCTGCGCCATCGGTGCCACCGTACTTCGTGCCACTGAAACCGCAGCAGGCCCAGAAGGTATTCTGAAGGAATTTGAAGGCTGGACCAGCCGTTTCATCTTCCCTCCATACGATTTCAGCGTGTGCGACTCCTTCGTGAGCAACTTCCAGCTCCCACTCTCCACCATGCTCATGCTCGCCTGTGCATTTGGCGGCTATGAAAACGTGATGAAGGCATACAAGGAAGCGCTCACCAGCGACATCGACTACAAGTTCGGTACTTACGGCGACGCGCTACTCATCTTATAAATAAAATTGGTCTATCTCTCACTTGGCACGAATCTTGGCAATAAGGAAGAAAATCTTCGCCTTGCCATCTCCGAAATACAAAAGCGGATTGGGACAGTTGTGTCCCAGTCCGCTTTTCTCGTCACTGAGCCGTGGGGATTCCATTCCGAAAACAGTTTTCTGAATGCATGCATCGGCATTGAGACCACACTCCTGCCCTACGAACTACTCGATGCCACACAAGCCATTGAACGCGACTTGGGACGCACCGAAAAAAGCAAAGGCGGTGTCTATCACGACCGCCTCATCGACATCGACATCCTCATCTATCATCACGTCCTCATTCGCAGTTCCCGACTCACCATTCCCCATGCCCATCTTTCCGAGCGCATGTTCGTGCTCCAACCGCTCGATGAAATCGCTCACCAACTGATTGTGCCTGGCACGACAATGTCAGTGGGCGAAATGCGCAAAGCCCTCGCTGCACGCTCGTAGATTTCCTCAATCGTCAGCTCGCTCTCGTCCGTCTCCAACCACATTCTCCCTGCTTGCCAAGCCAAAGACAAGCTCTCCTCGTTGAACCTTTCGCCAAACGACAAATCGAATCCTCGCTGCAACAGCTGTTTGGCTTGTTCGGGTTTACCCCGAAAACCATGAAAAATACATTTCACTCCCACACACATCTTCATCACCTCATCCACCGCCTTCACGCAGTGCAAAACCAACGGTTTCCCCACGTTCTTGGCCAAGTCAATCTGCGCCTGAAAGCATTCCACCTGCAGCGACCACTCACCCCCTCTCACTTTGTCCAAGCCACATTCACCTATCGCCACCACCTGAGGCCATTGCACCCGCTCCTTTAGTCGTTCGAAATCGTCACGCCAACCACTCGTCACGTCCCACGGATGAATGCCCACGGAGCAATACTTCACCCCGTCCAACTTGTCCGTCGGCGCACAATTCACCACCACTCGTTTTTCCTTCATCCCATCCGCTTCCGAAGCATCAGGAAACCTATGTGTATGTAAATCAACGTATCTCATTGTCATCAATAACGAATATTCTGCCAAAAAAATTTTGTTACTCTACAGAAATATCATACTTTTGTAACATCAAACCTGTAATTCACAACATTTTACTAACAATCAAAAAACGAAGACTATGGGATTTTTTAAGAAATTATGGAACGCCATCAAGGGTGGCGACAAAGAAGAACTCCAGAAAATCCGCAAGGAAGCAGCCGAAAAAGTGGCTGACGTAGCATCCGATGCAAAGGAAGCAATGGAAAACCTCGCAGAAAAAGCATCCGACGTAGCTAAGGACGTGGCAGAAAAAGCAGAAGCTGCCAAGGACGAATTCAACGAAAAGTATGGCGACAAGATTGATGCTGCCAAGGAGAAATTCGAGGAATTCAAGAAGGATGCAGCCGAGAAAACCGAGGAACTGAGAAAAGTGGCAGAGGAAAAATTCGCCGATGCCAAAGAAGCAGCATCCGACTTTGCCAAGGATGTGGCAGAAAAGGCTGAAGCAGCCAAAGCCGAATTCAACGAGAAGTATGGCGACAAGATTGACGCTGCCAAGGAGAAATTCGAGGAATTCAAGAAGGATGCAGCCGAGAAAACCGAAGAACTGAGGAAGGCAGCAGAGGAAAAATTCGCTGATGCCAAAGAAGCAGCATCCGACTTTGCCGACGATGTGAAGGAGAAATTAGCTGACGCCAAGGACAAAGCCGCCGACAAGATTGACGATGTCAAGGAAGATGTAGCTGACAAGATCGAAGACGTCAAAGAAGATGTCGCTGACAAGATCGACGACATCAAGGATGAAGCAAAAGAAACCATTGACGAAATCAAAGACAAGTCCGAGTAACACTACCAAAATACAAATGCAAAACCTCCGAGTCTTTTCTATCTTCTGTATGCTGCTGCCCATCTCCGTGATGGCACAGCATACAGAATCAATATTATCCGTCTATCGCAGTAGCGGAGCCACGCAGCAGTTTCCATGCGACGTAGTAGATAGCATCACTTTCTCACATACTCATGATCCTATCGAAGATGATGCCATTATGCTTTGGCATGACACATCTCATGACCCGGTCCTCATTCCCATAGCAGACATAGACAGCATGAAAGTGCTGTCGCTTCCTTCCTTATGTCCCGACTCCCACCACCCCCATGCCATCGACTTAGGTCTGCCAAGTGGTTACAAATGGGCTTGTTGCAACGTAGGTGCATCATCTCCAGAAAATGATGGTGGCTACTATGCATGGGGCGAGGTGGAAGAAAAAGACAGCTACACATGGGACAATTATAACTTAGCCCATTTTGATTCCTTTGTTGATGATTACATCTGCAATAATGTTAGTCTCAACATCAGCGGCTCTTCGTACGATGTAGCTCGCGTAAAATGGGGTGAATCTTGGTTTATGCCTTCAGAAGGAGCTTACCATGAACTGATGAACAACTGCACCTGTCAACAAATAGAGTATCGTGGCAAACAAGGATGGATATTCACCGGCTCCAATGGCAACAGTGTGTTCTTTCCCGCTGCTGGGAATTATACATATACGTACATAACACTCAAGGGAACATCAGCTCAATATTGGACATCCAACTTTCACTTAGACAACTCACTCAACCAACAAGCCATGTTTTTCTCCATTTCGATGTTAGATAACAGACCGCTCTATAATGTCGTTATCAACGAAAAATTTGTGGGTAGAACCGTAAGAGCTATTGCAAAATAAGACATAATTTTTTTCGTCACAATGAAATCGTATATTATTCACATTCAGAGAACCCAATACTCGTTTTTCTTCATTTATCTATTAATGCTCATATCCTTCCAAGCGTGTCAACGTTCATCTCAAACCCCAAGCAAAGGTGATGAACTCTATACCCAAGCTGAAGAAATGGCAGTCAAAGGAGACTTCGAAAAAACATATCAGTTACTGCGAAAAGCTTATGCTTCTTATCAGGATGTTGATGACAAAGAAGGTATGGCTTCCGCATGGATAGCTTTGGCACAAATTAAAGCAGAAGATTATCAGCTCGATTCTGCTCTCAGCTATGTTGACCAAGCTCTTACCCTGCAAGTGAGCGACAGTATGTACGCAGCCTTACTCAATGAAAAAGGAGCTATCTTTAGCATTATGGGCGAGATGAAACAGGCCGTACGATATATCCGACAAGCCATTGAGCTAGGGGATAAAGCATTCTATGGAGAAGACAAAGCTGTAGCTTGTGGCAATGCAGCGGTTGCTTACCGACGTTTGGGCATGCCCGACTCTGCTTGTTATTTCTTAGAAGAAGGCATACAAGCGGCACAAGAGGTAAATGATGACGAAGACTTGGCTTACCTCTACAACAATCTTTCCACATCGCTCTCAACACTAGGACGACAAGAAGAAGCATTAAGAGCCAGCCAAAAAGCATACGAAGCAGCCGTTCGTGCCGATGACATGACAGAAAAACTGAGTGCACTCTCCAACAAGGGATTCACCTTAATGAAGAAAGGCGAAGTGAAAAAAGCCATACAACTGATGGAGGAAATCCTACCACAAATAGATAGCATCCAACATTATGCCTTGGAACTGAAGACCCTAAGTTATTTGCTTCAAGCATATCTGGAACAAGATGACACACAGAAAATCAACTACTATCTCAACCTAAGCGAACAATTGGTCAAGCAAGTACCAACAAACAGCATCAATGCTGTGGGACTACTTGAAACGATGGCGAATATCAAACTCAAGAAGGGTGACTATGTAGGAGCACTCAGCACATTAGAACAAGTCGATTCCACAGCCTTGAGCAACGGAACCTATCCACGCGATATCTATCTCAAGCAGAAAGCCATCTGTGCAGCAGGATTGGGTGACTTCCAGCGCGCTTACAATCTTTCCATCGAAGCAGCCGCCGTCAGCGACACATTGCGTGGCGAAAATGTTCAGAGACAACTGTCAGAACTCTCCGAACAACTCAAAGCTCAAGAACGAGAAACAGAGATTGCACGTCTCAATAAAACAGTGGCACGTCGCCAACTGTACATTGTACTCTTTGCCATGAGCTTCATCATTTTGGCTCTCCTTACAGGCATCTACATTTATTGGCGACGCAGACGTGAGGCACAAGAACAGGCACAGAAATACGTGGAAGGCTTGGAGAAAGAACGTGCTCGTTTTGCAAGAGAACTTCACGATGGTGCTTGCAACGAACTTTTAGGTATAGGCATGACTATCAACACCCAGATGGTGAACCCAGATGAAGTGGCAAGTCGAATCAGCCAGCTACGTGACACCCTTCGTAACATTTCCCACGAATTGATGCCACCACAGTTCGACACAGTCACCTTAGACGAAATTCTAAACTATTATCTTCAGCACATCCAATCACCAACACTTACCATTCATTTCTCCTCTCAAGGAGACTTTTCCACCCTTCCTAAACACATTGCCTACGAACTCTATCGCATCACCCAAGAAGCTGTAGGAAACATCATCTCCCATGCCTCAGCCACAGAAGCCCGAGTGGAAATCAAATACAACCACAAGGAAGTGAATCTCACTGTCAGCGACAATGGGCAACACGTTTCAACTCCTGACAACACAACATCCAAAACCTCCAAAGGAGGCATAGGTTTGCAATCCATCCACGACCGCGCCAAGAGCATCAATGCCACCCTCAACATCTCTCATGACAATCAAGGCACCAAGCTCACCATTCATAAACACATATCATCAAAGATGAACAAGGAGATTTAGTAAATAAACTATCACATAAACGAATGAGTGCAAGAAAAAGAACCGAATCACCCCCAAAAGTCTATTTGTCTAACTTTTGGGGGTGATTTAATTCATTTTTAGTTTATTCACTTCTTTTGCCGAAGAATCCGAGAACCGAATTAGTAATATCTCTACATAAAACTTTTAAAAGTCATTCTCCTTAAATTGAATGATCCACTCACCTTTTTCGTTCACGTAGCCTGCATATAATTCGCTACGATTTAATTCATGCGAATGGTTGACTGGCGCGAAACCTTCTGAATAGTAACCCGTCAGACTAAGATATATCTGACCGTTTACAAAAGAAGTGCCAATGCTATAATCTGAGTATCGCTCAAATTTATAGTTACTGTCGATGTCATACCCTTTATGAAAGAAATGCATCCCATTTTCTCCGTAAGCATTTGCTTTGAGAATATTTTTTCCGAGAGTTGCAACAATGTTGAAATTACTATCAATAAGATAGGTTTGATCATCATATGAATGAATAGCATATTTGCCTCCGTTTTCTGCTCCATCTTGAACATACTCCGTAAAAATAGCATATCCGTTATAAAAAGGTGTTATGTCACTATAAGTCTTACTAACTGTTTCGCCTTTCTTGTTGATAAACGAGCAAAGTCTATCTTTGTTGCAAACCATAGCTAAGCCGCAATTATCAAATTGAGATGGCTGATTAGTGTATTTTGGTTCTATGACCATATTTCCTTTCGTGTCAATGAACCCCCACTTGGTCTGTCCATCTTTTTCTACCAGTACAGCAGCCATCCCGTTCGAAAAGTCCTGCACCTTTAAGTAAATGGGTTGTGTTATAGGATTGCCTTTTGCATCCCTGAATCCCCATAAACTCGCACCCAAAAGACCTTTCTTCACGGCATAAGCCGCCAATCCATCACGCAAGGGTCTTAAATCTGTACTTTGCAAACGGAAATTAGACGCATTTGCCATCTTTGAGAGATTTTGAAAAATCTCATTACCATTTATGTCTATATAAGCATCCTCATAAGTGTTTACAAGCTTTCCTGTATATTTACAGATAATAGCTACGCCATCCTCAAAATTAGTTACGGACGACACTTGAGGTATGCGCTTAATCACATTGAAATTGGTATCATAAATCACAGCCGTACCATAATATTTGTACTTTTCTTCTTTCTCTAAAACAATGAACCTTCCTGAATCAAATTTAGGATAATCAGTACCACCTGCTCTTATTACTATAAGTTCATCATTCTTGTCCATCGCTTAACAATGTTGCCTTTTGAGTCAATGCAAAACATACCATTGGCAGAGGTATTAACAAAAGCTCGACCATCATGAAAATAACCAAGTTGAATATCTTTAAGCCTATCTACTGTGATTGTTTTCGTCGAAGATGTCGTTTTGAACTGACAAAAATTCTTAATGATAGCATTCTGCTCATCTTCTGTATTTTTAATCATAAATCTGTACACGTTACTTGTATGACCTTTTGGTGTACTTTCAATTGACAAATCTTCATCTTCTGCATCATCATTTTTGCTGTTCTCATTAGAACTTGTTTTTTGTCTTTTTTCTTTCACTTTTTTGTT
>CADBXS010000048.1 GCA_902798705.1 uncultured Bacteroidales bacterium
TTCCATCAGTGGAGCTCTCGCTTTCCGCTCTGTCAATGGCATGGGACTGAACCAGTTCAAAGGTAAAGATTTGAATGAATACAAGCGTATTGTGACAGAGTGCTATCAGAATTATGCAGCCAAAATAGATGCCCTTCCTTATAGTGATGCTTTCAAGGATTTTCAAAAGACAACAGCACGCATTTATATGGGAACTTTCCTTGTGAGTGGAAACACCATTCTCAATTATGTGAATCAAACCCGTGAGGAGCGTCCTCTCCCAGATGGCTATTTCACGGAATTCCTACAGGAAAACCCAATGGCACGGAATGCTGCTGTCTATGGGCCTTTTGGCAATATGCTCGATGATTATTCCAAAGAATTAGGAAAAACGATACAGCAGCTGATCCAACTTCCTGCAGGGTATGAGAAAGTATCGATTGCGAAGAAATATTATTCCTCTATCGAAAAAGAATTCGTTCCACTGACTGACGCTCAATTGGATAGCGTACAGAGCATGGCTCCTGAGTTTGCTTCACAAATTAGAAAGGCAAACGATGAGTTGAAAGCAAAGATTGAGAAAAGCAAGAACAACCCAGATGTGATTATCAAATCCATTTCTGCTGATTTGAAGGGAGAGGACATCTTCAAGGCACTTGTTGCTCCATACAAAGGCAAGCAAGTGCTGGTGGATTTCTGGGCAACATGGTGCGGTCCTTGCCGTGCTGCCATGAAAACCATTCAACCTGTGAAAGAGGAACTGATGGGCAAAGTGGCATTCATTTATATCACGGGTCCTTCATCTCCAAAAGGTACTTGGAACAACATGATTCAAGATATTCACGGGGAGCATTATTATGTGACTGAGGAACAGTGGAACTCTCTTCTGAATCAGTTTGAATCGCAGGGCATTCCTACTTATGTTATTGTGGACAAGGAAGGAAATGTGCAAAACAAATATATCGGCTATCCTGGAAACGATACGATGAAAGCAGAGCTTTCCAAGTAACGTTTAAAGTTTAAAGTTTAACGTTTAACGACTTTAGTTAAAGTATAACGTTTAGAATTAAACGTTTCCATCAGTAAAATCTAACTTCGTTAAACGTTAAACGTTAAACGCTAAACGTTATTTCCTTTATCAGGGGAACAATTACTTTCTTCAGCACCTTGTCGTTTAGACGATGCTCGCCATCGAAACGCGAAACATTGGGATAGTGCTTGTGGAATAAATCGTAGGTATTCACCGTTGTGTCGTGAATGCCAAAGAGTCCATAGCAATTAGCTTTATCAGCATCGGTTAGACCCTTGAATTGCTGACGCTCCATCTGATTGAAATGCTGGATGATTTCTTTTGTGATTTTGAACTCTTTTTGATTGTCTTTACGTCCATTCAGAAATTTGTAAGTACCCGTTTTTAACACCTTGCTCATCGTTGACATATTCAAGGCGGGGTTTACGCAAATGCGCTTGAAGCCAAACATTTGGTGAGCGTACATGCCTCCCATGCTCGTTCCTACGATGATGTCGGGCTGCTCATCGGCAACGAGTTGTTTCAGATAGGGGAGGGCTTCGGCTGGGTCAACGGGAATATCGGGTGCAATGATTTCTGCATCGGGCAATTCTCTTCGCAAATTTTCCACCGTTCCGCTTGCACCCGAAGATGCAAAGCCATGAAAATAAATCAGTTTCATATTATTTGTAAAGTTTTATTATCGATTGATTTGAACCAAAAAGTGCCTCTCTTCACAGAGAAGCACTCCTTTTTCTTTTTATGATAAGGTATTAGTTTTTAAGGTAAAAAGATTGTTTTCAGGATAACGAGTGCAAAGATAAATCCTTTTTGCACATTCTTCAAGTCTCAAACTTATGTTAGAAAACATATTTCGGAAGAAAGTTGTATTTTTTTCAACGAAAACAAAGGCTTTCCATCCGAATTTTTGTTTTCGTATTCGTCTTATTTTTCAGTTTTCTTCGCAAACATGCAGATGAGCAGACAGCCAAGCACTCCTGCACTGAGAGAGCCCGTAAGAACAGCAATCTTTCCCAACGAGCGCAGGTGGTGAGTGAGTTCAGGTGCAAGTTCACCAAACGACAAGGTATCGACAAAGATACTCATCGTGAAACCAATACCACCAAGGCACGCCACAGCAAACAGCATTTTCCAGCTTGAATTTGATGGCATTTCGCCCACCTTCGCTTTGATAGCAATGAACGAAGCCAAGGTAATTCCGACAGGTTTGCCAAGTAGCAAACCGAAGAACACGCCCATGCTCACGGAACCGATTTCTGGACTGTATTGGAAGATGTTAAAGTAGCTTAAGTCTGTAATCTCCACACCGGCATTGGCAATGGCGAAGATTGGCATAATAAGGAAATTCACCCAAGGACTTAGAAAATGCTCCAAGCGATAGCTCAAGCCCATCGTCTGATTGGATATGTCACGAATGCGACGAAGGCAGTGACGCTGAGGACCATTTGGAAAACCTTCTTCATCCTTAATCTTTGCATACTCTATAATTCTCCGTTCGTACTGGTCAGAACGACGCTGAAAGTAAGCATGGCTGAAGCGTGGTTTCATCGGAATGAGAAATGCCATCACCACACCCGACATGGTGCTGTGGATGCCCGAATAGTAGAACAAAAACCATACAGCAACGGCAGGGATAAGATAGAAGGCAGGACGTTTCTCGCCCACATGCCCCATCAATACCAGCAGCACGATGAGAATCAATGCAATGAGGAGGAGACCAAAATTGATGTTTCCACCATAGAAAATGGCAACCACAAGGATGGCACCAAGGTCGTCGGCAATGGCCAAGGCCGTGAGAAATATCTTCAGTGAAATCGGCACTTTGTCACCCAAAATCGACATGATGCCGACTGCAAAAGCAATATCAGTGGCAGTTGGAATTCCCCATCCACTCACTGCAGCTGTACCATGATTGAAGAGTGCATAAATGATAGCAGGCATCGCCATACCACCTGCAGCAGCTATCACTGGCAGCATTGCCTTCTTCACGCTCGAAAGTTCACCGCACACCACCTCACGCTTTATTTCCAAACCCACGGTAAAGAAGAAAATCACCATGAGGATGTCGTTGATGAATTTCTCCACCGTCATATCCTTAGGGAACACCCAGTCGATGGCTCTCACACCAGTTTCAGGGTCGATGGGACTTTGAATCGACATGGCAAGCGATGTCTCCAAGAAGTTGTGATAGAGCTCCTTCGTGAAAGGAAGGTTGGCAAGCAACATAGCTACAATGACACATGCCAAAAGCAGAACACCCGACGCCCATGGTTGTTCCATCAAACGCTTGTTGCGCTGGTTGAAGGCCCGAACGCCTTTCGTCCATTTGTAAACAGGAATCAATTTCATTTTTATTTCTTAATTATGTTTTCGATTCAACAAAATACTTGAAAAACTTTGCAAAGTTACGAAAACTTGGCATCTAAATGAAGAATGATGAGTGAAAAATGAAGAATAATCATTCATCATTGGATAACACTCAGACAACAATGAGGAAGTACTCATGTAACTATGGGGAAGCACTCGAACAACTATGGGGATTCACTTCTGCGCGATTGGGGATTAACTGGAGTTGGTCCCCATTGTTTCTTGCGTGTATCCCCAATCACTCTTTTTTCCATTAGCATCCACTGAAAAAGAAGTTGCCATACAAATGTTTTGAAAATTATTTCGTACATTTGCAGATGATTTAGACACGTGACGACATCACGTCAAAAAGAACAAAACAACATTGAAAGAAAACAATCATCATATTCATCCATCAAACAATCATGAGCATAGAAGAAAAAACGGACGAAACGAAGTATGAATCAGTAAGTTTCGTAGAAGAAATTGTGAGAAAAGACCTTGCAGAAGGAAAGAATGGCGGAAAAATCCAGACTCGTTTTCCACCTGAACCTAATGGATATCTGCACATCGGTCATGCCAAGGCGATTGCCATAGATTTTGGTATGGCGAAGAAATATGGTGGTGTTTGCAACCTCCGTCTTGACGATACGAACCCTCAGAAGGAGGACAACGAATATATAGAGGCTATCAAAGAGGACATCCAGTGGTTGGGCTTCAAGTGGGGTAAGATTCTTTATGCGAGCGACTACTTCCAGCAGTTGTGGGATTTTGCAGTGGAACTCATCAAGCAGGGCAAGGCATACGTGGATGAGCAGACTAGTGAGGAAATTGCTGCCCAGAAAGGTACTCCTACTCAGGCTGGAGTGAACAGTCCTTATCGTGATAGGCCTGTGGAGGAAAATCTGCGTTTGTTTGAGGAAATGAACAGTGGACGCATGGAACGTGGAAAGATGGTTTTGCGTGCTAAGATTGACATGGCAAGTCCTAATATGCACTTCCGCGACCCAATTATGTATCGTGTGCTGAATATGCCTCACGACAGAACGGGCAACAAATGGAATGCCTATCCTATGTATGACTATACGCATGGCCAGAGTGACTTCTTCGAGGGAGTGACGCACTCGCTTTGCACCTTGGAATTCGTGAGTCATCGTCCGCTTTATGACTTGTTTGTGGATTGGTTAAAGCAGACTCGCGGTGAGGAACCGCTGAATGATAACCGCCCAAGACAGATTGAGTTTAATAAGTTGAATTTAACTCATACTTTAATGTCGAAGCGTAATCTCTTGATACTTACTCAGGAGGGAGTGGTGAACGGATGGGATGACCCTCGTATGCCAACTATATGCGGTTTCAGAAGACATGGATATAGTCCTGAATCCATCTTGAATTTTATCGACAAGATTGGTTACACCACCTTCGATGCACTCAATGAGATGGCATTGTTGGAGTCGGCAGTTCGTGATGATTTGAACAAGAGGGCTCAGCGTGTGTCTGCAGTGCTGAATCCTGTGAAACTTATCTTGACGAATTACCCAGAGGGACAGGTGGAGACGTTGACTGCTATCAACAACCCAGAAAACCCTGATGATGGTACGCACGAGATTGAGTTCAGCAGGGAGTTGTGGATTGAGCGCGATGACTTTATGGAGGATGCTCCTAAGAAGTTCTTCCGCCTGAGTGTGGGTCGCGAAGTGCGTCTGAAGAATGCGTATATCATCAATTGCACAGGCTTTAAGAAGAATGAGGAAACGGGCGAGATAGAGGAAATCTATGCTACCTACGATCCTAACACGAAGAGTGGTATGCCAGATGCCAATCGCAAGGTGAAGGCTACGATTCATTGGTTGAGTTGCGAGCATTGCCTTGAGGCAGAGGTGAGAAATTACGACAGGCTTTGGTTGGTGGAGAATCCACGCGACGAGGTGAAGAAATATAGCGATGAGCATGGTGTGCGCGGTATTGAGGCGATGCGTCCGTTCCTGAATCCAAACAGTTTGGAAATCAACAAGCATGCTTACGTGGAGAAATGGCTTCAGACTCGTAAGCCTCTCGACTACTTGCAGTTCCAGCGCATTGGATACTATAATATCGACCCTGATTCTACGCCTGAGCATCTGGTATTCAATAGAACTGTGGGATTGAAGGATAATTGGGCTAAAGCTAATAAATAATGTAGAATGAATATCTTTGAAACGAACGAATTCAAGAAAGTGCTTTCTCGCTACGAACAATCGAGGCGGGAAGGCATTTCTTGCTATTTGGATTCAGACGATTTCATAGATATTTCGGATTATTACCTCGACCTCGACAAGCCGCTTGACTCACTCGATGCGGTGAACGAAGGCATCCGCTTGCATCCCAACGACGACCTACTTATTTCGGTGAAAGCTGGGGTGCTGATATATTTGCATCAGTTCGATGAAGCAGGGCAACTGGTGGAAACCCTCAACCCAGCCAACAACTATGATGTGAAGTATCTGCAAGCCCAACTGAAATATGCAGTGGAGGAAGATGTAGAAGGAGCTGATGCCATGTTTCACGAGTGGTTGAATGATGTGGAGAAGGAATGGCAATGGGGCGAAAATCGTTCTCGCAACTTCAGCACGGAGGACGATGCTGAAGACGACTTGGACGAGCCCATCTCTGACGAAGATGCAGAACGGGAAATACGCAGTGCCTACATCCATGTGATGATGTCGTACATGGAGCTGTCGAACCTCGATGCCGACAAGCAGATTCGAGAATGGGTGGAGAGCTATTTCAATCGTTTTCCAGAATTTGGTGAATACGAAAGCGACTATGCTGTGGCGGACATCGTGCGCGAATGCAATTTTTCAGATTTAACCGAGATTGCCTATACCCGTTTGCTCGACTATAATCCATACCTCGACAATGGATGGCTTGTGCTGGCAATGGCACAAAACATGCAGGGAAAATATGAGGAATCGCTCAACTCGTTGGATTTTGCCCTTGCCATCAATCCAAATGACGAAACAACATTGGTGGCAAAGGCCCATTGTTTCTATAGTATAGGCAACTATCAAAAGGCGCTCGAAGTATTTCTGAAAGTGCGCAAGATGAACAACGGCTCTCCTGCTGCAGACCAGTATATTGCGTTCTGCTATACAGCCATGGGCGATAAGAAGAATGCCTTAGCATATTTGGATTCTGCTCGGCAATATCTGAAACATTATAAAGGTAGCAACGAGCAAAAGGCTTATACCATGAGCGAAATAGCTGATGGCTATTTCACATGCGGTGCATACGAAGATGCTAAGGTGCTGGCAGAGAAAGCTCAAAAGTTGGATAGGAGCAGGCTGGAATATGTGATGCTCTTAGGCAATATCAATTTAGGCCTCAACGATTTGAAGCACGCACTATCGAATTTCATCTATTATATCAACAACTCCGATAATACTCCTTCTGCCATGCTGTATGTGGCACAACGCTTTTTGGCATTCGATTATTCTGAAATTGCTTCAGAACTGCTGAAAGCCGTACTGAAATACGACAGCACGAAGGATGAGTTTCCATTGAAGGATAGCGCATTAGCCTACATGTCGCTTGCACAATTCAGAAGTGGACATTTGGAAGAGGCTCTTGACTACCTTCAACAGGCATGTGAAAAGGATGCTGACAGTGTGAAAAAAATCTATACTAACTATCTACCAGACAGCGTTCTACCTCAAGATTACTTTGAATATCTGAAGAAACAAATGACAACTGAGACTTGAACAAAGTAGTTCTCTTCTTCTCTGAAACTTAACTAAATATCAATACCTATATGAAAAAATGGCTGATTGCTTGTGCGGCATTTTTATCAACCACCTTGATGCTGGCACAGCGGAATGAAACTTTACTAAAGGATTGGAAATTCTCGCACTCCGACAACGAGATGCAAGCAAATGAGAATTTCAACGATAAGAAATGGCAATCTGTAAAGGTGCCTCACGATTGGGCAATTGCAGGACCTTTCGACAAAGAAGTGGATAAACAAGTGGTGGCAATTGTGCAGAATGGCGAGAAGGAAGCTTCGGAAAAGACTGGCCGCTCGGGTGCATTGCCATGGATTGGAGTGGGATGGTATCGGACGAGTTTCACAGTGCCTGTGGGGTGTGAGAATGCTTGGTTGAACTTCGATGGCGCTATGGCAGAGCCAAAGGTGTATGTGAATGGGAAACTTGCTGGCGAGTGGAAATATGGCTACTCGGCTTTCAACGTTGATATTACTCCTTATATATATAAGGACGGCAGAAAGAATACGGTTGCTGTGCGTTTGCAGAACATTGAAGAGAGTAGTCGTTGGTATCCAGGTGCAGGACTTTATCGACCTGTGACATTGATTACCACCAGCAAGACGCATATTGCTCCTTGGGGTATTGATGTGCAAACAGTGGAAAGCATTTGGTCCTCGAACACTGCTAAGCTGAAGGCGAGGGTGAATGTGATGAATAGAGAAGAGGGTGATGTGGTTCGTTTGTCTATCGCAGGAAAAGACTTCGACTTGCCTTTCAAGCCGTTTCATGGTTTACCACAGAATAACGTTGCAAGCGACGAAATCACATTGGAAGGCATCCAAGTTTGGCAACCTACTAAACCTGTTCTTTATGAGGCAAAAGTAAGCATCATCAAGGCAAGTGGCAAGGTTGCTGACACGAAGACTTTCAAGTATGGAATTCGAACGATTTCCTATGGAGAGAGTTATACAAATCTTGAAGGAAAAGGTAGTTTAGGTAATTTCTATATCAATGGAATGCCTTATAAATTCAATGGAGTTTGCTTGCATCACGACTTGGGTATGTTAGGTGCTGCGGTGAACAAAGCGGCATTGCTGCATCAACTTATGCTGTTGAAATCGATGGGATGCAACGCAATTCGAACTTCTCACAACATGCCTTCGCAGTGGCAGATGGAATTGTGTGACTCATTGGGAATCATGGTGATGGCAGAATCCTTTGACATGTGGAAATATCCTAAGTGCAAGAACGGATATGCTCGCTTCTATGACGATTGGTGGAGAAGGGATTTGACCAATCTTGTGAAGGCAAATCAATTGCATCCTTCCATCGTGATGTGGAGCATTGGAAATGAAATTCCAGAGCAGGGGATGCGTGAGGGTAATAGAATGACACGCGATATGCAGAACCTGATGCATCAACTCGACCCAACTCGCCCTGTGACTGCTGGTATGGACCGAATCGACAATGCACTTTCTACAGGTTATGCTCAGGTGCTCGATATTCCTGGTATGAATTATCGTACGCACAAGTATGAAATGGCTTATGAGAAACTGCGTCATGGATTTGTGCTGGGAAGCGAAACTGCCAGTACGGTAAGTTCGCGTGGCGTGTATAAATTCCCTGTGGAATATAGCAAGTTCAAACAATGGGACGATGGACAATGCACGAGCTATGATGTGGTGGCTTGCTCATGGAGCAATGTGCCCGAGGAAGATTGGGTGCTGCAAGATGACAAGAATTGGGTGATGGGTGAGTTTGTTTGGACAGGCTTCGACTATTTGGGCGAACCGACTCCATACGACGGATATTGGCCAAGCAGAAGTAGCTACTTTGGAATCTTTGATTTGGCAGGACTTCCTAAGGACAGATATTATCTTTATCGTTCTCGCTGGAACAAGAATGAAAGCACGATTCATTTGCTCCCTCATTGGAACTGGAAAGGTCGTGAGGGTGAAGTGACTCCTGTGTATTGCTATACGAATTATCCTACGGCAGAACTTTTTGTGAATGGCAAGAGCCAAGGAAAGATTTCGAAGAATCCAAAACTGGATGGCAAGGATGGTCCTGCTTTCGACAGGTATCGCTTGCGCTGGAATGACGTGAAATATGAACCAGGAGAAATTCGTGTTGTAGTTTATGACAAGGATGGAAATAGAGTGGGAGAGGAGAGTGTGAAAACCGCTGGTGCTCCCGACCACATCGTGCTGGAAGCAGATAAAACGAAACTGAATGCGGATGGGGAAGACATGGCTTTCATCACGGTGAAAGTTGTGGATAAGGATGGAAATCTCTGCCCTGATGCGGACAATCAGATACAAGTGTCAGTAAACGGTGCTGCTCAGTTCAAGGGTATTTGCAATGGAGATGCCACAAGTCTGGAAGTATTCACCAAACCTACCATGAAAGTGTTCCACGGTATGCTCTCAGTTGGAATCATTTCGAAAGAAAAGGGTGGTAAGGCTCAGCTGAATGTCAAAGGAAAAGGTGTGAAAGCTGCAAAACTGGACTTCAACGTTGAATAGCAAGCATGAAAAAGAGGATACCCCATTTGAGGTATCCTCTCTTTGTCTTTATCCATAAATACTTTTTTCAGGATTACTTCTTAGAAAGAAGATCACGAATTTCGGTGAGGAGCTTCTCTTCAGCAGATGGTTCTGGAGCAGGAGCAGGTTCTTCACCCTTCTTAGCAGTCAACTTGTTCATAGCCTTCACCATGAGGAAGATACAGAATGCGATGATCAGGAAGTCGATGATGTTCTGGATGAAAGCACCATACTTGAGTGTGGCTCCTGCGATAGGCTCGCCGCCATCAACAGATGGAATCATCATCTTGTACTCCAAACCTGACAGGTCAACGCCGCCAGTCAACATACCAACGATAGGCATAAGGACGTCATCAACCAAAGATGAGACAATCTTACCAAAAGCACCGCCGACGATTACACCGACAGCCATGTCCATCACGTTGCCTTTCATGGCAAACTCCTTAAATTCTTTAAAAAATCCCATAGTTTTGTCTGTTTTTTAATTGATAAAAATGGTTAGTGAAAATTCTTATTTTCAAAGCACAGTTGGCAAAAGGGAAGATAAAGACGATTTTTGTCAATAAGCACTTCGCAATTATGATTTTTTATTAAAATCTTTTGCAAAGATAAAAGAATTATTTGTAACTTTGCATTCACAAAGGGGTAAATCTTCAAAGATTTGTAAAAATTGCCCCAAATATTTGTATTGGTAGAAAGAAAATAGCTCTTTTTAAGTAATGCATATAAACAAACAAAGACTGATTAGCATATCTTTCATGCTGCTTACAATACTTTTATTCGTTGCATGCAAATCTGCCGAACATTGTAATTGTGGATAACAAGATATATGCATTTCTATTATGCTATCAAGAGATTTAATATAAAGTTTTTAAACCCTTTAAATTAACAAAAAAATCAAAAATGGCAACAAAAGTTGGTATTAACGGTTTCGGCCGTATCGGTCGCCTCGCATTCCGTCAGATGTTCGAGGCTGAAGGTTATGAAGTAGTAGCAATCAACGACTTGACAAGCCCTAAGATGCTTGCTCACCTCCTCAAGTATGATACAGCTCAGGGTGGTTTCTGTGGTAAGTTCGGTGAGAACAAGCACACAGTTGACTGCACAGAAAACTCTATCATTGTTGATGGTAAGGAGATTACTATCTACGCTATTCCTAACGCAGCTGAACTTCCTTGGGGTGAACTCGGCGTTGACGTAGTTCTCGAGTGCACTGGTTTCTATACTTCTAAGGAGAAGGCTTCTGCTCACCTGACCGCTGGTGCTAAGAAGGTTGTTATCTCTGCTCCTGCTGGTAACGATCTGCCTACTATCGTTTACAATGTAAACCACAAGACTCTGACTCCTGCAGACACAGTTATCTCTGCTGCATCTTGCACCACTAACTGTTTGGCTCCTATGACAAAGGCTTTGAATGATTTCGCTCCAATCCAGAGCGGTATCATGACAACTGTACACGCTTACACTGGTGACCAGATGATTTTGGACGGTCCTCAGCGCAAGGGTGATGTTCAGCGTGCACGTGCTGGTGCTCAGAACATCGTTCCTAACTCAACTGGTGCTGCTAAGGCAATCGGTTTGGTTATTCCTGAGTTGAATGGTAAGTTGATCGGTGCTGCACAGCGCGTTCCAACTCCAACAGGTTCTACTACTATCCTTCACGCTGTTGTTAAGGGTGAGGTTACTGTTGAGGGTATCAACGCTGCTATGAAGGCTGCAACTAACGAGTCTTTCGGTTATACAGAAGAGAAGCTCGTTTCAAGCGACATCATCGGTATGAAGTTCGGTTCACTCTTCGATGCTAACCAGACTATGGTTTCTAAGATGGGTGATGGTAACTCTCTCGTACAGGTTGTTGCTTGGTACGACAATGAGAACTCTTACACTTCTCAGATGGTTCGCACTATCAAGTACCTCGCTGAGCTCAAGTAAGAAACTCACACACATTTGATTAGATAGTTATTTTTATCCAATCAAAAACATTCAGCTCCATCATTCTTCTGAGTGATGGAGTTTTTTTATGTTGAATCTCTTTTCAAAAGGAAAAGGGAAAGAATATTTCAAGTGGAAAAAGACATAAAAAAGAGCTGGGCTTTTTGTACCCAACTCTTTCCTTATTCTGATAAGTGTATAATTTATTTGCAATCACAGCAACCAGGACAATCGTTTTGCTTATCCTTGCAATGGCAATTTTGTCCGCCATCACAATTGCATACTTTATCCTTGCCTTGAAACTTTCGAACAATGCCTCGTATGAGTAACACAGCAGCTATACAGCAAATGATAATAACGATGGTGAGTTGCATAAGATTGTTTTTTTATAAACTATATACACTCGTAAGTTTAAATCAATTCAATAGAACGACGAACAAACTTGTTAAGTGCTTCACCTGTTAGCAAACCGTTCTGAAGGAGAGCCAAGTCAATGAGTTGATGCACGATCTTGTTGTCCTTTGCATAGTCAGCAATGATAGCAGTCTTCTTCTCTTGCTGCTCGGTAATTTGCTTTTCTGTGTTGGACAAATCATCTTTCGATTCCTGAGGAATCTCATCCCATTTCTTATCCTTATTCTGCTGGTTGATAGCATCACGACGTGCTGTAAGTCCTGCTATTTCACCAAGAATAGGTTTCAAAGCTTCAGCAGTAGCATTCTCACCCTCAGTCAAAACATCCTTAACGATCTTGTGGTCGGTGTTAAGTACAACATTCAGCATATCAGGCATTTCACCATAGAAGCCCATACCTTGCTGAATTCGACTCATCTCCTTCATACGACGCATGTATTCACTTTGTGTAATGACAACAGGAGCAGCTGATTCACCCATTGCTTGAGCATCTACATTGAATTCCATCTTTTTCATCTTTGGCATCTGGGTCTGGAACAAGCTCTTGAGAATGTCCTTCTTGGATTCAGCCAATTCTTCCTTCTTCGCATCTTCTTTCACGATGAGTCGGTCAATCACATCACTATCTACACAGGCAAAGCGACTCTTCTCGAACTTACGTTCCAACATGCTTACCATAGCTGTGTCGAGTTCGCCATTGAGAAGAAGCACATTGTATCCCTTAGCCTGTGCAGAATCAATGTAACTATACTGCTTGTCCTTATTCTGAGCATAAAGATAAACCAAGTTTCCGTCCTTATCAGTCTGATTATCCTTGATGAGCGTCTGATATTCCTCATAAGTGTATGCCTTGCCTTCTGTATCCTTCAACAAAGCAAACTTGTTAGCCTTATCATAGAAATCTTCTTCACTCAGCATGCCATAGTGGATGAAAATCTTGATGTCGTCCCACTTTTCCTCAAAGTCCTTACGGTCTGTCTTGAAGATTTGCTGCAAGCGATCGGCAACTTTCTTGGAAATATATGTGCTGATTTTTTTCACATTGGAGTCACTCTGCAAATAGCTTCGACTTACATTAAGTGGAATATCTGGACTATCGATAACACCATGAAGCAAGGTCAAGAAGTCTGGAACAATTCCTTCCACTGAATCGGTGACAAATACCTGATTGCAATAGAGCTGAATCTTGTTCTTTTGCAAATCGAAATTAGACTTCACTTTAGGGAAATAAAGCACGCCCGTGAGATTGAATGGATAATCAACATTCAGATGAATCCAGAAAAGAGGCTCATCGCTCATAGGGTAAAGGTCGCGATAGAATTTCTTATAATCCTCGTCCTTTAATTCAGATGGTTTCTTGGTCCAAATAGGAGTTGTATCATTGATGATATTGTCCTCTTCTGTTTCAACCTGCTTTCCATCTTTCCATTCCTTCTTCTTACCGAAAGCAACGGCGATAGGGAGGAAGTGGCAATACTTCTTCAGCAAGTCAGAAATCTTGTTTTCTTCCAAGAAATCCTTGCTATCATCATCGATATACATGATGATATCCGTACCACGGTCTTGCTTATCTGCATCCTCGATAGAGAATTCAGGACTTCCGTCGCAACTCCATTTCACAGCCTTTGCATCTGGTTGCCAACTCTTCGTAACGATTTCAACTTTCTTTGAAACCATGAAAGCAGAATAGAAACCGAGTCCAAAATGACCGATGATGGCATTTGCATCCTCCTTATACTTGTCAAGGAAATCGTTGGCTCCGGAGAAGGCGATTTGGTTGATGTATTTGTCGATTTCCTCTTCTGTCATACCAATACCACGGTCGGAGACAGTAAGTGTGCCTGCATCCTTATTGATACTTACATGCACAGTCAAATCCCCAGCTTCTTCTTTCAACTCACCTTTCGAAGCAAGTGTGCGAAGTTTCTGAGTGGCATCTACTGCATTGGAAACAATTTCACGGAGGAAAATTTCATGGTCTGAATAGAGAAATTTTTTGATAACGGGGAAGATGTTCTCTGTAGTAACCCCAATATTACCTTTTTGCATAATATGATTGTTTTGAAAATTTTCTGAGCACATCATTGAACAAAAAATATGCCAACAACAGATTAAAAGACTGTTGCTGACATCTATGTGACAAAGTGTCAGTTAGGAAACTGATACGTTATGATTGTGCACCCACCTTAAACACTATTCTGAAATTTCCATCATTCCATGATGTAGAATTGATATGGAATGAAACGATTTCGCCTGTAGATTTCACATGAGCTCCGATACAAGCACATACGTCATAGTCACCAATCCTTACGATTCGCAGAGTTTCACTTGCATCATCGGGTAGTTTGTTGAGAGTAACACCCTCGGGTATTTCATCGCGTGTCACAAAATCATAAACAACAGGAATGTCTTGCTGAATCAAATCGTTCATGATTCTTTCTATTTCAGCAATCTGTTCAGCTGTGGGTTCTGATGTGAGCGTATAATTAATTTTGCTCTTCTTCCTTTCTATGTGAGCATTCTGAGAACGCTCGCAGCCGAACATGCGAACCATCGTTTGGTTGAGCAAATGTTCGGCTGTGTGCATAGGAGGGAATTCTGCCTTGTTATGGGCATTCAGTTCCATGCGCTATTAATTGAAATCTACTGTTGGAGCCTTGTCAGAACCCTCGGCAGCTTTGAATCCTGCCTTCTTTTCGAAGCCCATCATGCCAGCAATGATGTTGTTAGGGAACTTGCGAACTTTCACGTTGTAATCCTTAACTGCATCATTGAATGCATTACGCGATTCCTTAATACGGTTCTCAGTACCTTCAAGTTGAGCCTGCAATTCGAGGAAGTTCTCGTTTGCCTTTAGTTCAGGATAATTTTCACTGACTGCAATGAGACGACTCAAAGCAGAATTCAGTTCGCTCTGTGCTGCTTGAAATTTCTGCAAGTTTTCCTCAGTGAGGTCATCCACATTGAGTTGAATCTTTGTAGCATTTGCACGAGCCTCCACTACAGCCTGATAAGTTTCCTTTTCGTGAGCTGCATAACCTTTCACTGTTTCCACAAGGTTAGGAATGAGGTCTGCACGACGCTGATAATCAGACTCCACTTTTGCCCATGCATTGCTCACTGTCTCATCTGAATTAACAAGACCATTATAGAGCTTGATGCCATAAATAACAGCAATTGCTACAATAACAATAAGAATAAGTGACTTCTTCATTTTCTAATAGATTTTAATATGTTAATAAATAATGCATTGTTGCAATTATGATTTCAATAGGTAGCCATGTTAAAATCTGCCACCAGCTCCACCGCCTCCGAAGGAACCGCCGCCAAAACCGCCGAAACCTCCACCTCCGAAGCCGCCGCCAAAGCCGCCTCCGCTTCTGAAACCACCTCCACCACTGCCAATGATAACGGTAGGCTGTTGCTGATGGATGCGCGTCTTGTCCGTTGTTTTACCACAATTCTTACAAAGGTAGGTGTAGGTGGTGGTGTATTGGTATTTCAGACTGCTGAGCTTCTTAATTCGAGTTGTCTGCTTCTTCAGGCTGTGCTTACCGCAATAAGGACATTTGCTTTCCTTATATTCTGCATAAATCACACTAAAGACGATGAACAAAATACCCATGAGGAAAAGAAATGCCAAGAATCCGTAGGAACCATCCATATTCTCATCATGTGTATTGCGATATTGCTCCATGATTTCGGGATTCTTCTCCAGATATCCCTTCATATCCCTTACACACGCCATCACTGCATTGTCCCAATCGCCCTGTTTGAGGTAGGGGAGCATTGCCTTGTTTTCAATTCGTTTGCAAATGGCATCTGGCAGAAATTTTTCCATGCCAGTTCCAGTGGAAATAAAATAGCTTCTATCGTCTGTTGCTAAAGCAATCACAACTCCTTGACTCTGCTTTCCTCCCAATTCATAACGTCTGCCCAATTCGATGGCAAAAGTATATGG
This sequence comes from uncultured Bacteroidales bacterium, assembly GCA_902798705.1. Classification (GTDB taxonomy): domain Bacteria; phylum Bacteroidota; class Bacteroidia; order Bacteroidales; family Bacteroidaceae; genus UBA3839. The sequence goes on from CADBXS010000048.1 coordinate 15,952, forward strand.
GTCATCATTCTCAATGTTTTTCACAACAGCCACAATGCAAAACACGTTATGACTATCCAAGGCACGAAGCATAGAATGAATAGAATCAACAGTGCTTTGTGACAAAATTCCATCAGGATTTGAAACCCTGGTGTATTTGTCGAGTTCGGGAAGCGATTGAGCAGAATAAGGCTTTGCACATATCGAAATGGTACAAAGTATGATTAGAATGCAAGTTACAAATCTCTTCATGATGATCATATCATTTTTGCATTAAAGAGGTCGAAGCGATTAAATTCTATCAATCATCAGCCTCAAAATCAACATCACACGAGATAACAAATTTGTACGAGACTTGGAAAAAAAAGGATTATCGGTTCCAACAATCCCACGATGCAAGTGCCTGGAGCACCAGCATTTCGAGCCCATTCTTCACGATGGCTCCTTGTTCCCTTCCTTTTTGCATAAACAAGGTTTCTTCAGGATTGTAAATCAAGTCGAAGAGCAAATTGTTTTCGTTCAAAGCCTCGTATGGAATTTTCGGAGCTTCGTTAAGATGCGGAAACATGCCCACAGGAGTACAATTCACAATGACTTCGTACTCCCTCACGGCTGCCTCATTCAAATCTTCATATACCACGGTGTGTGGACGCTTGTAGCGCGACACAAAAACGGCTTCCAAGCCCAGATGCTTCGTCAAGGCATAATACACAGCCTTTGACGCTCCACCTGTACCAAGAATCAAAGCTTTCTTGTGGTGAGGTTTTAAAAGTGGTTCAATGGAATTGGTGAAACCGATAACATCAGAGTTGTAGCCAATGAGTTTCACACTTTTTCCTTTATGCTCCACGCGAATCACATTCACGGCACCAACGGCACGTGCTTCCCTGTCAATCTCATCGAGAAATGGCATCACCTTTTCCTTATATGGAATAGTCACATTCAATCCTTTCAGTTTTGGATTTTTGGTGATGACTAAAGACAAATCATCGATGGAAGGGATTTCAAAGTTTTTGTACTCAGCATCGATGTCTTCGCTGGCAAACTTGTCAGTAAAGAAATTGCGCGAGAAAGAATGTCCAAGAGGATATCCGATGAGTCCGTAAGTGTCCATGTTGTGATTTTATTAGAATTGTTCTATTTTATTTTTCTGCTGAATACAGAATGCACATTCCAAAAATGAGTCGTTTATAGCTCACATTCTTCAGTCCTGCTTTCTGAAAGATTTCAACCATCCTACCAGCTTGTGGCACAGCATCCATTGTCTCAGGCAGATAAGTGTAAGCATGGTTGTCGTGTGACACGAAACGCCCAATCAGCGGCATGACGATTTTCTTATACAGCCAAAACAGCTGCTTCATAGGGAACGACACAGGTGTACACAAATCTATAGCAACCAGTTTTCCCTGAGGAGCAAGCACGCGCTTCATCTCCATCAAACATTTGTCAAGATTCTGAAAGTTTCGCAGGGCAAATGCAGAAATGATGGCATCGAAATGATTGTCTTTGAAAGACATCGATTCGCAATCCTCATATTGGAATGAGATGATATCGCTCAATCCCTTCTTTTCCACTTTCTCTCGCCCTATGGCCAACATTCCTTCGGAAATATCTATTCCAACAACTGCATCTGGATGCAATTTCTGTTGGGCTAAGATGGCGAAGTCACCCGTTCCAGTTGCCACATCAAGAATCGTCTTCGGCTGAATCTTGGCTGTGCTCTGCAAATGCTTGATTGCTTTGCGCCGCCAAATTCGGTCGATACCTAAAGAAAGTGTATGGTTGAGCAGGTCGTAGGAATGTGCGATGGAGTCGAACATCCGTTCCACCTGCTCTCGTTTTGACGAACTTTCTCCGTATGGTTTGACTTCTTCTTGTGCGTACAAACTGTTGCTTTTTATCGTTTCAGTGTTTTCAGACATTCCGTCACGTTCTTCTCAATGCGAGCAGCAAGGTCTTCATCCGATGTTTCTTTGTTGAATTTCTCACCGACGATGTGCTCGTAGAGTTCTATGTAGCGTTCCGAAATGGATTCAGCGAATTCATCTGTGATTTCAGGCATTGTCTGACCTGGTTGATTCATGAAGTTGTGGTCTATCAACCACTGACGAACAAATTCCTTTGAAAGCTGACGCTGTGGTTCACCCTTCAGGAACTTCTCTTGATAACCTTCTGCATAGAAATAACGACTGGAGTCTGGAGTATGAACCTCGTCGATGAGATACACTTTTCCATCGCGCTTTCCAAATTCATATTTCGTGTCAACCAGAATCAGTCCTTTTTTGTTTTTTTTTTCCGTGCCAAGATTGAAGAGCTCGTAGGTGTATTCTTCCATCACCTCATAATCTTCCTTGCTCACGAGTCCTTGTGAAATGATTTCTTCCTTGGAAATATTCTCATCATGTCCCTCATCTGCTTTGGTCGTAGGTGTAATAATGGGACGTGGGAACTTTTCGTTTTCTTTCATTCCATCAGGAAGTTTCACACCACAAATCTCTCGATTTCCAGCCTTATATTCACGCCAAGCAGAACCCGTGAGGTAGCCACGAATAATCATTTCAACGCGGAATCCTTCGCACTTGAGTCCTACTGTCACCATAGGGTCGGGAGTGGCGAGTTTCCAGTTAGGAACCACATTCTTCGATGCATCAAGGAACTTGGCTGCAATCTGATTGAGCACTTGTCCCTTGAAAGGAATACCCTTAGGCAGAACTACATCGAATGCACTGATGCGGTCTGTTGCTACCATCACGAGGATGTCGTCGTTGATATTATAGACATCGCGAACCTTGCCGTGATACACTTCTTTCTGACCTGGAAAATTGAAATCAGTTCTTGTTAGAGCTTTCATTGATTCTATTATTTATTTGATTGTTTCTTCATTCTTCGTTTTCAACTCTTCGTTCTTCAACAGTGCTTCCTCCTTCTGCTTCTTTTCGTATGCATCGTATGCATTAACGATTCGAGTTACAAGCCGATGACGAACGATGTCTTTTTCACTCATTTCAACAAACGAAATTCCATTCACATCCTTGAGTATAAGCATCGCTTCCTTCAATCCACTACGCTCAGAACGAGGCAGGTCGATTTGTGTCATATCGCCCGTAATAATCATCTTGGTGTTCTGTCCCATACGAGTGAGAAACATCTTGATTTGCTGAGTAGTAGTGTTTTGAGCCTCATCGAGAATCACAACGGCATCGTTTAGCGTGCGTCCACGCATGAAAGCGAGTGGGGCAATCTGAATGACACTCTGCTCCATGTATTCCGTCAGTTTCTGTGCAGGAATCATGTCTTGCAAAGCATCGTAAAGCGGTTGGAGGTAGGGGTCTATTTTTTCTCGCATATCGCCAGGCAAGAACCCCAACTTTTCACCTGCTTCAACGGCAGGACGAGAAAGAACAATTTTGCGAATTTCCTTATTTTTCAAGGCGCGAACGGCCAAGGCGATGCTGACGTATGTCTTACCAGAACCTGCTGGCCCAGTAGCAAAAAGCATGTCGTTTTGCTGATAGGCATCTACGAGTTTTTGCTGATTTTCGCTACGAGCTACAATCGGTTTGCCCGTAACCGTATAACAAATAGCGGTGGAATCTCCCTTTTCAGCACCAGGAGTTCCACCTTTCACGATGTTGAGAATTGTTTCTTCGTTGAGCGAGTTGAACTTTGAGCAATGGGCACGCATTTTCTCAATGTTCTCCTCAAAGGAACACATTTCAAGCTCGTCGCCCAGCACTTTTATCATATTTCCTCGCGCCACTATGCGCAATTTAGGATACAGCGCCTTTATCATTTGCAGGTGGATGTTGTTCACACCATAAAAAGTCAAAAGGTCGATGTCGTCCAGCACAATATGTTTCTCAATCATTCAGTGACTTTTCCTCTTTTACCTTCTGTTTTAAAAATAGAATGCAAAGTTACGGAAAAGCATGAAAAAAACGGCAAAAAAATTAAATAATTTTTACTGTTTAATTTTACTTCAAGTCGTGATTCTGCATTCTGTATTCAGC
>CADBXS010000049.1:0-17362 GCA_902798705.1 uncultured Bacteroidales bacterium
GCTTATTACGAAGGCTAAGCAGAAGTATATAGAATAAAATGCACCACATCGCAATCATTGATTACGGTGCGATGTAGTATGGGCCTGAATAGTTACAAACTGTCCTCAATGAGGGAAAAAACTCTACGGAGTGGTTTTCCGTACAAATGGAAAAGTTCTCCGTTTATACGGAAAGCTTTTCCGTTTATGTGGAAAAGTTTTCCATAGAGATTTTTCCTCATTGTTGAGGAGTTTGCGTGGGATAAATGGGAGGTTTGGTGGGCATAGTTGGGTAGTTTGGTGCCTTGCTGAAGAATTGTACGTCGGTTGCTCCTACCCTCCTTCTGCAAGGCGAAATGTTAAAAAAAACAGCAAAGCGTAAAAAGTTTGTAGAATAATTTGGTTTATAAAATAAACTTCTTTATCTTTGCGGCGTAGTTCGAACAACAATGGCTGAGTTTGCGCTTTCTGCAGGAGCACGGACAAGGCTGGAGAAATGAAAATTGGAAAAGAACAACCCTTTTAAAAATTTGTGTTATGGAAGAAAATATCAACATGACTGCTGAGCGCAGTCTGGAAATCATCACCGAGCAGATTGCCCAAAGCCGACGTGCTGTATCGAAGAGCACAGGGCAGTCGCTCTACATTTCTGGTCTCTGCACGATGTGCATGGCTGTAGTTGTGCCTATTGTCAATTTCTTATTGAATACCCCTTTAGGTCATCTGCTTTGGTTCGCGCTCCCGTTTATTATCCTGTTCATCATACGTACTAATAACAAGGAACGCGAGCACGCTCCCGTGAGTTTTGTGGGAAGCCTTGTGGGAAAAACATGGATTACTTTTGGCATTTTCGGACTTGGTTTCTTCATCTTGGCGAATGTGTGGAATTACATTTTGTATCACTCTGTGACGAATCCTACGGCGATTATTGCCCACCATGTGGATTTTTCACCTATCATTATTCTCTTGATGGGAATGGCTGTAGCCATGACGGGACACATCTTGAAGAGCAAGTGGTTGGTGTGGTTTGGCATCATTGCGAGTCTGGTCATTGCTATAGGCAGTTATGCTGGTATTGGTTCGATGATTCTCGCTCGATGTGGAGCACCTCTACAGATGGTTGCACAGTCCAATACGTTCCTGCCTTGTGTGTCAGTATTTGTTTTTGCTTTGTTCGGTCTGACGCTCCCAGGCTGGATGCTCAAGAAACAGAAGTAAGCAATATGTTCAAGCCATTAGACCCACTGCTGCACTCCGAGCTGCGACTGGCCATCGTGTCGCTGCTCATCAGTGCCGAAGGCGCCGAGTTCCCGTACATCAAGGAGCAGACGGGAGCCACGGCTGGCAACCTGAGTGTGCAAATAGACAAATTGTCGGCGGCGGGCTACATAGAGGTGGAAAAGACCTTCAAGGGCAAGAAGCCTTGCACCGTCTGCCGCATCACGCCCACAGGACTGAAAGCCTTCGAGGACTATGTGGAGGCACTGAAGAGCTACCTCGACGTGAAATAGTTCTTCGATAGGAAAAGAACTCTTTTGTTTAATTTGATTAATAGTTGAAGGTGCGCACATCCAGTCGTTCGTCGCGATGACGAACGACTGGTTCGTGGTTTGATGACAAAATGCGCCCAAATGTGTTAACATACTATAAAAGCAGAGCTTTACGATTTGACTTTTTGCTTGTATCTCTGTCATAGAATATATTCGAATATATATAGGTAAATTAATCTTTTGAGAACAAGCATGAGATACAAACTCTTTTTATGGTTCGTGCTGTGTTGTTTTGCTTTGTGTGCAAACGCGCAGGACGAGCAAGAACGTTTGACGATTAGTGGCCGTTTGATAGAGGCTATTGAGAAATCGCCACTATCGCAAGCCACCGTACAATTATTTTGGGCCAAGGACAGCTCGTTCGTAGGAGGCACGCTCACCAACGAGCGTGGCAGCTTCTCTGTTCAGGCACCGTCGAACGGCATCTACCGACTGAAAATCTCCTCGATAGGTTATCGGACACTGGAACGCGAAGTAACCATCCGCAACGGGCGCAACCAAGCATTGGGCGAATTGCAGATGGCCACCGAGACAGTCTTGCTGAAAGAGGCTGTCGTCACCAGTCAGGTTCCACAAGTGGTGGTAAAGAAAGACACACTTCTATATAATCCCGAAGCGTATCGCACCCCAGAGGGCTCCGCCATTGAGGAACTCATCAAGCGTATGCCTGGAGCCGACATCGACGAGGACGGAAATATCACCGTCAACGGAAAGGCGGTGAAGAAGATACTGATTGACGGAAAGGAATTCATGCTGGGCGACACGGAGACCGCCCTGAAGAACATACCCGTTTCGATTATCCAAAACGTGAAGTTCTACGACCAGCAAAGCGATCAGGCCCGCATCACAGGCATCGAGGACGGTAACAAGGAAACGGTGCTGGACTTCACCATCAAGAAGGGCATGAACCGCGGCTACATGACCAACATAGATGTGGCTGGGGGAACACACGAACGCTATGCCACACGCGGCACGGGAAGCAGCTTCACCGACAATACCCGCCTTATGGTGTTGGGCAACGCCAACAACAAGGAAGAGTGGAACCGTCGCGGACTGAACACCAGCAAGATGCTGGGCGCCAACTTCAACTACGACGACAGCAAGAAGCTGAGGATAGACGCCAGTTTGCGCTGGAACCATCGCAACGGCGACAATCAGAACGAGAACACAAGCGAGAACTTCTACAGCGAGGACCACCGCACCTTTTACAATAGCCAGTCGAAGAACCTTTCGCGCAGCAACAACCTAAACGGAAACATGCGACTGGAGTGGAAGCCCGACACGCTGACCAACATCCTGTTCCGTGCCAACGGCAGCGATGGCACGAACGATGGTACTGGTAATTCGAAATCTGCAACGTTCAGCAACGACCCTTACGACTACGTGACGAATCCGCTCGAGGATGTGTTCTCCGAGCGAGATTCCAAACTTTTGCCTTACTCGGTCAACAAGAACCAAAGCAACAGTCTGAGCTATGGGCACAACAAGAATGCCTGGGGCATGTTGCAATTCTATAGACGACTGAATCCGCGTGGGCGCAACATCGTTGTGCGCATTGAAGGAAGCATCGGCAACAACCAGCAGCGCAACGCATCGAACAACGAGGTGAGGCTCTTCCGCGTGAAGAACCAAGCAGGACAGGACTCCACTTACTTCACCGCCCGCTACAACACCACCCCCAGTCAAAACCGCGGCTATGTGCTGAGTTCCACCTATAGCGAACCACTATGGAAGGGAGCGCACCTGCAGGCCAGTTATGAACTGCGCTTCAACCGCAACAAGAGCGACCGACAGACCTACGACTTCAGCAAGGAGGACATCGACCTGTTCTCGGGCATCACTCCTGAGTACCGCAACTGGGATGCTTGGATTGGCGAGACGTCACAGTTTGCCTCGCTCGACAGACCGCTGAGCGACTTCTTGGACCGTTCGCTCAGTCGCTATTCCGAATACAAGAACTACACGCACAACATCCGCCTCACCCTGCGCCACTGGCAGGAGAAATACGACTACAACGTGGGTGTGCTGGCACAACCCCAGCGGTCGAACTTCATTCAGGACTACCGCGGTGTGTATGTCGATACCATCCGAAACGTCATGAACCTGACGCCGACCATCGACTTCCACTATAAGTTTCATGAGCAGAGCAACATCTGGTTTCACTATCGCGGCGACACCAGTCAGCCCGACATCACCCAGTTGCTCGACATCACCGACGACTCCAACCCGCTCTACATCACGAAGGGAAATCCCGGTCTGAAACCTCAATTCACCAACTCCCTCAACATCTATTACAATAACTACATCTCCAAGCGTAAGCGCTCCGTCGTGGTGTATGCAAACTTCCGCACCACCCGCAATTCCATTTCGAACCTCGTTCGCTACAATGCCGATACAGGTGGAAGCATATCGAGGCCTGAGAACATCAATGGCAACTGGAATACCGATGGTGGATTCACCTTCAACACGGCGGTGGATTCTGCTGCCCATTTCAACATCAGTACAGACACCCGCTTACGCTACAACAATTACGTGAGCTATGTGGCGCAGCAGAAAGCGGACGCAAAGAAAAACTACACTCGTTCCACCAACATGAACGAGCGCGTCACGGCCAGCTTCCGCAATGACTGGCTGGAAGTGAGTTTGGACGGACGCGCCAACTTCCAACACACACGCAACGAGTTACAACCCAATGCCAACCTCGACACTTGGCAGTTCAGCTACGGCGGACAGATTCTGGTGCGTCTGCCGCTCAACTTCGAAATCAGCACGAACATTCACGAGCACAGCAGACGAGGCTACAACGACCCTGCTATGAACACCAACGAGTTGATTTGGAACGGGCAAGTGTCGAAAGCCTTCCTCAAGAGCAAAACCCTGGTCGTGGCTCTCAACTTCTACGACCTACTGAACCAGCAGAGCAACTTTGAGCGCAGAATCAGTGCCACGGGACGCAGCGACACCCACTTCAACAGCATCAACAGCTATGCCATGCTCCACGTGCGCTACCGACTGAATATGTTTGGTGGAAAGGTAGATACCGAAGGACGCTACGACAAGAAGTGGGGACGGAGATAACGAAAAAGATAACAAGACTATGAAAAGGTATTTAAACCTTGTGGCCTTCTTGGTCGCAACAACGATGGTGCAGGCACAGGACCTGAAACTGAACGACCTGGAATACTTCGAGCGTCAGGGCGTGAATGTGCTTGTGTTCAGCAACAGCTTCAATGGTGGATTCAACGATGAAAAGAACTCTGGCATCGAAATCATCCATCACGGCGTGAGAACCGTGCAAGGCGGTGCTGTCCGCCTCAACAACACGCCCGAGCAATGGGACCTGGTGCCCAAGATGACAAGCAGAAAGGTGGACAAGGAGAAGGGAAGCATCGAAGTGGGTATGCGCTACGACGACTACGACTTCGACAGTCGCGTGGTGGTGACTGCCAAGGGCAAGAGCGTGGAGATAGCCGTGTGGCTCGACAAGCCTGTTCCAGCAGCATTGGCAGGCGAGGCGGGATTCAACTTGGAGTTCCTGCCTTCACAATACTGGTTGAAGACCTTCACGATGGATGGACGGCTCAACCGCTTTCCACGCTATGCCACCAGCCAGACCGTGACGCGTCCTAACAGTGAGAAGCCTCGCCAGTTCAAGGGATTCAAGACCTACGACGACCGAGGTACGGACCGCTTTGTCGATCCGCTACCACTCGAAACAGGACACGACATCGTGATGGCGATGGACGAGCCCGAGCGGATGATTCGCATCAGTAGCGACAGCGAACTGAAGCTCTTCGACGGACGAATGCTGGCACAGAATGGTTGGTTCGTACTGCGAACCGTACTGCCGAAGGACAAGACGGGTAAGGTGGTGACATGGATCGTGGAGCCATACGCTGTGCCTAACTGGATTCGGGAACCAAACATCGGTTTCTCGCAAGTGGGCTACACACCCGAACAGTCGAAGGTGGCAGTCATCGAACTGGACAAGAACGACAAGGTGAAGCCAACGGCACAGCTCTTCCGCATCAAGGCCGATGGCACCCAGGAGAAAGCGTTTCAGGGAAAAATCTCATCGTGGGGCAACTACTACAAATACAACTATGTGAAGTTCGACTTCTCGAGTGTGCGCGAGCCAGGCATCTACTACATCCAATATGGCGACACGAAGACGAATAACTTCCTCATCGATGAGCACGTGTATGACAAAATCACCGATGCCACGACCGACGTGTGGGTTCCTATCCACATGAACCACATGTATGTGAACGAGGGCTATCGCACCTGGCACGGAGAGCCTTTCAAGGAGGGTTATCTGCAAGCGCCACCAAGCGACCACTTCGACCTGCACAGTCAAGGAGCAACGACCGACACGAAATACAAGCCTTACGAATTGATTCCAGGACTGAACGTGGGCGGATTCTTCGATGCTGGCGACTTCGACATTGAGACGGGTTCGAACATCAGTGTGGTTGAGAACTTCATCCGCACATGGGAACTGTTCAAGCCTCAGCGCGACGAGACCTTCGTGAGCGAAGAACAACGCTATGTGGATTTGCACCGTCCCGACGGTGTGCCCGACATACTGCAGTTCATCGAGCATGGCGTGCTCAATCTCGTGGCACAGGCCGAACAGATAGGACACATGTCGCAGACGCTCTCCAACTCCGTTCTCGACAACTATCACCACCTGGGCGATGCAGCGAGCATCACCGACGGATTGCACTACGACCCAAGTCTGAAGCCTTACGAAGTGTCGGCCGACGGCAAGCGCAGTGGAACACCCGATGACATGTGGGCATTCACCACCCGCAATCCACAGCTCGACCTCCGTGCCGCTGCCATGTTTGCCGCTGCCAGTCGTGCTCTGAAAGGCTATAACGACGAACTGGCAGAACGTGCCCTTACACAGTCGAAGCGACTCACGCAGGAAGCCAATGAACTCGTCAGCCGTCAGCCTGCACGACGCAACCGCAACCAAAGGGGCAACATGAGCACCAACTTGCAACTCTACATCGCAACGAAGGAGCAGCACTATTTGGACAAGTTCGAAGAACAAATATGGAATGCACTGGAGCAGAATGTTTCGGCTAATATGATGACAGCACTGGACGCAGTGCCTTACATGGGAGAAACGTACAAAAACAAGTTGTGCCCTTACGTGGAGAAATACAATGACTACATCCACGACTTCGACCGCCAGAATCCTTACGGCGTGCCTATCGGACTGGGCAACTGGGCAGGTGTAGGCGGTGTCCTCAGCTTCGGCATCACCGTGAACTATGCCCACCTCTATTTCCCCGACATCGTGAAGAAGGATGAAATCTATCGCGTAGCCAACTGGCTCTACGGTTGTCATCCTTACCACAACTATTCGTTTGTGGCTGTGGTGGGAGCAACCCGTCCGAAGCAAGTGTTCTATGGCAACAACCGCGCAGACTTCTCGTTCATCCCTGGCAATGTGGCACCAGGCTTGCTGTTCCGTAAGCCCGACCACTTCGAGAACTTCGACGACTGGCCTTTCCTCTGGGGACAGAACGAAGGCACCATCGCTGGCAACACACAATACATCATCTTTGGCGCCTCACTGAAAGGCATCGTAAAGGAAAAGAAATAAAAACATCAATAATAAAAACAAGGAACACATGAGAGATTTCAATTACTATGCACCCACGGAGGTGGCATTTGGAAAAGATTCGGAAGAGCAAGTTGCTCAACTGGTGAAGAAATATGGTGGCAAGAAAGTGCTGGTTCACTATGGTGGAAAGAGTGCTATCAAATCGGGACTGCTCGACAAGGTTTGCAAACTGCTTCAGGAAGGCGGCATCGAGTACGTGACTCTCGGTGGTGTAGTGCCAAACCCACGCCTGTCGCTGGTGCACAAGGGTATTGAACTGTGCCGTCAGGAGGGAGTGGATTTCATCCTTGCCGTTGGTGGTGGTAGCGTCATCGACTCAGGCAAGGCCATCGCCATGGGTGTGGTGACCGACGAGGAAGTGTGGAACTTCTATTTGGGCAAGTCGCATCCTTCCGCTTGTCTGCCTGTGGCCGCTGTGCTGACCATACCTGCTGCGGGAAGCGAAATGAGCGAAGCAACCGTCATCACCAACGAGGACGGCGATGTGAAGTTGGGCTACTCCAACAATATCCTGCGTCCGAAGTTCGCCATCATGAATCCATGCCGCACCTTCACCCTACCTCCTTATCAGACGGCAGCAGGTGTGACCGACATGATGATGCACACGATGGAGCGCTACTTCACGAAGGATGACGACATGGACTTGACGACCGAACTGGCTGAAGCCGTGCTACGCCGCATGAAGACAGCCGTGTTCGCAGTACTGAAGAACCCTGAGGACTATCGCAATCGTGCACAAATCATGTGGGGCGGCAGTGTGGCACATTGGGGACTGACCGGCTGCGGTGTGGAAGAAGACTGGGCAACCCACCAGTTGGAACACGAACTGAGCGGTATGTTCGACGTGACACATGGTGCTGGTCTGGCAGCCATCTGGCCAAGTTGGGCTCGCTACACCCTGCACGAGAACCTCAGTCGCTTCGTGCGCTTTGCTGTGAACGTGATGGATGTGCCAAACGACTTCACCGACCCAGAGGGAACCGCCCTTCGAGGCATCGAGGCCATGGAGTGCTTCTACCATGCCATCGGCATGCCTATCAACATCAAGGAACTCATCGGACGAGACATCACCGATGAGGAAATCCATGAGATGGTTCGCAAATGCAGTCACGACTACACAGCCACTTGCGGTGGTCTGAAAGTGCTGCATGCCGACGACATGGAAGCCATCTACAAGATGGCAAGAGGATAAAGCGAGGAATAGCGTGAAAAGTAGCGTGTGAAGCGTGGAGAATAGGGTATGAAGCGTAAAGCGATTTCACTCGGAGACTTTTTTCACTTTTAACTATCAACTATTAACTCACATGAAAATATTAATGATAGGCGGGACAGGCACCATCAGCAGTGCCATCACCCGACAATTAGCAAGAGAAGGCCACGACCTGTGGCTCCTCAACCGAGGCAATCGGAAAGACGAAGTGCCTGCCAACGTACGACAAGTCATTGCCGACATCAACGACACGGACGATGTGCAGCGACAAATCGGCAATGAGTTCTTTGATGCAGTCTGCGAATTTATTGGTTTTCTGCCTGAACAGGTAGAGCGCGACATCCAACTGTTCCGCGGACACACGCGCCAATACGTGTATATCAGTTCTGCTTCTGCCTACAACAAGCCGGCCCGCAGTCATGTCATTACCGAAGGCACAACACTGGCAAATCCTTATTGGCAGTATTCGCGCAACAAGATAGCTTGCGAAGAACTGCTGATGAAACACTATCGTGAAGAAGGATTTCCTGTCACCATCATCCGCCCTTCGCACACATATTGCGAACGCAGCGTGCCAGTAAGCGTTCACGGACCAAAAGGCAGTTGGCAAGTGCTGAAGCGAATGCTCGACGGCAAACCCGTCATTGTGCAAGGCGACGGCAGTTCGCTGTGGACACTGACTTGGAACGAGGACTTTGCCCGAGGTTTCATTGGTCTGCTCGGCAATCCCAAAGCCATTGGCGAAGCATTCCAGATTATGAGCGACGAAAGCCTCACCTGGAATCAAATCTATCAGTGCGTTGCCAATGCGCTCGGTGTGTCATTCCGACCTTACTACGTGGCTTCCGATTTCTTAGCATCTGTTGCGCCGAAAGACTACGACTTCACCGGAAATCTGTTAGGCGACAAGGCTGTGACGGTGGTATTCGATTGCAGCAAACTGAAGAAAGCCGTTCCGGGATTCCAAGCCACCACACGCTTCGACGAAGGTGTGCGCCGCTGCGTGGCCTACATCCTTGCTCATCCAGAATTGCAAGTGGAAGACCTTGAATTTGATGCTTGGTGCGACCAAGTGATAGAAGCACAAGAGAATGCGAAAGCACAAATGAAGAATAAAAAATGAAAAGTGACAAAATTCTGAGAGTCGGTATCATCGGTACTGGCTGGATAGCTGAAAAGGCAGCCATCACACTCCGCGGACTGAAAGAGGCAGAAGCCTACGCCGTGGGGTCGAGAAACCAAGAGACGGCAGACCGTTTCGCCAAGCAATGGGACATCGCCAAGGCTTACGGCTCTTATGCCGAACTGATAGCCGATCCCGATGTGGACTTGGTGTATGTGGGTACGCCTCACTCACACCACTACGACGTCACACGCCAAGCCCTTCTTGCCAACAAGCCCTGCCTCGTGGAGAAAGCCTTCATGGCCAACCTCCGAGAGTCAAAGGAAATCGTTGATTTGGCACGAGAAAGAAAAGTGTTCATTGCCGAAGCCATCTGGACGCGCTACCAACCTGCCGTCAGCATCGTTCGCGAGCTCATCAGCAGCGGACGCATCGGAACGCCACGCCTCGTGACCGCCACCTTATGCTATTCGATGGGTGAAAAGCCACGCATCATGCGCCCCGACCTCTGTGGCGGTGCCCTACTCGACTTAGGTGTGTATGCGCTCAACTTCGTGCGGATGTTCTTCCCTTCCGATATCGTAAGCATCGACGGTCACTGCGTGAAAGGCAAAACGGGCACCGACCTGACGAATGCCATGACGCTAATACTCAGCGACGGAGTGCTGTGCAACTTGCAATCGAGTGCTGCCTGCGTGGGAAAGAACATCGGTGTCATCGCGGGTACTGACGGCAATTTGGTGATTGACAACATCAACAACCCTCAGTGCATCACCGTGAACACCCACGATGGCGTCTTTGTGGAAGATATCCATGTGCCTGAGCAGATTACAGGTTACGAATATCAGTTCCTCAGTTGTCGCAAAGCACTCTTGGAAGGACGCTTGGAACCACGCGAAATGCCACTGGAAGAAACGCTCTACATCATGCAACTGATGGATGATTTGCGCAAAAAATGGGGAGTGCGCTACCCGATGGACGAATAAGGTTTTTCCATCGAAATAGTCACCCCCCAAGTATTAGGATTGAAAAACTTCAAGTAGGCTGAACTAGCCTACTTGAAGTTTTTATGCATCATGGTCCAGCCTTGATAGTCGTTGAGTTCGTTGCGAAGGAAAAGCGCCTCGTTTTCCTTCTTTCCCTTCAGTTGCCAATCGAGCCAAGCGCGTACCATGCGAGCATTGGCACCACCATTAGGCTGCTCGTAAGTGCCACCATGTCCACTAGTGGTGTTGTCGGCCAAAACCACAGGAACTTTCTTGATGGCCTGATAGTCTATCTGTGCATTCGGCCAAGCCACATCGGTTTTGCCACCCACGAGATAGAGGATTGGGGCGTGCAGATTCTTGAGCGACTTGCTGCTGGCACCTGCCATCTCCATCTTACCCATTCCTGCATTGAGAATCAGATAGGTTTTCAGACGCTTGTCGGCTGCATTATAGAGCACCTGCGCTCCTCCGCATGAATGTCCTGCAGCAGCGATGCGGTCGGCATCCATCACTGTGTTGTAGTGAGAAGCAGGGTCGTTGGCTTGTTGGGTAATCCAGTCGAGTGCTTTGGCAACCATCGAGGAAGGCGTGTGCTGATCCTTCTCATGCTGAGCAAACATCTGCAACTCTCCGATGGCAACGACAATGTATCCATAGGAAGCCACGTCGGTCAGCATGTTCTCGTAACCGATGCTTGTATCCATGCAACCGCCATTGGCAAAGACCAGCACAGGGAGTTTGCCCTTCTCGCGAGCCACAGCCATGTTCATGTTCACAGGGTGATAGACCACGAAGTCGGGCAACGTGCGCTCACGCACAGCCACTGACTTATAAGGGCCGCTGCCACCATAATCGGGCACCTTCATTTGCTCTACCTTGACATCGGGGTCGTCGAATTTCAGATGACGGGCATAGAAAGCATCCATAGCAGGACGTGTGAACTCCAGCTGTTGGTCGAAAGCCACGCCGTGGTTGCCATGCACCTTCACATAATCCACAGGCGAACCAGCCCGTTGCATCTTCGTCACCCAGTCTTCCGTGAGGTTCGGACGCACGATAGGGTCTTCACCACCTTGCAGCACGAGAATCGGTGTGCTTTGCTTGCCGATGTAGCCGATAGGCCACCACTCGTTGTGTGCCGACCACGGACTGTTAGGATTGCCAATCTCCGTAGGAGGTGCGCCACCCACGGCACAGGCCACACTGCACGACTGATCCATCCACGGACCATTGGCCTCGCCTGTGAAAGCCTGGCTGTCGGCACTCACTCCGAGCATCAACGAGAGGTGTCCGCCAGCCGAATGGCCAAAGGTGCCGATGCGGTTGGGGTCGATGCCCAACTGCTGCGCATGTGCCTTCATCCAGCGCACAGCACAGCGCACATCCTCGATGCAGGCTGGCATCGGTGCCTCCTGCGTAAGTCGATAGTTCATGTTGGCCACCACGTATCCCTTCATGGCATAATCTACCATCAGGCTGCGATAGACTGCATCGTTCTTGGAGCCTGCACTCCAGCCTCCCCCATGAATGATAAGGATGGCAGGTCGGTTGGTCTGTGCACCGAACATGGGCTTTGCCAAGTCGAGCACGGTGCTTTTTCCCACATCCGTGCGGTAAGGGATGTTTTCCGTCACGGTAATCTGTCTCTCACTCGTCTGTGCCACCACCGCCAGCGGTAGCAACAGCATCCATGCAATCAGTAGTTTCTTCATTGTTCTATTCATTTTTGATTGTTCTCGATAAATCCATCCATGATGACTGTGGGCGAAGCGTTGTGGTCGAAAGCACCTAACTTATACCCACCAGGCAGGCACTGCGGTTCCCAATAGAACACACCGCGACAATGGCCGTTGGTCAAGGTGCGTGCCTCGTGGATGACACGAGTCAATTGTCGGCGACCTTCTTCCATCACCTCGGGATGCTGTTCGTCAACCTCATAACCCGTTTCCACAATCATCACGTCGCAGCCGTACTTCTCGCTGACGTGGCGGATGTTGGCCATGCAGTCGGTGATGATGTCGTCGGCCTTCAGTTCGGGATGCCCGTCCCTTGCCCAATAGGGATAGAGCGACATGCCAATCATGTCGAAGCGTCCACCATATTTCAAGATGGTGTCCAAGTTGTGGTCGTAGAGACTCTGAAGATGACCGCGGTCGAGATGGACGATGACGATGGCATCGGGAAACACTTCCTTCACAGCATCGTAGCCAGCACGGATAAATCCTGCGTACTGTGCAGGCTCAGTCTTGATGTGCCCCATGGAATGGGTAATGATAGGATGGCCCAAGGAGTCTTTCACTTCCCAACCGCGTTCGTTGGTCTTCACGCTCCACAGCATTCCGTTCGACGTTTCGTTGCCCACCTGTACCCATCGAGGCTTGATGCCGTTCTCTTTCAGGAGCGAAAGCACTTCGATGGTGTGGTTCCTCAGGTCTTGTTTCATTTCCTCGAACGAATGTCCCAGCCATGCCTTCGGAATGGGTTGCTTGCCAGGGTCTGCCCATGAATCGCTATAATGGAAATCGACCATCAAGTCCATGTCAAGTGCCTTCACGCGCTTTGCCATGGCCAGCAGTTCGTTCTTGTCGTTCGTGCCACCACGTGGATTCACCCACACACGCATTCTGATGGCACTCATCTGGTAGTCGTTCTTCAGCAACTCCAAGCACTCACGCTCACGTCCCTGACGGTCGTGAAACACCACTCCGCGCTTTTCCTGCCCTGGGAGGAAACCCACATCGGCTCCCTTCACAAAGTCGTTGTCACCAGGCACCACCGCCATGGCTGTGGCTGCTATGGCTGTCCATAAAACTGAAAGAATAAAATGACGCATAGTATAATAGAAATTAAGAATTAAAAATGAAAAATGAAAAGTGTTTCCGAGCGAAATCGCTTCACGCTTCACACCCTACTCTTCACTTTATTACTCTTCACTTTTCACTCTTCAGCGTTGGCCATCCGTCAGCAGTCCAGACGATAGGGCGCTGAATAAGTATGGCCCCACCATTGTGAGCCACACTGTAGCCATGACAGATGAAGATGTCGGTGTCATCAAAGGTGTAGGCAGCACAGTGTCCAGCCGCCTCAAATTCCTTCTTGTCACCCTCTAAGAAGAGCGTTCCTCCACCCATGAGCATGTCCTTGCCGTTACGGTCGAGATAAGGGCCATCGACAGTACGACTGCGACCCACCGCCACACGATAGTTGCTCTTGGAGCCACGGCAACAGTAATCCCACGAAACAAAGAGATAGTAATAGCCGCCATGCTTGAAGATGAATGGTGCTTCAATCGCATTCGTACCAGCATACCTTGAAGTAGGGTTTGGCTCCGTCGGCTTGTAGTTCGGGTCATAACGCCGTGCAATAGTGCGAGGCTTCTCACCCTGAGCGATGTGCATCGTGGAATCGAGACGTGCTATCTGAATGCCATCCCAGAACGAACCCCACACCATCCACGGCGTGTCGGTGGCATCGTCGATAACAAAGTTCGGATCGATGGCATTCCAGTTGTCGCGCTTCTCACGCGAGGTCACAATGCATCCTTCATCCTTCCACAGATTGGCTCCCAACGAGCGACTGCTAAGCAGACCGATGGCGGAGCCGTTCTTGCCGAAGGTGGAGCAACTGTAAGCCATCCACCAGCGTCCGTGCCACTGAATTACATCTGGAGCCCAAACATGACTGCCAAACCCAGGCACGGAGTCGGTTGTCCAACCAGGAATGACGGTCATCGTTGGCTGTGGCAGCACCGTCCAAGTCTTGCGGTCCTTCGAAGTCATCTGCTGGATGCCCATGCCCGTTGCAAAGAGGTAGTACGTGTCACCGTCACGAGCCATCACAGGGTCGTGTACCATAGGGGTTTCTGTTTGGAACGGTTCGCGCTGACCGCGTTGGCGTGGACCTTGTGCCAAAACAGAACAGCAGAAGGCCATCAGTGCCAAAACCAAGAGAATTTGCTTTTTCATGACTGAATGAGAATTTGAGTTTTGTTTGCAAATATACAAAAGAATCGTCAGTTTATATTTGAAAAATGCGCACATTGAGTTGAACAAATGTAACAATTAAACCAAAAATGTAAGTTTATGGCGGAAAATTCATAACTTTGTGACTCAATTTGCTAACAAATGACACGAAACCACATACTAACCTTACTTTTGTTTCTCCTGTCGCTCTGTATGGCAGCGCAGGATTTTCAACATTTGTCACTTCCCAACCGCGAATTGCTCTCCTCGGAGCGCATCTTGTACCTCATGGAAGACAGCGAAGGCTGCCTTTGGTATGCCACTGAAGGAGGAGGCATTTGTAGAGACGATGGGCAACAAGTGGATATCTTTCGCAGCGACGCCGACCATCCCGACCTGCTGGGCAGCAACAACGTCGGTTGTCTGGCTGAAGTGGGCCGACACATAATTATTGGTACTTTTCATGGAGCATACCTACTCGACAAACGCGATTTTTCCATCCAGCAACTCGTAGAGGTGGATGCCAAGCGCATTGACGACATCCTCGTGACTCGCAACGGACGAGTGCTGCTCACTTCCAACAAAAAGATTTACGAATATTCCTATTCCAACAAGGATTCAGCCCTCACGCTGGAAACCACCTACGCTTCTCGTTGGAAGGGGACGGATTGCTACGTCTCACACCTTTTTGAAGACAAAAGTGGGCGCATCTGGGCAACTCAATGGAACGGTGGACTCCTACTGAAAGACGGAACAACAATCAACGACTGAAAGACGGAACAACATTCAACGAAGCGGCATGGCCCATGGACTGCGTACCATCGGACATGGCCGACGATCCAACGACCGGCGACTTGTGGATGGGCACTGTGGGACAAGGCATCGTGCGCTATCACCCCAGCGATGGCACGGTGGAACCACAAGCGACAACAGGACAAAACATCTGCATCGACCTGCAACTGTCTGCCGACGGACGTTATTTGTGGATGACAACCATCGACAACCTATCGCTTTTCCGCATCGGTCAAACTTTGGAAGCCTTGCCTACCGATGATTTTGTGCCTGAAGGCAAGAAAGTGCTCAACCGCCTCTCTCTGAATCGTCGCGGGCAGTTGCTTGTGGCAGGAAGTATGCCTGGTGCCTTTGTTGTCGGACAGCCTACCCCACCTTGGTACGATGCTGCCATCATCAGCAACAACGTTCGTTGGGAATTTCGCGAACGACAAGGCATTGTCGCCATAACTGACGGAACAGAGCGGAGCATCACCTATTCCAACGCTCCCCTGCAGCCCGTCATGACCTGGCGTGCTGACGGTGGCATCTGGGCAACCGACGGAGAGCGCCTATTGTCATGCACTCTTGACAGCGTGAGCCAAGTGGCAGAGTTATCTCCACGCCCTACCGCCATGGCCGACGATGGGCAGGGTGGATTGTGGTTAGCCATGGGCAAGGATATCCAACGCTTCGACATCAACACGGGTCAAGTCAAAACCGCCATTACCAATGTGCCCGATGTGTCGGCTCTCTGCTTCACCTCCGACGGCTGCCTGTGGCTCGGCACCATCTTCGGACAGATTTATCGCTACAAAGACGGACAACTGAGCACTGACGACTATGCCACGAACGAACACGGCGACGGCATCAACGACTTACGAACCGACAGTGCAGGACGGCTCATCATTGTCTGCGACCGCTATGTGCGACTCTACGACACGCAGCGCCAAACACTTCGCCAGCAGAGCCGTGAGGCAGATGGCATCTATTGCATCGAGTTGCAAGAGACCGCGCACCTTGGCCATTGGAGCCATCCCGAGCGCAACACCATCGTGGAACGTCTGCCGCAATGGCTCACTTCGTGGTGGATGTGGTGCATCTATGCACTCTTGCTCGTCACCATCGTTTCACTCATCGTCCACAACCATCTGCTTCGGCGTCAGCGTCGTCGCTTCCTCGAATTGATGAAGGCACCGATGACCAACAACAGCACCATCAAAGCAGGAACAGCCACTGAGTCGGGCTCTGCCAGCGAGACGACTGACGAGGCTGTAGTCAACCAACAGCCTTTACAACCCGAAGACGAACTTCTACAAAAAGCCATTGCCCAGGTAGAAAAGAACCTGAGCAATGACCAATACACGGTGGAAGAACTGAGCCGCGACCTCTGCATGAGTCGCATGACTTTCTACCGCAAAATCCAATCACTTACAGGTCAGAAGCCCACTGAATTCATACGCACCATCCGCCTGCGCCATGCAGCAGAACTCTTGCGCGAAGGCAAGCTGACCGTCACCGAAGTGAGCTATGCCACAGGCTTCTCCTCCATCAGCTACTTCAGTCGCAGTTTCCGAACGATGTACGGCGTACCTCCTACCCAGTTCAACTGAGGTCGGCCGTCCCATCTGCCATCCACAGAGCAGACAGCACAGCATCGTCATCCATAGTTGTTTTCTCATTGTTTCATCAGGTGTTAATCGTTCAAAAAAAATCTGCTGCAAAAGTACAAACTTCCTTTGCAGCAGACTTTCAAAGTTGTAACATTCAGATGAAACTATGTAACAAACCTTTCTCAATTTCCCTTTCCTTCGAGCAAAACTCAAATTCAAAGTTCGGATTACAAAAACCAAAGCACGGATTGTGCAATCCAAACCACGGATTATACAAACCAAACCACGGATTGCAGTTCTGTTCCCTATTCCAGTCTTTTTGATTCTGATGAATGGAATGTTTTGCACGAAAACGCGTAGATTTCATGCCATTTTTCTTATCTTTGCAACTCACTCACAAAAAACAGACAGAAAACATGAAAACATTAGGAAACATCATCTGGGTTATCTTTGGCGGCTTGGAAATCGCGTTAGAATATTTGCTGGCAGGAGTCTTTCTAATCATTACGATTATCGGTATCCCGTTC
>CADBXS010000049.1:17454-18300 GCA_902798705.1 uncultured Bacteroidales bacterium
GCATTTGGATATGGATTAGCCACATCTTTCTCGGTATCGTGTTCTACATCACCATCATCGGCATCCCATTCGGAAAGATGCACTTCCGATTGGCCAGGTTAGCCCTTTCTCCTTTCGGAAAGGAAATTGTGTGATGGAGGGTACATGAATAGATGATACACGTAAACTTTTAATTTTAAACACGAACCTTAAGCTCGGCGAAGCCAATTACCATTGAATTAAACATGAATTTTTCATGAATTTAATGGGACCAAAGTATGGTAAAACAATTGTAATCTAATTCAGTTATTATGGAAATAACTTATAAAGATATTCATGAGTTCAAGAAAGAGGACTTGGAAGATTTGTTTCTTTCTGTTAAATGGTCGTCAGGACATTTCCCTGATAAGTTAGTCATAGCCATGCGGAATTTCAGTACAGTATATTCGGCTTGGGATGGAGACAAACTGGTTGGCATGGTTTGCGGCATGGACGATGGCATCATGACGGCCTATCTTCATTACATGTTGGTTCGTCCCGAATACCATCAGCAAGGCATTGGGCACAAACTTCTCGACTTGATGAAAGAGCATTACAAATCCTATTTGCGCATTGCACTGATTGCCTATAATGAAGAGTTGGGGTTCTATGAATCATGCGGATTCAAGAGAGCAGACAATGCAAGCCCGATGTTCATTACCAGTCTTTGGACCTAAGTAACGATAAAAAAATAACTTGGTACATTTAGATATATTCATATTGTTATCGTGTTGTGCTCATCTTTTGGGCTGTTTTCGCCCGTTTTCTCAGTCATGATGCCCGCATCACTCCTTCAAAAACGAACAAAAACATCTCCAAAATATGAGT
>CADBXS010000050.1 GCA_902798705.1 uncultured Bacteroidales bacterium
ACACTCGCTATGATGGGAGCTCCGACAAGAGCCGTGACGCTATTGACGGGTAGTGCTCCTTCAAAGCCAGGCATGCGTGCGACAAGATTGCATATCAATGCCAGACAAGCACCTGTCAGCATCGTGGCAGGCATCAAAACACGGTG
Source organism: uncultured Bacteroidales bacterium (assembly GCA_902798705.1). Classification (GTDB taxonomy): domain Bacteria; phylum Bacteroidota; class Bacteroidia; order Bacteroidales; family Bacteroidaceae; genus UBA3839. Next base: position 147 of record CADBXS010000050.1, read on the forward strand.
GTCGCTCGTCTGGAAGATGGCACGACACAAGTGTGGAACAGCCAAACCAATAAACATGATGGGGCCACAATATGCCGTGACAATCGCCACAAGAATGCCTGAGCAGCTGATAACCAGAAGACGGGCACGCTTCAGATTCAAGCCGAGGTTGCTGGCATAGTAATCACCCAGCAACAACAGATTCATGGTTTTGCAGAGCAACATGCTCAGCGGCAACAGCCCCGTCATCAAACCTACGAAAAGCATCATTTGGTCGCCCGACACTCGGGCAAAAGAGCCCAATCCCCACACAACATACGCTTTCACGTCTTCCTCTGCCGAAAAGAATTTCATCACACCGATGATGGCGGTGGCAAGGTAGCCTATCATCACACCGATGATAAGCAGAGTGACGTTGCCCTTCACTTTCTGCGACACATAAAGAATGAGTGCCATCACTGCCAACGAACCCACGATGGCAGCAATGGACATGGCTGCATCGCCCAAGTATCCAAGACGACTTAATGCTACGCCACCCAGCGAGCCAGACATCAGCACGATGAAGGCGACGCCCAACGAAGCGCCGTTAGAGATACCCAACACCGATGGACCCGCCAACGGATTGCGAAACACGGTCTGCATCTGCAAACCGCTCACTGCCAGTCCAGCTCCTGCCACGGTGGCAGTCAATGCCTGTGGCACACGCGAACTGAGAATGATGTTGTGCCAAATTTCGGGCTGACTCTCATCACCGAAGAGTATGGACAAGATAGCGTCAATGGGAATATGAACCGTCCCCAACAGAAGGTTGAGCACGAAGAAAAGAAGGGTGCCGAGCAACAGCAATATGTATTTGGAAGCAATTTTCATCACTTCAACAGATGATAATAGCGTGGTTGATATGCTTTGTCCATCACTTCTGGATGGAAGATAGCCACCAAGTCCTGCAACAGCACATCAGGCTCTACAGGGGAGGACTCATAATAGGGTGTCTGCTTCATGTTGCAGTAGATGACGTGCTTGTCCCTGAACGCCTTGAACAGCTCGTTGCGAGGTTCTGAGGCTTTCAGCGCATCGTAGGAGAAATCGCCCTGATAACTATTGAGGATTCGCCAATAGTCGGCATAGGCAGCTGTGGCATACATCTGTTCATACTCAATGGGCACTCCACCGGTGTTGTCATCCTTAAGAATATATTCTGCACCAGCATCACGAAAGAGCTGTGCCAGATGGTTCTTGCCGCCCACGGCAAACCAGTTGCCGCCATGCATCTCGCCACTGAACACGGTGGGGCGTTCCGTCGTCTGTGAAACTTTCTCTGCCAAAGCGAGGTAACGCTTCTTGATGCCCTCGAACAGCTCCTCAGCCTCCTTTTCCTTGCCGATGAACAGTCCCACATACTTCATCCACTCTGCCTGTCCCAACGGATGCGACTCCTTATAACCCAAATGAGGTATCATCGTCACTCCCGTCTCCTTGATGGCATCGTAGCCACCCCGTTTAAAGGGCGAAATGAAGATGACCTCGGGATTGGCAGCCAATATCAACTCTGTGTCAAAATTGCCTTCCATTCCTATTTTTACAATCTTTCCATCGTCCACTCGTTGACGGATGTCCTTGTTAAAGAGGTTCTTCGTGCCCGTAATGCCTTTCACCTCGTCAAGCGCATCGAGCGCAATGAAGTTGGAGAGTTGAAGCATCGTCATCACAATAGTCCGCTCCACAGGCACCTCCACCCTCGTGTAATCCTCTGGCACCTCTACCTCTGTCCCTTTCTGCACCAAGGCAAAGTGATAACTCACAGGCATGCGGTCTTCATCCGTCTGCGGGTCAGCCACATCAACAAGTTTCACACCATTCGCCAAGGTCTTCACTCGAAAACCCTTGGCATAATCCAACAACATGGTTGAAGCAGAGTCAGCATCTGCAGTTCCTTTCTGTCCAGAAGGAACAGGTTTGCAAGCTCCCAGCAAAAACAGACTGACAAGCACTAACGTGAATGAATAAAAACACTTCATAAGCATTTGATTGATATGCAAAGATAGATAAAATTGAGAAAATGAAAGAATGAAAAAATGAAAAATGTGAGTTTTTGTCCACCAAGAATAAACTTTTGGAAAAAGAGGTGGTCATAATAAGTGAAAGTTGACAGTTGACGGTTGACAATTAGATGGAAGACTATTAACAAACAACTATTCTTTTATAAACCAAAACACTTAACACTTAAAAAACAAACAGCATGAAGAAATTGATTCTCACCATGATGGTGGCGATGATTTCGCTCACATCATTTGCTCAGTTCGGTGGTGGCGGACAGCGCCGCGAGTTCAAACCCGAAGATCAGGCTACCCGTCGTGCAGACCAGATTAAGGAGGCTGCCAAAATCTCTGACGAGCAGTACAAGAAGGTGTACGACCTCTATCTGAAGCAGGCTCAGGAGCAGCAGGCTCGCATGAAGGAGGCTCAGGAGAAGGGCGAGCGCCCACAGTTTAACCGCGAAGAAATGCAGAAGCAACAAGAGGCAACAAACGCTGCGCTGAAGGAAATTCTGACCGCAGAGCAGTTTGCAGCTTATGAGAAGGCTCAGCAGGAGCGTCGCCAGCGTATGGGACAAGGCGGTGGCGGCTTCGGCGGTGGCGGCGGCTTCGGTGGCGGTCGTCCACGTGGACAAGGTGGTCAGCGTCCACAGGGTCAGAACATGTAATTTTAGACTCAAATTCATTAACTTAAAAGGGATTACTGAAGAGATGCATCATTTTTCTTGATGCATCTCTCTTTTTTTTCACTTTTTCTTTAAACCTTTTGTTTCTGCAAGCGTCTTATCCAACGAAAGTACTACCTAATCGTATCTTTTAACTAAACTTTTTAATTAAACTTATTCAATTATGAAGAAAATCATTCTTACTCTGATGTTGGCGGTTGTATCGCTTTCATCATTCGCACAGTTCGGTGGCGGACAGTTTCAAATGCCAAAACCTGAGGAAATGGCAACTCGTCGTGCAGATCAAGTAAAAGAACAAGTGAAGGACGCAGGTCAGCTTACCGACGACCAGTACAAGAAGGTGTATGACCTTTATCTGAAGCAGTCAAAGGACATGCAAGCTAAGATGAATGAAGGTGGTGGCGGTTTCGGCGCTTTCAACATGGAAGATATGCAGAAGCAACAGGAAGCTACTAACAAGGCACTGAAGGAGATTCTCTCTGAGGAGCAATTCAAGGCTTACCAGAAAGCTCAGGAAGAAATGATGAAACGCTTCCAGCAAGGTGGCGGATTTGGTGGATAAGCTCCCCAACACATACAAATAAAAGAGGCTCGCAGATGATTGCGAGCCTCTTTTATTTGTAATAATTATTGATTACTTGTTAAGAGCGAGGATTTCAATTGCCGTCATTCTTTCACGACATCCTTCACAAGGCGAACAGGCGTCTCGAATGCACTAACCCTGCAACCTCTGTTAGGCCATATTCCCCAATCTCCGATGCTCAAGTGGCTATCCTTTGTTGACCAATATTCACCTCCGGTTGGCAGGCCATCCTTAGAGAACGCGAAGCTGGTTAAAGGCAGGAATACTGCACCGGCATCTTCCATCTTCTGCCAAGTGGCGGCATCATACTGGTTGATGAGAGTGAGGTCGGTAGAATCAGTTCTGTTTGTCACGTAAATTTTTTCCTCCCACTCGATTTTAGCTGTATCGGCCAGCGACTGGAACGGAACGTCCTCGGGCTGCTGCCACTCGTCGGGAAGAATGATTACACCCTTCGCATTTTCAATTCTGCCGAATGCCACAAGGTTGATGGCATTGGGACGCTTCGCGAATAGGTATTCCCACTCTTCGGGATTGAGTGTGCGCCACTTCACGTCCTCGCCACCATTGGCGATGGGATTGATGCCCCAGTCCGTGAATACGGTGTCTTCTTCTGCACAACGTTCGTAGGTTGGATTGTCACCAGTACCCCAGCCAAACACGTCGAATGTGTCCATTTCGCTCCATTTCACATCTTTGCTACCCAGAATTTCCCACTGGTGAGCAGCGAACTGAAGCGTGCCTGTAGATTTGGTGTACTGCAGGTTGCCGCTCGAGAACTTCACTTGCTGAGTTTCACTTACAGAGAACAGGCCATTGATAGTGCCCACTTCCTCCTTCTCGCAGCTTGCCAACAGCATGCCGGCGCAGAGTGCGCCAAAGAAAAGAAATTTCTTCATGATGGAATAGGTTTTAGAATGATAGGTAAATAAATATAATTTAATGTAAAAGGAGGCTCGCATCGCCCGAGACGAATACGAGCCTCCTCGTTTTTATTCAATTAGTAATGGTATTACTTGTTCAGAGCAAGAGCAACGTTCACGGCGCATGCCACGGTGCAACCAACCATTGGGTTGTTACCGATGCCGAGGAAGCCCATCATCTCCACGTGAGCAGGAACTGAAGAAGAACCTGCAAACTGAGCGTCAGAGTGCATACGGCCGAGGGTGTCGGTCATACCGTAAGATGCTGGACCTGCAGCCATGTTGTCTGGGTGCAGCGTGCGGCCTGTACCACCTCCTGATGCTACTGAGAAGTAAGGCTTGCCAGCGAGCACGCGCTCCTTCTTGTAAGTACCAGCTACTGGGTGCTGGAAGCGGGTTGGGTTGGTGGAGTTACCTGTGATGGAAACGTCCACGTTCTCCTTCCACAGGATAGCCACACCCTCACGAACGTCGTCAGCGCCGTAGCAGTTCACCTTGGCGCGTGGGCCGTCGGAGTATGCCTTGGTCTTCACCACCTTCAGCTCGCCAGTGAAGTAGTCGAACTGAGTCTGCACGTAGGTGAAGCCGTTGATGCGTGAGATGATCATGGCTGCGTCTTTGCCCAGACCGTTGAGGATGCAGCGGAGTGGCTTTTTGCGCACCTTGTTGGCCATTTCGGCAATCTTGATGGCACCTTCAGCAGCTGCGAATGACTCGTGACCTGCGAGGAATGCGAAGCACTCTGTCTCTTCGCGGAGCAGACGACCGATACCCACCTTGCGGTCATCAGCCACAGAACCTGGAATGCAGAATGCCTGCAGACCGATACCGATGGCCTCGGCAGCGTCGGCAGCGTTCTTGCAGCCCTTCTTCAAAGCGATGGCAGAACCTACCACATAAGCCCACTTTGCGTTCTCGAAGCAGATGCGCTGAGTTTCTTCACATGTCATGTATGGATCGAGACCTGCCTTCTCGCAGATTTCGTTAGCCTCTTCGATAGAGGAAATACCGTTCTCGTTCAAAGCAGCAAGAATCTGCTTCATGCGACGGTCTTGTGATTCGAATTTCACTTCTCTAATCATAGTCTGTTTCCTCCTTATTCTTTACGTGGGTCAATAGATTTAACAACTCCCTGCTCTGGCTTCGTGCGGCCGTAAGTGCCAGTGACGCTCTTGAGTGCCTCATTAGCATCCATGCCCTTCTTCACAGCCTCCATGAACTTGCCCATGTGAACATACTCATAACCGCAAACCTCGTTGTCTGAATCGAGGAACATCTTAGTGATGTAACCCTCAGTGAGCTGGAGGTAGCGAGTGCCCTTCACCTTAGTGCCGTAGAGTGTACCGCACTGAGAAACGAGACCCTTGCCGAGGTCTTCCAGACCTGCACCGATGACGAGACCACCCTCGGAGAAGGCAGACTGTGTGCGGCCATAGACAATCTGGAGGAAGAGTTCGCGCATAGCAGTGTTGATAGCATCGCAAACAAGGTCAGTGTTAAGTGCCTCGAGGATGGTCTTGCCAGGGAGAATCTCAGATGCCATAGCGGCAGAGTGAGTCATACCCGAGCAACCAATTGTCTCGACGAGACATTCCTCGATAATACCTTCCTTCACATTGAGAGACAGTTTGCAGCAGCCTTGCTGAGGTGCACACCAACCGATGCCGTGTGTCATACCTGAGATGTCCTTAATCTCTTTTGCCTGAATCCACTTTCCCTCTTCTGGGATGGGAGCTGGACCATGATTAGGACCTTTGGCTACACAGCACATTTCTTGTACTTCTTTTGAATAAACCATAATTGTAAACCAAATTTATTTAATTAATAAATGTGTGTTTTCATCAAAAATGCTTGCAAAATTAGTAATAAAAAATAAGAAGAGCGCAGAAAAAAAGGAAAAACTTTTCAAATGCCACCTTTTTTTTGCTCAAGAACGGGAAAAGCAGTAACTTTGTCGCTCCAAACATGCATTTGTTTCATCTATAATATGTAACTTTGCATCAAATTCACATGAGCAAACATGAGCAAAAAAAACAATCATAGAAGAGATATAGCAGCGGAGACGAAAAAGCCCCCTTTAACCCAACAAAAAGTACAAATTAGCAAGAAAGAGAAGAAGCCCCTAAGCCTAACAACCGGAGCATCAGTGTGCATCGCCATCATTGTCACGGTGACAGTGGCAGTTTTGGGTGTTTACCATCTGATTGTACGCAACAGTGACATGCTGTATATGGCACAAAGCAAGGATTTCTTTTCCTTTGACTCCACTTTCCGTGCAGATTGCATGCACACACCTGGTGGATTCATCAGTTGGGTGTCTTCTTTCCTTACACAGTTTTTCTTTCACCCCTCACTCGGTGCCTCCATCATGGTGGTGATCTGGGTGGTGAGCATCTGGTTGAGCAAATTCACGTTCAGGGTTAAGATGGCATGGATGGCTGTGCTGGCAATTCCAGCCGTATGCCTGTTGGTCAGCACCATCGACACGGGCTATTGGTTATACTACTGTAAGCAGACGGGGTATTGGTTTTACGGAACGCTGGGCTATCTGTTCACGAACCTGCTGGTGCTCTTCCACTCTTGCTTCAAGAAGAAATTCAACTGCATCTTCGTAACTTTCCTGATTGCGGTAACCTACCCGTTCTTGGGATGGTACACATTGCTGGCGCTGCTGTATGTGGCTGTCCTTTCCCTCTGCCATATGAAAACGGACGACTCTTTGGCAAGCAAGATGCTGCTGCCGCTGATTCCCTTGGTGCTAATTGGCATCACGCCGTTGGTGTGCTATCAATTCTATTCCGGTGTACGGTTTGAAGATATGTGGATGGCGGGATTCCCTTTCTTCGAGAACGACAACGTGACCAGCTTCACACCATCCATCCCATTCATCGTGTTAGCGGCAGTTCCCCTACTCTTTCCCTTCTTACCAAAGAAAGTGGAGAACAGCACGGGCATGACATGGGGCATCACACTGGTCACGACGGCTGTATTGGTGCTGTCATGGTTATGGGTGGAGAAGAGCGACTTCCAAAACTACAATTATCATGCCGAGATGAGGATGTACCGTGCTGCCGAGGAACAAGATTGGGACAAGGTGCTGGACGAGATGAGTAACATCCCCGGTGATGCTTCCCGCGAGATGGTGCTATTCAAGAACATTGCCTTGATGAACAAAGGCGAGATGGGTACAAAGATGTTCAAGTACAATAATATGGGTGAGCCTCCAACAAACGGGTTTGACACATTGCGCGTACATATGGTGCAGACTGCAGCCCCACTCATCTACTACTATCACGGCAAGACCAACTTTGCTCTGCGCTGGAGCATTGAGAACAGCGTTGAGTTCGGTTACGATTACGACCACCTGAAAATATTGGCACGTTGTGCATTGGTGAACGGCGAAATGGAGATGGCAAAGCGCTATTTGAACATTTTACAGTCAACACTCTACTATCGTGATTGGGCAGAACGTTTAATGCCCATCACCGAAAAACCTGAACTAATCAAGAAATTCAAGGAGTTTGACAGTGTGCGTGAATTGCGCGACCACATGGGAACCGTGCTTGATGGAGACAATGGTTTGTGTGAGATGTACCTGCTCACCTATTTCAGTCAAACGATGAACAAGGATAGCAAACTATTACAAGAGCTAACCTTGAACTATGCATTGATACAGAAGGACATACAATTGTTCTGGCCGCGTTTCTTCCTCTATGCTCAAATGCACCAAGGGGAACCGATGCCGATACATTATCAGGAAGCAGCCATCTTGTATGGGAATTTGGAGCCCGAAAGTGCAGACATCTCCACGATGCCTTTCCAAGAGGAAGTGAAGAAGAGTTATGAAGGCTTCCACAACATGACACAATCATTGCTGCAAGCAGGATTGGATTCGGATGCGATTGGCGAAGCCACTAAGAGCACCTACGGCAACACCTTCTACTGGTTCTACTTCTTCTGCCGTGACGTGCACTCGTATTAAATCGAGAAATAATGAATTCATGATTGACAATTGACATTTGAATAAATATGAAACTGAGAAACAGCTTATCCACTGTAATAATTGCCACGTTGTTGATGGCATGTGGGCAACACCTTACGGTTCCAAGCGATGTGACATTGGAATCGCGTCTTCCGAAGATTTACCCAGACTATACTGAAGTGACCATTCCTGTCAATATCTGCCCTTTGAACTTTGCTGTCCAGGAGGGTGAAACCGATGCCATGGCAAGGTTTACTTTCCCTGGAGGAGAATTCATCTACGGTGATGGTCAGAAAGTGCTGATAGACGAAGAGCAATGGAAAGAAATGTTGGAATCTGCCAAAGGCAAAGAAATCAAGGTAGAGGTCTTTGCCAAGGTGAACGGTGCCTGGAAAGGCTATCAGCCCTTTAACATTTATGTGGCGGAAGATTCAATTGACGAATATATCTCCTACCGTGCCATCCAGCCTTCTTATGTGGCATACGAAAGGCTGAGCATTAACCAGCGCAACCTCACCAACTTCGACGAGCAGGAAATCTATAACAACATGTCTGTCAGTTCTGAGAAAGTGGGTCAGTGCATCAATTGCCACTCTTACAAAAACTACAAGACTGACAACATGCTTTTCCACATGCGTCAAGGTTATGGTGGCACCATGCTTGTATCGAACGGAGAACTTAAGAAGATTGACCTCAAGACGGACGAGACTCTCAGTGCCGGTGTCTATCCATCATGGCATCCCACACACAACCTCATCGCATTCTCCACTAACAAGACTGGTCAGTCTTTCCACACAAAAGACCTGAATAAAATTGAGGTACAGGACACAGAGAGTGACTTGATTCTCTATGATGTGGACAAGAACGAAGTAAGCATCATCTCCGAACTTGACGATGAACTGGAAGTGTTCCCCACTTGGAGTCCAGACGGAAAGAAACTCTATTTTTGCTCTGCCCATTTCGAATACTACAACGACAGCATCGAGAAATCTGCCGAGATGATTCAGCGATATAAGGAAGTGAAGTATAGTCTCTACTCTGCTGACTTCAATCCTGACACAAAGGAATTCAGCAATGTGGAGATGGTGTACAACGCTGCCGACTCGCTGAACCAGAGTGTCACCCTTCCCCGTGTCAGTCCTGATGGAAAATACATCCTTTTCTCACAGGCTGAGTTTGGTTGTTTCCATGTATGGCATGCTGATGCAGACATTTATATGATGGATTTGAAGACCAAGGAAGTGCAGAAATTGGATGCCGTGAACAGCGAGCGTTCGGAGAGTTACCCCACATGGTCAAGCAACGGCAGGTGGATTATGGTGGATTCACGACGCGACGACGGCAACTACACACGTCCCTACATTGCTTATTTTGACAAGAACGGCAAGGCGCACAAGGCTTTCATGCTGCCTCAGAAAGATCCAAACTTCTACACGTTCTACCTGCGTTCGTTCAACCGTCCAGAGTTTATGGTTGAACCCGTAAAGATTACGCCACAAGAATTTGCAGCCAAGGCTAAAGAAGACGCCATCCCCGCCAAGTACGCAGATAAATGAAACAATTTCTGAAATATATCTATTTACTCATCTTCATCACCGTTGCATACATCTTGTTGCCGGTGATGAATGCTGATTATCTGTACACCATTCAAGACAACAATGTCTTCATCAGTGGACACACATTTATGATGGAGACAGTCATGGGCGAAGGTGGATGGCTGGCTTGGATGGCACGCTACCTCACGCAGTTCCTCTATTATCCATGGTTAGGCAGTTCCATCCTCATTCTCTTCTGGGTGGCTATCTACTGGCTCATCATTTGGATGTTTGGCATTAAGGACAAATGGAGTTTCTTGGCACTCATTATACCCGCAGTCTTACTCTATCACTTGCTGGACTATGGTTACTGGATATACTATGCCAAAATCCCCGGACTTCCTTTCCAGCCCACCCTTTTAGTCTTATTTTGTTTGCTGTACACATGGGGAATTTTGTCTCTGATAAGAAACCTCAAAATCCGTTGGGAGATGAAGGGACTCATTTGTGTTGGTCTGTTAGGTGTCTTCATTTACGTTTGCCATTTGTTATGGCCTTCCTCACCTTGGCATTACAATTATGCCTTCCGTCATTCCATCAAAACAACGTTGACCGACTCAAACTTTAAGCATGAGCTGAGGATGTATCGTGCTTTGGATGAGTTCCGTTTCGAAGATGTGCTCAAAGAGATGCCAACCAACAAAGAGCAAGCACCCACGAACTTGATGGTGCTATACAAAAACATTGCTTTGATGCACACGGGACAGATGGACAGAATGTTTGAGACGGGCAATTGTGGTGTGAAGCCTGACACTGGCGATTCACTAAAAATACGCACATCCCTCTTGGGGGCACCTCTCATCTACTATATGTTCGGACAAATGAACTACTCCTACCGCTGGGCAATGGAAAATGCTGTGCAATATGGATTGAGTTTCCGAAATCTCAAAATGATGACACGCACAGCCATCTTCAACAAAGAATTTGAGGTGGCAGCCAAGTACATCGCCATGCTCAAGACCAGCACCTTCCATCGGGAGTGGGCTTTGGAGCATGAGGCATGGATGAAGAACAGCACTAATTTAATCCAAAGCAAAGACTATCAGACACTTTCGCCACTGCTGAACGAAGAAGCGAATGTGCTCGATGGAGACGACGGTCTGTGTGAGCAATACTTGTTAGAATATTTCTCCGATCTGAACCATGCCGCCACTCCCCTTCTGGAAGATGTCACCATGTGTATGTCGTTGTGGGCAAAAGACTATTATGCCTATTGCATTCACTTCTACGACTATGTGAACGGCCATCCCAACAGTCCGATACCCGCACTCTATCAGGAAGGTGCCATCCTGTTCGGCAATGCAGAGGAATCACCCATCACGCTTGACAGATTCAGATTTGACGACATCATTGCCAACAAATACAATGGCTTCGTTCAAGACTATCAACAACTCCAACAACAGGGAGTGGATGAGAAAGAAATAGGAAACAGGTTGAAGATGCTATATGGCAACACCTATTGGTGGTACTACTATTTCTACAACGATTTCAATATCTACTAATTCAACTTTCGGAAGTTATTGCTGCGCTCGAATTAATCGAAGTTAGAGGAGTTAACGACGAAACCGATTTACAATTTGACAATGTACAATGTACCATTTATTTGGACATTTGAAAAACAGGAATTTGTTCAACTAAGTAAACTTCGCTCACTTCATTAACTTCAAAATAATAAAACTTACAAAAAATGAAGAAATTGACAGCTTTTGCCTTGCTGGCATTTGCCACATTGGGCATCTTTGCACAAGGTACCATACAAGATTACAAAAGAGCTTTCTCAACAGGTACCAGACATTCGTGGAAAATGGCGAATGGCAGTGTCAACATACATCGCTTCTTCAACGAACCAGAGGAGCAGTTCATCTATTCCACCTACAATGGTGACAGTACCGTATGGTACAAAGTGGATGCCATAACAGGTGCAAAGGTTCTGACCACCAACCCCGAACTAAACCGTCGTCGAGGCGGCAATTGGAGTGGCGGCGGTGATGGCTATCATCATTGGGCTGAGGTGCGCGACGAAAAGGACGGACGTGCTGAATGCCCTGTGAAGAAAGGCTCTTTCATCATTCATAAGGATAATAACCTCCACCTACAAAGGGGCACCGAGACCACTCAACTCACTTTCGACGGGGTGGATTCCTGCTACTATTCTTCTTGGGGGAGTTGGTCGAATGATGGCAAATATTATGCCACCGTGCTCATCAAGCCTGCTCCCAAACATTATGTGACTTATACACAATCGTCGCCCGCCAATCAGGTGCAGCCCATCTACACCACCTTGGAGTATGCCAAGCCGGGCGATTCGCTGAATTACCGCATTCCTGTGGTGGTGGATGTAGAGAATAAGACAACCATCTATCCGAAAAGCACCGACCTCTTCAAGAGCCAATATAGAGTGTCTGCTCCCGATTGGGATGACAATGGCAAGACGCTCACTTTCGAGTTCAACGAGCGCGGTCATAAGACTTACCGTGTGCTTGAAATGGACTTGCAGGGCAATGTAAAAACCCTCATCGAGGAGAAGAATGACAAATATGTGGCTTATTCGCGCAACTACCGCCGAGACCTCGACGAGAACCACATCCTCTGGAAAAGCGATCGCGACGGGCATGCCCACCTCTATCTCTACGACCGCAAGAAGGGCAAGCTCTCGCAAGTGACGAAGGGTGAATACTGGGTGCGTGAGGTGCTGAATGTCGAGATGGATGAGAAGGGCAAGGGGTTCATCATCTTCTCTGCCAACGGGCGCAACTACAGAAACATGGGCAAGGTAACCTCCAGTTTTGATGGAAAAATTCCAGAGGAAGACCCTTATAACATCCACTATTACCGCATTGACCTCGATGGCAAGAACCTTATCGACCTAACTCCTGAACATGGCACACATGAAGCCACATTCAGCAGAGGCTGCAAGACTTCTTTCATCGACACTTATTCTTCCATCGACCAGCCTCCTGTCACGGTGTTGCGTTCATCCATCGATGGACACGTCATCTCCACCCTCGAGACTGCTGACATCAGCAGGTTGGAAGCCACTGATTGGAAGGCACCAGAGGTGTTCGTAGCACCCGGTCGAGACGGAAAGACCGACATGTGGGGACTTATTCAACGCCCTTCCAATTTTGACCCCAACAAGAAATATCCTGTCATCGAATACATCTATTCGGGTCCTGGAGATCAGTATGTACCTAAGAAGTTTACCCCATGGCTCTACAACCTGCAAGACGTGGCTGAACTTGGCTTCATCGTCGTGCAGCTTGACGCCATGACCACTTCTTTCCGCAACCTTGAATTCGAGCAGGTCTGCTACAAGAATCTGAAGGATGCGGGATTTCCAGACCGCATCGAGTGGATCAAGGCTGCCGCCGCGAAATATCCTTACATGGACCTCGACCGTATAGGCATATACGGTTGTTCAGCAGGTGGGCAGGAAGCACTCGGTGCCCTGCTCTTCCATGGCGATTTCTACAAAGCAGCTTATGCAGCATGTGGGTGTCACGACAACCGCATGGACAAAATCTGGTGGAATGAGCAGTGGATGGGCTATCCTGTGGACAGTTCCTATATTGAGTGTTCTAATGTGGAGAACGCCAAGAACTTGAAGGGAAAGCTAATGCTCCTTGTCGGTGAGATGGACGACAACGTTGACCCATCCTCTTCCTATCAAGTGGTGAATGCACTCATCAAAGCCAACAAGGAATTTGAGTTTGTCCTCATCCCTAACGCTCACCACACAATGGGCGAAAACTACGGCGAACACAAACGTGCCGACTTCTTCGTGAAGAACCTCTTAGGTGTGGAACCACCTGCATGGGACAAGTTGAAGTGAGAGGTAAAACTTTCGGTAGTTATCGCTGCGCTCAGGAGTTTCTAGTTATTGAAAAAAATGAAAGAATGAGAGAATGAAAACTATGCAACAAGATAACAGAACTAAAGAACTGGGAACGAAACCAATTGGCGAGTTACTAGTAAAGTATGCAGTACCTGCTGTTGTGGCGATGACAGCTTCATCGCTCTACAACATGGTGGACCGCATCTTTATCGGGCACATACCCGAGGTGGGCACCCTATCGCTTGGTGGATTGGCAGTCACCTTCCCCATCATGAACTTGAGTGCCGCTTTCGGTGCGATGGTAGGTGTGGGCAGTTCAACACTGATTTCCATTAAATTGGGACAGAAAGACTACGGCACAGCTGAACGGGTGCTGGGCAACCTTGTATCACTCAACGTCATCATCGGTATCCTCGTGGGAGTATTGGGACTGATTTTCATTGACCCGCTCCTACTCTTTTTCGGTGCATCAGAAAACACTCTACAGTATGCACACGATTACATGTTCATCATCCTGTTGGGCAACGTGGTGACACATCTCTACTTCGGACTAAACAGCGCCTTGCGCAGCACAGGACATCCACACGTGGCGATGTCGGCGACCATTGCCACCGTCATCATCAATGCCATCCTCGACCCATTCTTCATCTTCTCGTTGCAATTAGGAATCAAAGGAGCGGCATATGCCACCGTACTTTCACAAGTGGCTGCGCTCATCTATGTGGTGGCTGTCCTATCCAACAAAAAAGATTTGATTCATCTGCATTCAGGAATTTACGGACTCAGGAAACGCATTGTAAAAAATATCCTCGCCATTGGCATGTCACCTTTTGCCATGCAATTGTGTGCCTGTCTCGTTGTAATCCTCATCAACAAGGGACTGACCAAGCATGGTGGCGATGTGGCGATTGCCGCCTACGGCATTGTGAACAGCATTACGTTCCTTTCCATCATGGTGGTTCTGGGCATCTGTCAAGGCATGCAGCCCATAGCTGGATTCAATTTCGGAGCACAGTTGCCCAAGCGTGTCAACGAGGTGCTGAAGAAAGCAATCATACTCGCCACCATCATCATGACCCTCAATTTCGTGCTGTGCGTGTTCTTCCCACAATATCTTGTCGTCATTTTCACTGACGACTCCATTCTCCTCCCACTTGCAGTCAGGGGCATGCGAATCGTCTGCATTCTCTCACCCATCGTGGGTTTCCAAATTGTCACGGGCAACTTCTTCCAAAGCATCGGCATGGCGAAACGAAGCATCTTCATGTCTGTCAGCCGCCAGTTGGTTTTCCTCGTCCCCTTCCTCCTCATCTTCCCTGAAATATGGGGAACAGACGGTGTATGGATGAGCATCACCGCTGCCGACGGAGTGGCATCCCTCACTGCAGGTTTCCTGCTCTGGCATTTCTACAACAGCAAGGAATCGCTCCATGCGCCAAGCATCCGTATGGGAAGCACCTTGAAACGTGTGTTTTTTCATAACAGAGTCACTCCATAATGCGCTACTTTATCTATTTATCTTACGATGGCGCACGCTATCACGGTTGGCAGATTCAGCCCAACGGCATCAGCGTGCAGGAAGTGCTTGGTAAAGCACTTTCCACCCTACTGCATGAACCCATCGAAGTGACTGGAGCAGGAAGGACGGATACTGGGGTAAACGCAAGTTTAATGGTTGCACACTTTGATACGACACAAGAAGTGAACGGACAATTAGCGTATCGACTAAACAAGTTCTTGCCGCAAGACATCGCCATCAGCAGCGTCAGAAAAGTGAAAGACGATGCCCACGCACGGTTCTCTGCCACCTCGCGTACCTACCACTACTATGTCATTACGGCGAAGTCTCCTTTTGAACCCTACGCCTACCGATTTCCTCAGCCACTCGATTTCGAAAAGATGAATGAGGCGGCAAATACGTTGTTTGACTATATCGACTTCACCTCTTTCTCCAAACTTCACACCGATGTGAAAACCAACAACTGCCGCATCATGCATGCCGAATGGACACAGGTGTCGCCTATCAAATGGCAGTTCACCATTACAGCAGACCGTTTCCTCCGCAATATGGTTCGTGCCATAGTGGGCACACTTCTTGATGTCGGGCGTGGTGTACTGACCATCGAGCAGTTCCGTGAAATCATTGAGAAGAAAGACAGATGCTCCGCTGGCACCTCCGTGCCTGGCAATGCCCTCTTCCTTGCCAACATCACCTATCCTGACAATCTTTTCGACCTATAAGACAAATTGTAAAATGTAAATCGTCAAATTATAAATGGTCTTATGTGGTTAATCCTCGCTTTTCTTTCCGCTGCTCTCCTCGGCTTCTACGATGTCTTCAAGAAGAAGTCGCTCAAGGAGAATGCGGTCATTCCAGTGCTTACCCTCAACACCCTCTTTTCCTCGCTGATTTTTCTGCCATTCATCATCCTTTCAGCACAAGGGTACCTCTCCGAAGACAGCCTTTTCTACACCCATCAATATGGATGGGCAGAACATAAGTACATTCTGCTAAAGTCGCTCATCGTACTTGCAAGCTGGCTTTTTGCCTACTTCGGATTGAAGCATCTGCCCATCACAATTGTGGGACCCATCAACGCCACCCGACCTGTCATGGTGCTTATTGGTGCCATGACATTTTTCTCCGAACGCCTCAACCTCTGGCAATGGGTGGGTGTCATCATCGCCATGATAGGGCTTTACATGCTCTCGCGCTCCAGTAAAAAAGAGGGTATCGACTTCAAGCACAACAAATGGATTATTTTCGTGGTGCTTGCCAATGTGTTGGGTGCCGTGTCAGGACTCTACGACAAGTTCCTGATGGCATCGCCTGAAAATGGAGGTGTTGGACTGGACAAACTTGCCGTACAGTCGTGGTACACTTTTTATCAATTCTTCTTGATGCTCGCAATGCTCGCCCTCTTGTGGTGGCCATTGCGCAAGGAGACCACCCCATTCCGCTGGGACTGGTGCATCATCCTTATCTCCATCTTCCTTTCCGCTGCTGACTTTGCCTACTTCTACGCCCTCGGGCTTGACGGAGCCATGATTTCCATCGTTTCAATGGTGCGGCGTGGTAGCGTCGTTGTCAGTTTCCTTTTCGGAGCAATGGTCTTCCGCGAGAAGAACCTCAAAGCCAAAGTCCTCGACCTTGCTTTAGTGCTTCTCTCCATGCTCTTCCTCTTTATTGGAAGTCAGTCTTAAACAATGTTGTTTTCAGCATCTCTTCACCGAAATAACCCACCACGTCGAGACACCGACCAAACACAAAAGAAACAGAAGATTAAACTTCGACAAAACATTCCTCACTTGATGCCCTCTTCGGTTACTTGTGCCCTTACACGGCTCAAAGTTTCAGGAGTCATCTGGAGGAAGGAAGCAACGTTGTGAAGAGGGGCACGACGAATGATTTCCGGATTCTCACGCATGGTGCGGATATAACGTTCCTTGGCTGTCTCAAAGCGTAAGACATCTGCCTTCTGCTGAGAAATGATGAGCGCACGCTGATGGAACTTGAATATGAGTTTACAAAGTTCGAAGGAATGGCTGGCAATAGTCTCCATAGCTTCGCGAGGTATGGCATAAAGCACGCTTGGTTCAATGGTGGATGCCACGATCCTGGAAGGCTCACGCAAGAAATAGCTCTCGATGCAGATGACCATATCACCCTCGTGACTAATATGTTCAGTGACGGTGACATTGTTCTTCTTGTAATGCTGCAACACCATCCCCCGATCGACATAGAACATGCTGTCGCACACGTCGCCTTCATTGACGAGCTTATGTCCACGAAGTACCTTCATGGGCACAAGAATGTTAGCGAAGGCATGAAGTGCCTCCACACTTAGCGTCACACCATAGGTGCGGCATATATCTCTGGCAACGTCACGTCGTCTGTCGTTCAGATTGATTGCTGGCATAAGCTATTATTTCTCTTTAATGATAGATACGTGCTCCGAAAATCTTGTTCCCCACCCTCACTAACGTGCTTCCATGTTCTTGGGCTATCGTATAGTCACCGCTCATGCCCATGGAGAGTTCGCAGAAAGAGGAGTTGCCCGAGAAGAAGCGTTCTTTCAACACACCGTGAAGTTTCCGAACGGTTTCAAACTCGCCACTAATCTGTGTCTGGTCATCGGTGTTCGTTGCCATGGCCATCAAACCAACTATGCGCACATGTGAGCATGACTTCCATTCTTCCTTGGCAAGCATCTGCAGAACCTCTTCGGAAGTAAAACCGAACTTGGTTTCTTCCTTTGCCACATGAATCTGCAGGAGCACATCGATAGTTCTTCCACATTTCTCTGCCTGCCTGTTGATTTCCTTCAGCAATTTCACAGAATCCACTGAATGTATGAGGCTTATGAAGGAAGCAATATACTTTACCTTGTTGGTCTGTAAGTGTCCTATAAAGTGCCATTCGACATCTTTGGGCATGGCGGCTTCTTTCGCCACCAATTCCTGCACGTGGTTTTCGCCAAAGATGCGTTGCCCAGCTTCGTATGCCTCTTGCAAGGCTTCGACCGGATGGAATTTTGACACTGCCACCAACCGTACACCGGGTTTCAAGGTCGTCCTGACCTGGATCCTGGTAGGCACCTCAGCAGTGAATGTAGTGGGAGCACCACTGGGGACCATGGCGGCTTATTTGATCGCCTGCGGTCTGGATCTGTTCTGCGTGCTCCGGTTTACCGGCGCCCGGCTGCCGTTTGATCTGATGATCGTGCGCCCGCTGCTGTCTGCGGTCGTTATGGGTGTTTGCGTGTACGGGGCATACAAAGGTCTGTTCGTGCTGCTGGGCAGCAATACCATCGCGGCTCTGGCTGCGATCGTGGTGGGTGTCATCGTGTACGGTCTGATGATAGTGAAAACGAAGACGATCCTTCGGGATGAAATGATGGAGATCTCGTTCGGAAGAAAACTGGCGCAGATTTGCGACAGACTACATTTGTGGTAATCAGGGCTGAGAATTCGAAAACCTTGAAAAAACAACGAAAAGATGTTGACAACAAGGTGTAAAAATGGGAAAATAACTATGCGTGGATTGACAGCAAAAGCAGTCAATAATAATGGTGAATAAAACCATTGAGCAAAATACAAGGAGGATTTATTAATGAATAAGGCGGAATTAATCGCAGCAGTTGCTGAAAAAACCGGATCAACCAAGAAAGAAGCAGAACTCGCAGTCAATGCATTCGTATCAAGCATCGAAGAAGCTCTGAAGAAAGGTGAGAAGGTACAGTTAATCGGATTCGGTACGTTCGAAGTACGTCAGAGAAAAGCCAGACAGGGCAGAAACCCGAGAAAGCCGGGCGAAGTTATCAAGATCGCTGCTTCCAAGGCTCCGGTATTCAAAGCTGGTAAGGCTCTGAAGGACGCTGTTAATAAATAAGCAAGAGATTCTATGAACGGGTAACTTCGGTTACCCGTTTTTGCTTGCCCTAACCCGGCGATCGCTGCTTTGCAGCATGGTTTATATCCGGCATTCATTAATTTGCCTTTATTTATCCATTATAATAAGGAATAATCGATTATTCCTGTCCGCAAGTGAGTAACCAGCAAGAAAGATCATCGTTTGATTCATTAAAACGATTGTTATATTGGCCCATTTTAATGAATAGAGTAATGCCGGGAGAGATAATTCCTTAAAACCCGGCCCTGAATACATAGAAATAATGAATGCTGAATATTTTGTATGAATGGTTGAGTGCGGCAGACAGAAGATCAGTCGATATAATAACGAGGTAATTCATGCGTATAGATAAATTTCTGAAGAATTCCAGGATCATTAAACGCCGGACCGTGGCAAAGGATGCCTGCGATCAGGGAAGGATCAGCGTCAACGGCAAAGTCGCAAAGCCGGGGACTGAAGTGAAGCCCGGTGATGAGATCTACATCCAGTTCGGCAACGGCAGTCTGCGGGCCAGGGTGCTGCAGACACCGGATACCGTGCGTAAAGAGGATGCAGCAGGCATGTACGAAGTGATCGAATAATGCA
>CADBXS010000051.1 GCA_902798705.1 uncultured Bacteroidales bacterium
CCGCCATGTCTGTTGGGCCTATATGTTAGGTGCTGAGCGTGAGTTATTCCGAAGCAACGATAATGGAGAACCCAGCGGAACAGCCGGGAAGCCTATCCTTGGTCAGATTAACAGCAACGAACTTACGGATATTATCATTCTTGTTGTTCGCTATTTCGGTGGTGTGAAATTAGGAACAAGCGGCTTGATTGTGGCATATAAAACGGCCGCTGCTGAAGCAATTGCGAATGCCGAGATTGAGAATCGTACCGTTGACGAAGAGTTTACCTTTACTTTCGAATATCAGTTGATGAATAGTGTCTTAAAGGTTGCTCGTGATTTTGATGCGCATATTGTCAGCCAGTCATATGATATGGATTGCAAGATGACTCTTTCTATCCGAAAGGGTAAGATGCAGGAATTGCAGGAAAAAATCAAGAAAGCCCTTTCTCCCTTTTAGTTAGAATCTTATAAACTTTTTTACTGCTGCAGCTACGCCATCTTCCTCGTTACTGAGGGTGATATAATCTGCAGCCTCCTTGACTACATTCTGGGCATTAGACATGGCAACGCCAAGGCCAGCATATTCTATCATGCTAAGGTCGTTATATCCGTCTCCACAAACCATCAGTTCCTCTTTATTCAATCCTAGGTATTTCAGTAAGAACTCCAAACGTTTAGCTTTATCTATTCCCAAGGGTAGAATTTCCAAGAAGAAGGGCTCACTGCGGTAAATGCTCATCTTCCCTTTATAATATTCAGATAGTTCTTCTTCTAAATTAACAAGTTTATCTTCATTGCCAACAATAAGACATTTGGGCTCTGGAAAGTTAATTTCTTCAAGAAAATTGTCTAGCTTTTTAAGTTGCATCTTATTTAGCCTTGCTTCATAGCGTACATACTCGTTTTCAATATCTTCACATGCTATGCAGTTGTCCAAGTAGCTTAGAATCTTGAAATCTTCTGTATTTCCAACCTTATACAGATGTTCGTATACAGATGTGTCTAGTAATTGCTTGTATATAGGCTGTCCTGTTGCACAATCAATTATTAACCCTCCGTTAAAGGCTAAAATGTATCCTCCGTATTCCTTCAGATGTAACAACTCTGCCAAAGGTAGAATTCCCGCAGTTGGTCGTCCGCTAGCGAGTACTAGTCGTATACCCTTCTGTTGTGCCTGAATTAATATTTCTAATGTGTGAGGTGTTATCTCTTTCTTGCTGTTTGTGAGTGTGCCGTCTAAGTCGAGCGCAAGAATTTTATACATTATTTTAAATGGGATATATTGTTATATTTTATTCTTCTGAACTTGCTTTGCGCAATATGAGTGTCGTTGCTCCAATGGTAATAATAGCAGCGTCTTCTAAATAGATACGGTCTTGATCGCGCAGAATTTCGTTCATATAGAAAGTTCCTGTATTGCTAGGGGCATCACGCAATATATATTGCAGTTCTCCCTTTTTACTACGTTGAACTCTGATTATACAATGTTTGGTATCAATGCTTGGGTCAACAGTCTCTATGGGTTTGTTGATGTTCGAACCTTTGACATATCTGCCAAAGACATTGTCACCCATTTCTAATGGAATAATTTGTTTGTAATGAAACACGTTTTCTACCACAACTATACTGCCTAACTCTTGGCAGTGTTCTTGCTCGTCAAGATTTTCGTTCTTGCGTGTTTCCCTTACCTTACTTGTACCTATGCGAATACCAAACTGTCGATTACATTCAGGGCATACAAATACCAGCTGTTGACCGTCTTCGTATTGTTTCTCGTCAAAGGTAATGTAATTGTCGCACTTGGGACAACGTACTCTTTTCATTCGTGAAGGATTCTTGTGTTTATTTATTCTCCATTACCCATACGTTGGAGAACTCTTTACTTATGTTGCGTAATGAATGAACCTCTGCTATTGCATCTTCCTTTGATGTAAAATTGGGAATCAGAATTCTTAAAACCTTGCCAGAGTTATCTACTACGGCTTGAATTCCACGTTCGTTCAAGTTTTGGCAATATGATTCGGCTTTCTGCATAGGAACACCACAGCATAGAACTACGGAGAACGTCGGAGTAGTTTTGGTGACTTGGTTTGTTTTTTCTCCGATAGTCTCTTTGATGGAATAATCTGAATTTGTCTCCTCAAAAGACATACTTTCGTCATCCTGTATATCAACCTGTGCAGTTGAAGTCTGATACGATTCTAAAAGATTGACGGGGGTGAATAGACTGGAATGGGCAATCTGTTGCTTAGTAATTATAGTGTCTGAAACAGGTGTGCTAAGTGCAAAGAATAAAACTATGGATGCAGCTACAGCCATAGCATATCTAAGTATATGCTTGTTTATGCTGATGGTAATGTTTCTTGCATCAGAGTTAACAGACATCTTTTTCTTTTCATGTTTATTCTTTGTGGCAGTTTTTTGACTTATGTCAAGAAATTTGCTTGAAAAGATAAAAAAAGCCTTTCTCCTGCATTAGAATCGGAAAAAAGCCTTAAATTTGCAACGTGTTTTTCATAGTATTAGATTTAAGGTTAACAAGATTGGGCTGAAGCGTCAGCCCTTTTTTTATGTCTATACGTGAAAAACTCTTTACTCTCCAATCTTCACGCTTCACTCTTCTCTTTTCACTCTCCACACTCCGCGCTTCATGTCGATTTGCCATGAATCGTAGTAGTTGAGCACCATCTTGCCGTTCTCCCATTCGATGGGTAGCATGATGATTTTCGATTGTGGAAGATTTGGGTCCATCCAGCGGTCGCCCACATAAACATAGACGGTTCCTTCCGTTCCTTCCACTTTCAGAATGGAAGAAGCTTGTGTGTCGTAGGCAATGCGGTCGCCAATGTTTTCTAATGGGCTCCATCCTTCTTTGATGTTCTTTGAGGTTGCAAGCTTTGCCTGATTAGGGTCCCAACCCGTGCAAGCCGACGAAATCATATAGTAGGTGTCGCCAATGTGTGCAATGGCTGGAGCTTCGCGACGCTGTCCTTCGCAGAGGACGGTTTTTTCCACGGCACTGTGGTAGTCGGGCGAAAGGAGGAACAAACCGAGGTTGGTGTTTTCGTCTGTGGTGGAAATGAAGTAGGCTTGTCCGTCGTTATCGACAAAGATGTTACAGTCACGCGACTTGGTGCCTAATGGTCTGCCAGTCCAAACACATTCGTAAGGACCAGCCACGTTGTCGCTCTCGAACACGCCTGCCTCGCTGGCACTGTAGTCTCTTGATTCCCAATGGCACCACACCACGAATTTCTTTGTTTTTTCATTATACATGAGCTTGGGGCGCTCAATCATGCGTGTGTCGCCCAGGGCTTCGTGGGGGACGTGGTTCGTGATGATTTTTCCGTCGAAGTGCCAATGCACGAAGTCCTCTGCGGTC
This sequence comes from uncultured Bacteroidales bacterium, assembly GCA_902798705.1. Classification (GTDB taxonomy): domain Bacteria; phylum Bacteroidota; class Bacteroidia; order Bacteroidales; family Bacteroidaceae; genus UBA3839. Next base: position 3,365 of record CADBXS010000051.1, read on the forward strand.
TTCGCCAATGAGATACCATTTGGTTCCCACTTGGAGGAAGTTGCCGCCATGCGCCTGAACGATGTAGCCTTCGTCGTCGGTCCATTCAATGCCGTTCTTGATGGTGACGAACTGAGCGCGAAGGGTGCTTGCCTGGAGGGAGAAGAAGGCAAGAAGGAAGAGGAACTGTTTCATGGGAATGAGGAATTAAGAATGATGAATGAAGAAAATTGAAATTAGTATAGAGGTTCGCCTCTGTAGTAGTTGAGGATTTTCTGACGGAAAATGTAAGTGTATTTGGCTTGGAGATGGTCGGCTTGCGCTTTCATGTAGCGAGTCTTCTGTTCTTCAAATTCCGTGCTGTTGGCTTTTCCGTTCTCGTACTTCTTTTGCATGAGGTTGAAAGAGGCACTGGCTGCATCACAAGCGGTCTGTGACGATTGGTACTGCTTCTGAGCAGCTACGGCATTGTAATATGCTTGCTGCATTTCCTTGTAGAGTGCCTTTCGTGTGTTCTCAAGAGCCAGTCGTTGGTTTTCGACCGCAACGCGAGCCTGACGAACGGCATTGCGCGTAGTGAAGCGATTGAAGATAGGAATGGAAAGGGAAAAGCTGAGATACTGATTGAAATTGTTCTTCATCTGGGTGCCGAAAGGATCGGCTTGAAATCCAGAAGTCTTGTAGTAGCTCGAACCTAAACCTGCACTGAAGTTCAGAGAGGGATAATAACCAGCTTTGGCAATTCTGATGTTCCTCTCAGCCGATTTGAGTCGGTATTGCTGGGCAATGATGGAAGGGCGCGTGGAGTATTCCAGTCCGTCAGCCGAAGGAGCCTGGTTGAGTGCTGCGAGTGCGCTGCTTGCTTCAGCAGGTTTTTCCACTGCAAATCCTTGTGGTGTGTCCAGTTCCAGCAACTGCGAGAGGGTGAGAAGGGTGAGGTCGTAGCTGTTGGTGGCTTGCGTGAGCGTGAGTTCATCGTTTGCTACGGCACTCTGTGCCTCAGCCAAGTCGGCTTCCGACTTCTTGCCGTTGTCGAAGAGCAGTTTGATGCGACGCAATTGGTTTTTGCTCAGTTCGCATTGACGTTCTGCCACTTCCATGAGTTCCTTTTGATAAAGACATTCCAAGTATTGGGAAGTGACTTGCAGACTGATGTCCTCGCGAGCTTTTTCGAGGTCGGCCAGTGCTGCCTGTAAGTCAATCTTTCTGACAGCAATGGTGTTGGGAATCTGTCCGCCCGTAATGAGAGGAATGCTCGTTCCCAAGTCGAACCCTGTGGATTGGGTGCCACGGTTGGTATAGGTGTTGTCGGAGGTAAGTCCACGTCCAAAACTGAAACTCTGGTTGGCCGACGCATTTAGGCTGGGCAGGCGTGCACTGCGTGCCGTGTTGAGCTGAATTTCGCTGTTCTCTACAGTTTTTTGCTGCTGTTTGATGCTGATGTTATGCTCCAATGCGTACTCAATGCATTGCTTAAGCGACCACGGGATGGGCTCTTCTCCGAGTCCTTCATAATCGAATGGAAAAGGATTTGCTGCAGATGAGGCAACGGAGCATAAACCTAAGGATATGATGGTAATTAACTTTTTCATCTTCTTCTGCTGTTATTCCTTGATGATTTCTATTCCTCTCAACTTCTCACCAGCCTTCACACCGCTCTTCACTTGGATGTTCACACCGTTGCTCAAACCCGTTGTGACTTCCTTCTTCTGAAACTTCTGATGTCCCTTTGTGCTGTCGGTAAGTACGTAGACGTAGGTTTTGTCTTCCTCGAAATTGAGCGTGGATTCTGGAATCGTGAGCACTTGGGTGGCGCGTTCAAGGATGATTTCTGCATTCGCACTATAACCCGAACGAATGTTCATGCCTGCAGGAATGGAGAGAGCTGCCTTGATTTCGAACTGATTGGCTCCGTTGGTTTCCACGCCTTTTGGAGAAATGTATTCGAGCGTTGCCTTGAGCTTGGCATCGGGAATGGCACCAATGCTGATGTCAACCTGCATCCCTTCGCTGAGTTGTCCCACTTCCGTTTCGTCGATGTTTCCCTTGAAAATCAGATTGGTCATATCGGCAACGGTTGCGATGGTTGTACCGTCGTTGAACGAGTTACTGAGAATGACCGAATTTCCCACCTTTACGGGCACGTCGAGAATGATGCCGTCGATGGTGGAGCGAATCAGTGTTGTGGACATCTGCGCATTGCTCAGCGAAATACCCTTGCGAGTGATGTTGAGCGCATCCTTAGCATTGGTCAGTTCTTCCTGGGCTTGGCGGTATTTCACTTCGCTCGCTTCGTAGTCCTCATCGCTCACCACCTTCTCGATTTTCAGTCGTTCCATTCGTTCGAAGTCGGTCTGTGCCTTCTTCAGATTGATTTGGGCAAGTTTTACACGGTTCTCTGCCGAACTGAGACTCGACATGTCGGGAATCACCTTTACTTTGGCAATCACTTCGTCCTTTTTCACGACTTGTCCCGCCACCTTGTAGAGTTTATCGATGATACCCGAAATCTGTGGTTTGATGTTCACCTCGTCGCGTGGTTCAATCTTACCTGTTACGACTGTGGTGCGCTCAATGTCCATCGTTTGTGTGGAGCAGATTTCAAATTCTTTCACTTTGGGTTGCGACTTCTGATAGAGGAACACGAAGGTTCCGAAGAAGATAAGTGCGATGGCCGCAATGCCCATCCATTTCCAAATTTTTTTCATATTCTTTTGTTCTTATTGATTTTCACTTTTTTATTCTTCTCTCATGGCATCCACTGGCTTGATTTTCATGGCTCGGAAAGCGGGACCAAGACCAGCGGCAACACCAAGAAGTGCAATGATGATTGACGCTCCGATGGCAAGCCAGAAGGAAATCTGAAAGGTAGCGTTGCTGAGAGCATCGTTGTTGGTATGCACGATTTTCTCCACGAGTTGCAGAATCAACACAGAGAACGTGATGCCACTGAGTCCCGCAATGAGGGTGAGCGTCATGCTTTCGCTAAGAATCTGCTGAAGGATGTCAGTTGGTGTGGCACCGATGGCTCGACGAATGCCGATTTCTGTGGTGCGCTCCTTCACGGTCACCATCATGATGTTGCTCACACCGATGGCTCCACTCAGAAGAGTGCCGAGACCAATCATCCACACCAGGATGCTGATTCCATTGAAGAGGTCGTCCATCACAGTAAACACAGCTTCGGTGTTGATGAAGAGCACAGCTTGTTTGTCATCTGGGTGGACAGAGTGAGCATTGCGAACGATGGTACCGATTTTCTCTTGCACTTCGCTCATCTTGAAACCCTTTCGAGCCGTCACGCAAAGCATCTCGATTTTGTCGCTTCTTCCGTAAGCGCGGCACAAGGTGGTGAACGGTATTTCAACGGTGGTCAGGGGATTTCCGTTAAGACTGATGGCATCGCCTGAACGACCGCTTTGTCCTACGATGGTGTAAGTAATGCCGTCGATTTGAATTTTCTCGCCACAAACATCTGTTTTGCCAGGGAAAAGGGTTTCCACAATGCGTGCACCGACAACACACACCTTTCGGTTCTTCATCACGTCGATGTCGTTGAGTCGCCTTCCTACTTTGATGCGAGGGTTGTCTATTTCGTAATATTCAGGGAAGATGCCACTCAAACTCACGCTAAGCGATTGGTCGCCCTTCACGGCACTGCTTCCCCAGTGGTTGCTCGTTCCTGTACAGACATCCACCTCGGGAACACTGTTCTTCACACGGTCGATGTCTTTCAAATCCAGACTCCACGACCGTCCTTCCTTCAGTCCCTTGTAGGGCTTGGTGGTGTTCCTCGATGCCACGAAGCCAGCGTTCGATGCAAAACCCGTGAACACCTGTCCGAGCATCGATTCCAGTCCGCGTCCACCACCCATCAGCAACACAAGCATGAAGATGCCCCAGAAGATGCCGAAGGCAGTGAGGAATGACCTCAGTTTATTTCTTGAGAGTGAGTCGAAAATCTCACTCCATTGGTCGCTATCTATTCTCATCAATGATTCGTTTTAATCAGGGATTTAGAGGATTTATAAGGATTCCTGTCTTTCGAGGATGTTTATTATCAGGGATTTAAGGGATGAAAAGGATTCTTTTTGCATCATGTGATTCTCTCAGTATATCGAAAAAAAAACCTAATAATCCTTCAAATCCTTGATAAATTATCTGACTTTATCCATGAAGGGCTTCGATAGGTTTCACTTTCGCTGCTCGTTGGGCAGGGAAGAAACCAGCCAAAGCACCTGAAACAATCATCACGATGGTAGCCTCAATGCAAGTGCCGAGGTCAACCGTTGGATCCATGAATAGTTTTTGTTGAAACACACCGATGTCCATCGTGTAGCCACCAACAGATGAATCCATCCATTCGCAGAATCCTACACCGAAGAGCATACCAATATAGCCGAAGATGGTGGTGATGATGATACTCTCGAAAATCACCATGCTGATGATGCTCAGAGGTCGAGCACCCAATGCCTTCCGAATGCCAAACTCATGTGTGCGCTCTTTCACGGAAATCAGCATGATGTTGCTCACACCTACCACACCGCTCAACAACGTCAGCAAGCCCAGAATCCAGAAAGCTGTGTGGAGCGTGCTCTTGGCTGTGTTCATGGCGCTGTTGTTTTCTGCCGAATTCCACATCCAAATGGCGCTTTCGTCTTTTGAGTCAAACTGGTGCATTTCACCCATCGCCTTTCGGTAATCTTCTTCAAACTTATTGTTCTTCTGTTCTGTATCGAGTCCTTTCGATTTCAGTGTCAGTTCTCCGAAATTATTACCTTTGGAATAAATGATTTTCACTGTGGTGAACGGAGCAAGGAAATTGCTCGAACTGAAAGCAAAATCTCGTTGTCTGACACCTACGACTGTAAAAGCACTATTGTTGATGTTAATGATTCTGCCAATACCGTTCACGTTCGGACCGAAAAGATGCTCCTCTTGGTTGTTGTCAATCACAACCACTTTTCTGTTTTGCTGCAAATCTAAGTCGTTGATGAATCTGCCACGTGCCAATTTGGAACCGTCGATTTCCTTTTGCTGTGGATAGACTCCTGTAAGTGTCACACTCAGATGCTGCTTGCCAACGGATGCCGTCAAGCCGCTTTGCTCCACTGTGGCTGTTACCTCAGTCACATTCTCTTTGAAACGTTTCTTAGGCATGTTGATGTCCCTGTCGTCCAACTCAATCCGTCGTCCTTCCTTAATGCCGTTGAAAGGCTTGGAAGTGAATCCTGGATAGATGTGGACAGCATCCAACGAAAGTCCTTCGGAGTTCTGCTCCAGCGTATGGATAATGCCATTGCTGGCACCGAGCAACACGATGAGCAGGAAAATACCACTTGCCACTGCAATGCCCGTTGCCGTCGTGCGCATCTTGTTGCGCATGATGGCTCCCCATATTTCTTGTAAAGTATCAATCATTTCATGATTCCTTCCATTGAGAATGGACTGCGGCTTTCCTCTGTCACTTGTTCAATCTCGCCAATGACGCCGTCCTTGATGTGGATGATTTTCTCTGCTTGATAGGCAACACCACTTTCGTGTGTCACCACGATGATGGTCATGCCCTGCTTGTGCAAATCCTTCAGGATCTGCATCACTTCCAGCGATGTCTTGCTGTCGAGCGCACCAGTTGGTTCGTCGGCAAGGATGATTTTGGGTTGCGTGATGAGTGCACGGGCAATGGCAACACGCTGCTTCTGTCCACCCGACATTTCGTTAGGCTTATGGTGCGCCCAGTCCTTCAGTCCGAACTTGTCCAGGTATTCCATAGCCATTTGGTTGCGCTTGCGGCGGCTCACTCCTTGGTAGAAGAGGGGAAGCGCCACGTTTTCCATGGCGTCCTTAAACGGAATCAGATTGAACGACTGGAAGATGAATCCAATCATTTTGTTGCGGTATTCAGCAGCGCGAGTCTCGCTGAGATTGCGGATGAGCGTACCGTCGAGCGTGTAAGTGCCCTCGTCGTAGTCGTCGAGGATGCCGAGGATGTTGAGTAGTGTACTCTTTCCCGAACCCGATGCACCCATGATGCTCACGAATTCGCCTTTCTTAATATGTAGCGAGATGCCTTTCAGCACATGCAGGCTGTTTCCGCCATGATAGGTCTTGTGGATGTTCTCTAAATGTATCACGTCAATGTGTTTGATGTCTAACAAAGGAGATAGCGATGCGCTTTCTTTGCGCATCGCTCAATTTATAAATTAGATGGTTGAAAAAAGAATTAATTCAACAAATCCACGTCACTCACTTCCAGTTTCTTGCTGTCAATATGGGCAAGACCGGCTTTCTGCTTCACGAGTTTCTTGGCAGTACCCTTCAACTCTATACCGCCTACGCCGACCGACTTGGCGATGATGGTGCCCTTGCAGTTTGTGGTCATGTCGATTTCTCCTGCACCATCCGATTGCACATCGAGGTTAGCACAATCGAACGCCATTTTTGCCTCACCTGCACCGATGACGACAACAGCGGCATCACCTTGCACCTTACCTTCGCGAATGTGGGCATCGCCAGCACCTTCCATGACGAAATCGAAAGAAGTTGCTTTCATCTTGAACATTTCTAAGTCGCCCGCTCCTTGAATATCAACCCTCAGTGCCTCGCAAGCCAGGTCCTCGATGTCGGCATCGCCTGCACCATGTATGGAGAGAGAGAAGTCGTTTTCAAATTCCACAGGCTTTTTGATTTTCAAGTCGCCTGCCCCCATGATTTTCACGCCTTTAAGATAAGGTGAGAATACATATACCCTGATGTTAGGATATTTTCTGTTACGGAGTTTATCCTTAGTACGGACCGTCAACTTACCATCGGCATTGACTTTCACGTCGTACATTTCCAACACCTTTTCGTTTCCCTTGACGATGAAGTAAGTGCTGTCGCTCTGTTCGTATTCTATGTCAGAAAACCCTGTGAAGTCGATGCTTTCAATCTTCTTGGCTTCCATGCGGTTGCTCACCACGTCACCCCATTTCTCGGAGTTGCGGAGGTAGCGAGGCAGGCGCTCATCGCTGTTGTTTCCTTCGTCGAAGAAATCATCAAAGCTTTCTTCCGCCATATCCTGGCTGTCTCCTGTTGAATAATGGATGCATGAACTGAGACAGAAGATACCCATTGTAGTCAGCAGTGCCAAACCTAAAAATTGCTTTTTCATAATCCTAAATAATTGGTTTTCGCGTCAAAGGCTATCCATCCGTATGGGAAAGCCCACGCCATTCTTCATTTTTCACTTTTCATTTTTCACTTTTCACTCTCCTCCCTTTGGAGAGGGGGCGGGGGGAGGCTTTTTCACTTTTCTTTCTGCCATTCCTTCTCAACATCCTCAATCGACAGACCTAAGGCTTTCATTGTCTTGAAGACAGAAGGAAGTGTGTTGGTGATGAATTCCTCGCGCTGCATCTTCAGGATGATGTCTTTTGCATCGGTGGCGACAAAGAATCCCAGTCCGCGCTTCGTGTAGATGATGCCCTTCTGTTCCAGCCATTCGTAACTTCTCACGGCAGTGTTCGCATTCACCTCCATCTGTGCAGCCATTTCCCTCACCGAAGGAATTCGCTCGTCAGCCTTGTGCACATCCTCAAGGATGTTGAAGCACATCTGCTCAGCAAGCTGCAAATATATAGCTTTTTTCTCTTGAAATTCCATATCTTAATGATTTTTAGAACTTTTTATTGTAGTTTTTCAGTTCTGTGAAAACTAAATCCTATTCAACTTGTTCGTAATCTGTGCATTCTTGTAGTTGCGCCAGCTCTGCCACCACATCAGCACAGTCGTGCCTACGATAATCGCCATGCCAATCCAATAGATGGTCCATCCTGTATTTTCAAAATTATAAGGATCGAAATCAAATTCTTCGAATTCTTTGAAAAACAAGGTGATACCAAGGATTTCGAGAATACTCAGCACAAATTGCAATGCCCACAGAGCCAGTATTGTCCAAATGATGTTGTAACGATATTTCACCGAATTGCCAAAAACGAAAGCCGTGTATGTCCAAATGGATGATGCATAAACAAAGCCAAGAAAAGCATAGTAATATTTGTTATGAATAGGGAACATCATGCCAGCGTTACCTAATTCTCCCATGCTTTCACTTCTGAAATTCATAGCAAGGACACGAAAGAATTGTTTGGTGATAGAGTAGATGTTGTCGGTTGGAAAACCTGCAATGAGTGAGAGAAGAGCGTTTACAATGTCGGCTGCAAGCACACTCAGAATACATAAAAGAGATCCACCTACAAATACCAATAATGTGTGCCAGAGGAATTTTTCACCATTCGTTGCTGGCAAAGTCAGCGTAGAGATGCGTCCTTGCTTGTTGCGAAGAGGATGGTTGAAGCATCCTGAGAACATCATCATTAATAGACTGACAACCCCAGTGGTGAATATTACGGTTCCACCTATGCTATAGTAACTAAAAACACTTCCATCATGGTCAACTCCAATACCAAAATTTTTTACCATTGTCCATCGAACCAAGAAGCCCAGAATGGCAATACCAGTGATGATGGAAACTGCTACTATCGACATGTTGCGATAAAATGCCTTATTGATGGTCAAGTCGTACTTAGCGTACTGCATGAATCTATTGAATTCCATAATTCAGAAGAAATTAAAAAGTAAAAATTAAAATATAAAAATTAGAGCCTTTCTTCCCTTTAAGCCTATTTGTTCCTGATGGCATGATTGATGCTTTGGCAGTCTGTCAGCAAGGCATTGAAAAGCAGTTCCAGATTCACAGGAGTTTCCTCTTCGCCCGTGTTAGGCACAACCACGTTGTAGCCTTGCAGCGTCTGTTCCTCGTAGAGACGATTTTCAGGAAGTTCGTTTCTTTCCACAGTCTTGAAGCACAATTTCCTACCAATCTCGCTCATCTCAGCCTCCAGCAACGTGCGGTTGTTGTCGATGATGACCACCTTGTCGAGCAGCAGTTCCACGTCTCTCACCTGGTGCGTACTGATGATGATAATCTTGTCGTCTCTCATGCCGCTTGCCACCACCTTGCGGAATTGCGACTTCGAAGGAATGTCGAGTCCGTTCGTTGGCTCATCCATCAGCAGCAGCTTCGTGTTGGTGGCAAGAGCCACGCACATATACACCTTCTTCTTCTGTCCCATGGAGAGATGACCGAGATTTATGTCACGAGGCATACCGAAAACCTCAAGACACTTGTCGAGCAGTTCGTCACTGAAGTTAGGGTAGAATGGGCGAATCACCCCAACGTAGTCCATCAGACTGATGCTTGGCAAGTCGTATTCCTCAGGAACGATGAACATGTCCGACAAGGTCTCAGGTTTTCTCAGTTTGGTTTCAATGCCGTTGAAGAGGATTTGTCCTTGGCGAGCGTGGAGCAAACCCATGATGAGATAGAGTAGGGTACTCTTTCCCGTTCCGTTCTTACCGAGCAATCCGTAGATGCCCCCTTCGCCAAACTTCACACTGAAGTCCTTAATCACGTTTTGGCCCTTCAAGTAGCCATAACTTACATTTTGAATATCTACCATATCGTTTTATGTTTTTAATTGTTTGATTTCTTTTCTTCCGTTTTCAAGCGTTTTGTTCAGTTTTTTTCAGCGATTACATTCAGATTTCTCTGAGATTTTGCTGCCTGTTTTAGTGTACTACCTCAATAGAACACTGCAAATATAGAACAATCATCTTTTCACTTCCAAATATTTCCGCAATTTTAACACAATTTTAACACTTTCCCTTCGCTAAAGTCCAAACGCACGTTCGATTCAACTAGTTGCCCGAAGGTTCGCCATCGAATCGGCGAGCCTTCGGCGTCGCGATGGCGAAGGTTCGGCAGAATATCGTTGAAGGCTCGGCAATTTAGTAGAATCAAAGAATTGATTGGCTTACGCCGAACCTAAGGTTCAGTATCATCAAATGGGAACGCCAGTACATTTGAACCCTTTCATGTTGTAATTTCCTAATGCGATCATATAGGTGCAGTTGAGAAAATAATTGAGCTCGAACTCGCATATATTTTCTTGATATGTTCCTATCTTTTTCTGTTTCTAAATAACTTTAAGACTCTTATTACATTCCATCTAATTTGGTTTCTGTTTTTTTTTTTTTGGTGATTTGAACATTATTTTGTTATTTTGCAATCATAAATCAAAACTCAACCATTATGAAGAATTATTTTCAAAAAGCCTTCCTTTTGCTTGTTGTTCTCATTCCCGCAACACTTCTCCATGCTTATACTTTTGAAGCTATTAATGAGGATGGCGTAACTATTTACTATAACATTATTAATTCGTCCGAGAAGACATGTGCTGTAACTTATAATGATAATTCTTCTTATAAAGGTAGGGTAAAGATTCCTGAGACTGTTACTTATTCTTCCCAAGAGTACAAAGTCACCAAAATAGGAACTGAAACATTCGATGGTTGTAAACTCTTAACTTCTGTAGTAATTCCCAATACGGTCACAACCATTGGTGAAGATGCTTTTTATGGTTGTTCTAGTTTATCTACGGTGACAATACCTAATTCTATTGCGAAAATTGAAGACTCTGCATTTTCACACTGTGAAGGTTTACAAAAAGTAATAGTAAAAGACATAGCGGCTTGGTGTAAAATTTTTTTTTCTGGCGAATTGTCAAACCCACTTTATTACGCTCAGCATTTGTATAGTGATGAATATACTGAAATCACAAATTTAATCATACCGAACTCTGTAAGTGGAATTCCTAGTTATGCATTTGAAAATTGCATAGGCTTAAAATCGATAACAATTCCCAATTCAGTAAAAGGAATTGGTGGCAAAAACACATTTTATGGTTGTTCGGAATTGGAAACCGTATCTTTTTCTAATTCCATTACATCCATTGGAGAAAGAATATTCGCCAATTGCACAAGTCTGAAGTCTATCGTAATTCCCAATTCTGTCAAAATTATTGGAAATGGTTCTTTTTCTGGATGCACTAGTTTAAGTTCTGTAACTATTCCTAATTCTGTTACAAGCATTGGAAATGGTGCTTTCTCTGGCTGCACAAGTTTGAGTTCTGCAACAATACCCAACTCTGTCACTAGCATTGGAAATAGTGCTTTTTCTAGTTGCACTAACTTAAATTCTGCAACAATACCCAACTCTGTCACTAGCATTGGAAATAGTGCTTTTTATAATTGCACTAGCTTAAGTTCTGTAACTATTCCTAATTCTGTTACAAGCATTGGAGTTGGTGCTTTTAGCAACTGCATCATATTAAGTTCTGTAGCTATTCCTAATTCTGTCACAAGCATTAGCGAATATGCATTTTCTGGCTGCACAAGATTGACTTCTGTAACAATTCCCAATTCCATCACAAGCATTGGCGAATATGCATTTATTGATTGTAATGCTCTTAAACAGGTTTTTTCAAAAATAGAAAAGCCTTTTAAAATTGATAATAGTTGTTTCTCAAATCAAGCAAAACAGAATGCTACTTTATATGTTCCATATGAAAAAGCAGAAGTGTATCAAGTATTAGGTGGATGGAATTTCAAAACAATTACTGATGGTATTTATCATCAATTGACTTTGACAGCAAATGAAGGTGGTGTTATTACTTTCAATAGCACGAAAATAGAAAACAAAACGATTACATTCGATGTTCTTGAAGGAGAGCCTATTACCATCTATGTAAAACCAAACGAAAAATACAAATTAACTTCACTAAAAATGAATGGGTTGAATGTATTGAGATATATGGATGGTAATTCGTTTACAATTGATGAAATTGATAGCGATGTGAAAATTGTTGCGACCTTCGACCTGAGCAATCCTTATATTACAATAACTCCTTCCGTCTCACTTCAAACATTCTGCTCGGAAGAAAATCTGAACTTCTCAGAGGTGAATGGATTAACAGCATATATCGTAGTGGGGTATAAACCTTCCGCTAAAGAACTACTTCTGACACCTGTTATTGAAGTGCCTGCAGGTACAGGTGTGCTATTGAAGGGCGAAGTAGGTGCTACATACAAAGTACCTACTCTACTGAATTCAGACTATAGTTATAACAACGCCTTGGTAGGAGTCTTGAATGAGACAGAAGTGACAACTGGCTATGTTTTTGATGAACTATTCAAAGCAGTGGATGGAAGTGCTGTTGTTCCAACCAACACAGCCTATCTTCTGCTCCCTGCTGCAACAGAATCAGGCGTAAACGAACTGAAATGCTATCTCACAGATGGCCCATCCGTGAAGGGTGACATCAATGGCGATGGCCATGCTGATATTTCCGATGTGGTTGCTCTTGTCAATCTCATTTTGGGAAGTTAGTCAAAATGAATTCTACAAATAAGAAAGAAACAAGGGACTTCAGTAAAATGCTTGTTCTTTGTTTCTTATAGTATATTCGAGTAATCTGAGATATTAAGAGTATCTTTATAAGTAACTGATAATCACATTAAGGGTACTATAAATTTCTCAGACTACTATATTTTTAGAGTTTTTCTAATCCCGAACTCGCGTATAATGTTTTTTTATCATTTTCTTATTCTCTTGTTTTCTCATTATTAAAAAAATGTGTAACTTTGCAGCGAATCTGGAGATAATGGATTCAAAATCAGATGAAAATACGGGAAATCATTGGAGCCCTTGAACAATTCGCTCCTCTGTCCCTGCAAGACAGCTACGACAATGCCGGACTGCAGATTGGATTAACAGAGGATGCTGACGTCTCAGGGGCGTTATTGTGTCTTGACGTGACTGAAGATGTTATCGAAGAGGCAGTGCAGCGTGGCTGTAACCTCATCGTGAGCCATCATCCGTTGCTTTTTCATGCGCCCAAGCAAATCACGGGTGCCGACTATGTGCAACGTTGCATCATCAAGGCCATTCAGCGTGGGGTGTGGATTTATTCTGCCCACACCAACCTCGACAATGCGCCCAATGGTGTGAGCTATCGCATGGCGGAAAAGATTGGCTTGCACGATGTGAAGCCATTGCAACCCATCGAGGCAAAGACGGAAGGTGAGGTCCTGCCTGGAGCTGGCATCATAGGACAACTTTCGGAGCCTATGGAGCGTGAGGACTTCATTGCCCTTATCAAGGATTGTTTCGACGTGGGCAGTGTGCGCTACAACTCGTGGACAGGCGAGCAAATCCAGACCGTTGCCCTCTGTGGTGGTGCAGGTGCATTTCTCATTTCAAATGCTGTGGCGGCAGGAGCCGATGTGTTCATCACGGGTGAAATTGGCTATCACCGCTTCTTTGGTTTTGAGGACATCATCCAGCTGATGGAGATTGGCCACTACGAAAGTGAGCAATACACACTCGAAATCCTTCGTGAAATCATCTCCAAGGCTGCTCCCCAATTGCCAATCTTCAGCACGGAGATAGAAACCAATCCTATCAACTACTTATAGGAACGTTTAGCGTTTAAAGTTTAACGTTTAACGAAGTTAGTCCGTGAAAAGACGAAAAAACTCAAATACTTAAATATTATAATAATATGGTAAAGAAAAAAGAATCATCTTCTTCAGAGATGACGGTAGAGGACAAGCTCAAGAATCTCTACGACCTTCAGAAAATGCTCTCCGAAATCGACAGTATTCGCACGCTCCGTGGTGAACTTCCGCTCGAAGTGGAAGACCTCGAGGACGAAATCGAAGGACTCAAGACTCGTATTGCCAATGCTACTGACGAATCCATGCAGATTCGTTCGCGCATCAACGAGTTCAAGTCGCGCATCGAATTATCGACTTCGAAGCTTAACGAATATAAGAACCAGCTCGACAACGTGCGCAACAACCGCGAGTATGATGCTCTCAACAAGGAAATCGAGTTCCAGAGCCTCGAAATAGAGTTGGCACAGAAGAAGACGCGTGAGGCACAGGCAGCTGAGAAACAGAAGCAGGAAGTGATTGCTCGTGCTCAGCAGGACCTCGACGAGCGTCAGCAGGACCTCGAGGTGAAGAAGAACGAGCTTGACGAAATCGTGGCAGAGACCAAGGCTGAGGAGGAAAAACTTCGTGAGAAGGCTAAGAACCTCGAGTTGCAGATTGAGCCAACACTCTTGCAGGCATTCAAGCGCATTCGCAAGAATTCTCGCAACGGACTTGGCATCGTGTATTTGCAGCGTGATGCTTGTGGCGGTTGCTTCGCTAAGATTCCACCTCAGCGTCAGCTCGATGTGCGTATGCGCAAGAAGATTATCGTTTGCGAATACTGTGGACGTATCCTTATCGACCCAGAGCTTGCAGGTGTGAAGCCAGATGCTCCAAAGGAAGAGAAACCAAAGCGCGGTGGAAAGCGCAGCATTCGTCGTTCGAAGGGTGACTCCACTTCCGTTTCTGCTAACGATATGGAATAAGAGACTCGTCCTAATCTTTTAGTAACGATAAAAGAATAACTTGAGATTATTCTCAACCACGAATTACTTTAAAGATTATTTCATCAAATTTAACGAATAAAAATGCTTGCATTTTTAAAAGTAACTATTCAGGCCAGTACAATGCTATAATTGGTTAACGCTTTGTATGCCTGTCTCGTTGCATAGCCTTAAATGTTAAATCTTTGTGCGAGCAAAGC
>CADBXS010000052.1:0-18329 GCA_902798705.1 uncultured Bacteroidales bacterium
TGAAAAATTAATGGATAATTCGTGTTAAAGATAAAAACAAAAATTACCGCGAATTAATCACGAATTTATTTCCTTTATTTCTGCGATATCTGCGTGACCTAAAAAAACTCCTTTTCTCCAAAACTCCGTAGAAATATAAATTAATGTCACGCAGAAATCGCTGAAATTCTCAGAAATTTTAAAGCGATTTTTTAACATTTGGAACTTTCTCTTGAGGTCAAAAATGTTTATACCCCATGTAATCATCCCTTTTTTTACTGAAATGTGTCGATTTGTCATATAAAAGTCGTAACTTTGCATCGATTTTTCAAAGAAATAGGGTAAGAAGATGAAGGTTGCAATCGTAAAATACAATGCCGGAAACATCTGTTCGGTGGACAATGCCTTTCGCCGACTGGGCGTGGAACCTGTCATCACCTCGAACGCGGAGGAACTGATGCAGGCGGATCGTGTGGTGTTCCCCGGACAAGGGGAAGCACACTCCACCATGGCCTATCTGCATGAGCACAAGCTCGACGAGGTGATTCGCTCACTGAAGCAACCGGTGCTGGGCATCTGCATCGGGATGCAGCTGCTGTGCCGCCATTCTGAGGAATACGACACGGACTGCCTGGGCATCTTCGACGCAGATGTGGTACGCTTCCAGCCTCAGCAGCATGAGGACAAAGTGCCACAGATGGGATGGAACGAAATTTACGACACCCAGAGTCCGCTGTTCAAGGGGTTCGACAAGGAGGAATTCGTGTATTTCATCCACAGCTTCTATGTTCCTCTCTGCCACGACACGATAGCGACAACCAACTACATCCAGCCCTACTCCTCTGCACTCCACAAGGACAACTTCTTCGCTACTCAGTTCCATCCTGAGAAAAGCGGAAAGGTGGGCGAAAGGATTCTGAGAAACTTTCTTGAGTTTGATGATGATTAACGTTTAACGTTTAAAGTTTAAAGTTTAACGAAGTTAGTAGGTGGAACGTGAAGATAAGGACAAAGAACAAAGAACAACGTAGATAAGTGCTAAAAGCATAACTGTACCTTGTAAATTGTACTTTGTACTTTTTGTGATTTTTCACTTTTCACTATTCACTTACTTGGTCGCCTCCAGCTCGAAATGAAGTTTAAAATTGAAACGTAAAATTTTTTTTAAAATTCTAAACGATAATTCTAAATACAATTTCAAGCGAAGCGCCCCAAATCCATATAAATCCTTCAAATCCTTGATAAAAAACTCGAATATGATTGAAATCATACCTGCCATAGATATCATTGACGGAAAATGCGTGCGTCTCACGCAGGGCGACTACGAGCAGAAGAAGGTCTATAACGAGGACCCGCTGGAAGTGGCGAAGGAGTTTGAAGCACACGGCATCAAGCGCCTCCACATGGTGGACCTCGACGGGGCCCGCTCGAAGCACATCGTGAATGCCCACATCGTGGAGCGCATCGCTGCTCACACGTCGCTTACCATCGACTTCGGTGGCGGCATCAAGACGGACGACGACCTGAAGACGGCTTTCGACGCAGGTGCCACACTGGTGACCATCGGTTCGCTGGCTGTGACTCATCCGTCAACGCTCCTGGAGTGGATGGAGAAGTATGGTGCGGAGCATTTCATCCTGGGGGCAGACGTGAAGAATGGTCTCATCAGCATCAATGGATGGAAGGAAGAAGGTAACGAAAGCCTTTTCCCTTTTATTGATAGGTATCAGCAGAAGGGAATCAATCAGGTGCTCTGCACCGACATCGCTCGAGATGGAATGCTTCAAGGTCCTTCGATAGAACTCTACAAAGACGTGATGAAGCACTTCCCTACTCTACACCTCATTGCCAGTGGTGGAGTGAGCGGAATAGAAGATATTCGCCAACTCAATGAGGCAGGCATTCCTGCAGTGGTTTTTGGAAAAGCCATCTACGAAGGAAAAATAGAACTTGAGGAACTGAAAGAATTTATAGCATGTTAGCAAAACGCATCATACCCTGCCTCGACATCAAGAACGGTGAAACGGTGAAAGGAACGAACTTCGTGAATCTTCGTGAAGCGGGCGACCCCGTGGAACTGGGCAAGGCATACAGCGAGCAAGGTGCTGACGAACTGGTCTATCTCGACATCACTGCCAGCCACGAAGGAAGGAAGACGTTCACGGAACTGGTGCAGCGCATTGCCCGCGAAATCAACATCCCCTTCACGGTGGGTGGTGGCATCAACGAACTGAGCGATGTGGACAGGTTGCTGAACGCTGGTGCTGACAAGGTGAGTGTCAATTCGGCTGCGCTGCGTCGCCCCGAGCTGATTGACGAAATCGCTACGCACTTCGGTTCGCAGGTGTGCGTGGTGGCAATAGATGCCAAGGAGAGTGACGGTGCATGGGAGTGCTACCTGAACGGTGGACGCATTCCAACGGGTATCGACCTCTTTGAATGGGCACGAGAAGCGAACGAACGCGGAGCCGGTGAGATTCTCTTCACAAGCATGAACCACGACGGTGTGAAAAACGGGTATGCCAACACGGCGTTGCGACAATTGTCGAACGAGTTGACTATCCCTGTTATTGCCTCGGGTGGAGCTGGGAAGAAGGAGCATTTCCGCGACACCTTCCTGGAAGGGCATAGCGATGCGGCGCTGGCTGCGTCGGTGTTCCACTTCGGAGAAATCCCTATTCAGGAACTGAAGAAATGGCTACATGAGGAAGGGGTGCATGTCAGACTCTGATGCCGACACATCGGCTATCCCCTCGCCTACCTTTACATAAAAATGCAATTACAATAGAAAACGATGAATATAGATTTTAACAAGATGGATGGGCTGGTGCCTGCCATCATTCAGGATGCAAAGACACTGAAAGTGCTGATGTTGGGCTTCATGAACGAAGAAGCCTACCAAAAGACAGTGGAAACAGGGAAAGTGACCTTCTACAGCCGTACTCGTCAGACGCTCTGGACGAAAGGCGAGACGAGTGGAAATTTTCTGAATGTCGTTTCCATCGCAGTGGATTGCGACAAGGACACGCTGCTCATCAAGGCCAATCCCGATGGTCCTGTCTGCCATACGGGTGCTGATACCTGCTGGGATGAGACGAACGACAACCCTATCATGTTCCTCACCGAACTGCAACGCTTCATCGAGAAGCGCCATGAGGAAATGCCTGAGGGAAGCTATACGACGAGCCTTTTCAAGGATGGCTGTCACCGCATGGCTCAGAAGGTGGGAGAAGAGGCATTGGAAGCTGTAATCGAAGCTGTTGCGAACAACAACGAGCGTCTTGTGTATGAGGCATCCGACATGCTCTACCACCTGATTGTTCTTCTCACATCGAAGGGCTTGACGATTGAGGATTTGGCAAAGGAATTGCAAATGCGCCACGATCCTAATTGGCACAAGCACTAAATAATTAAAAGTGAAAAATTAAAAGTGAAAAGTTAAAAATTAAAAGTGAAAAGTTAAAAATTAAAAGGGGCCACGAACGGCTAAAAAATAAATTTCAACTATTATCTTTTAACTTGTCCAAATTCGGCTATATGGAATTGATAAGATATTCATCCGTCAATGTGAACCAAGAGTCACTGGAAGTGCTTAGCAATGTGGCACTGAACATTGAGAAAGGTGAATTTGTATATATCATAGGCAAGGTGGGTTCGGGAAAGAGTTCGCTTCTCAAAACCATGTATGGCGAACTGCCGCTGAAGGAGGGAGAAGCGAGTGTTCTTGGTTTCGACCTCATCAAGCTCAAGCAAAAGCACCTGCCTCAACTTCGCCGCAAGCTGGGTGTCATCTTCCAAGATTTCCAACTGCTCTCTGACCGCACCGTGGAGAACAACCTGCGATTTGTGCTGAAGGCTACAGGATGGAAGAACAACGTGGAAATCACTCAGCGCATTCAGGATGTGCTCGACTTGGTGGGCATGAGTACAAAGGGATATAAATATCCTCATGAGCTCTCAGGAGGTGAACAGCAGCGCATCGCCATTGCCCGTGCCATTCTGAACAATCCCGAAATCATCCTCGCCGATGAGCCAACGGGTAACCTCGACTGGGAAACAAGCCAGAACATCACGGAACTGCTTCGGAAAATCTGTAAGCAGGGTTCCACTGTCATCATGGTGACTCATAACATGCAGATTGTGGAGCAATATCCTGGTAGGGTGTTCAGATGCAAGGACCATCTGCTGGAGGAAATCACACAAAAGAACAAGGAAATGGTGGATGCAGAACAGGAACTGGCGAACGAGCCCGTCATTCCAGAACAAGACCATTCCTACAAGGAAGACAACATCCACTTCAACTACGATGTTTAGAAAATAACGTTTAAAGAGCCTCACCCCCTACCCCTCTCCATTGAAATTTGGTGGTACATCCGTAGGTACCCCACAGCGAATGAAAGACGTGGCAAAGCTCATCAACGATGGAGAAAAGAAGATTGTTGTCCTTTCTGCTATGTCGGGAACAACCAACACCCTCATCGAAATTGCAGACTATCTCTACAAGAAGAACCCTGAGGGAGCTAACGAAACAATCAATTCGCTCGAGAAGAAATATCGTCGCCACATCGACGAACTCTATTCCACCAAGGAATGGAAGGAT
The DNA here is from genome assembly GCA_902798705.1 of uncultured Bacteroidales bacterium. Classification (GTDB taxonomy): domain Bacteria; phylum Bacteroidota; class Bacteroidia; order Bacteroidales; family Bacteroidaceae; genus UBA3839. The sequence goes on from CADBXS010000052.1 coordinate 4,580, forward strand.
AAGACTCTCGATTTCATCAAACAGGAGTTCGACTACTTGCGTTCTTTCACCAAGGGAATCTTCACCATGTTCGAGGAGAAAATTATTGTGGGACAAGGCGAAATACTCTCTACCAGCATGGTGACGAACTATTTGCAGGAACAAGGCCTCAACGTAGCTCTCATTCCTGCACTGGAATTCATGCGTACAGACAAGAACGCAGAACCCGACCTTCAATACATCAGTGAGAAAATCAAAAATCAATTGGAGGATAATCCCGACAAGGAAATCTACATCACTCAGGGTTTCATCTGCCGCAATGCATACGGCGAAGTAGATAATCTGCAGCGTGGTGGTTCGGATTATAGTGCTTCGCTCATCGGAGCAGCTGTCAATGCTTCCGAGATTCAGATTTGGACAGACATCGACGGTATGCACAACAACGACCCTCGCTATGTGGACAACACCAGTCCTATATCCAACCTCCACTTTGAGGAAGCAGCCGAGCTGGCATATTTTGGTGCCAAGATCCTCCACCCTACTTGTATTCAGCCAGCCAAGTATGCAGGCATTCCGGTGAAGTTGCTCAACACCATGGACCCAACGGCTCCAGGTACGGTCATCAGCAACGAAACGGAATATCGTAAGATTAAGGCTGTTGCTGCAAAGGACAATATCACAGCCATCAATATCACTTCGTCCCGAATGCTGCTCGCCTACGGTTTCCTTCGCAAGGTATTCGAAATCTTCGAAAGCTACAAGACAAGTATTGATATGATTTGTACATCAGAGGTGGGTGTTTCTGTCTCCATCGACAACACCACCAACCTGCCACAAATCCTCAACGAACTCAAGAAATTCGGTACAGTGAAAGTGGATAAGGACATGTGCATCATCTGCGTAGTGGGCGACCTCGACTGGCAAAACGTTGGTTTCGAGTCGGCTGCAACGGATGCCATGAAGAATATCCCTGTCCGCATGATTTCATACGGAGGAAGCGAACACAACATTTCCTTCCTCATTTCAGCAGCAGACAAAAAGAGAGCGCTGCAATCTCTATCCAACACACTATTTAATTAAATGAGGAATGAGGAATTAATATCTGTTTTGCAATTCTAATTCCTCATTCTTCATTCTTCATTTTAGGTGGGTTCTATTAATTATGTCGGATTGATTTTTAATTTTATGTGAGTAGATTTTTGTTAGCTATTGAGGGAGCATAGCAATCTATGTGACCGAGAAGGATGACAAAAAGATGCCACAGAAAACAAAAAGCAACCGAAATGACGTGCAAGTCAAATGAACAGAGAAAGCTTGTTTTCTCTGTCATGACGCAGCCGTTATTATTCAAATAGAATTCTACCAAAATTGATAATAATAAAAACAGAATTTATAGAACACACCTTTATTATTCTCAATGAGTACAACCTCCATTTCATCCATTCGCACGCCGTTCTATCTTTACGACACGGACCTTTTGCAACAAACCCTCGCTGCCATCTGCGCAGAAACAGAAAAGTACGACAACTACCACGTTCATTATGCTGTGAAAGCAAATGCCAATCCCAAACTTCTGAAAATCATTCTCGACGCAGGATTGGGAATTGACTGCGTGAGTGGAGGCGAAATGGAACGGGCACTGGAAGTAGGGTTCTCGGCCGACAAAATCGTATTCGCAGGTGTGGGTAAGAGCGATTGGGAAATCAATCTCGGGCTCGACAACAACATTTTCTGCTTCAATGTGGAGAGCATCCCAGAACTTCTCATCATCAACGAATTGGCTGCTGTCAAGAACAAGATTGCCAATGTATGCTTTCGCATCAATCCTAATGTAGGAGCACACACCCATGCTAATATCACGACAGGACTGGCAGAAAACAAATTCGGCATTGCCATGGAGGACATGGAGAAACTCATTATCCTTGCGAAGAGTTTGACGAATGTCAGTTTCCGTGGATTGCATTTCCACATCGGCAGCCAAATACTCGAGATGGACGACTTCGTTGCACTTTCGGAGAGAATCAATCAAATACAGGATAGGCTTGACTCTGAGAATATCCACATAGAAGTTATCAATGTGGGCGGAGGACTCGGAATAGATTATCAGAACCCGAACACGAATCCTATCCCGAATTTCAAGGACTATTTCCAGACCTACCATCAGCATCTCAAGCTTCGACCAGGGCAATCTGTTCACTTTGAGTTGGGAAGAGCAGTTGTTGCTCAGTGCGGCACTCTCATCACCCAAGTGCTCTACATCAAACAAGGCTCATTCAAGAAGTTTGCCATTGTCGATGCAGGAATGACTGAACTTATTCGCCCTGCTCTCTATGACGCTTACCACAAGATAGAGAATATCAGTGCAACAAAGAACATACGGCTGACTGACTCCGTAGCAGCTGTGGAGAGTGAAGAAACATACGATGTAGCAGGTCCTATCTGTGAATCAAGCGATGTATTTGCAAAAGGCATTTCACTCCCAATGACAAGAAGAGGCGACTTATTGGCCATTCGCAGTGCAGGAGCATACGGCGAAACCATGGCATCACAATACAACTGCCGTCCATTGCCACAAACTTATATCCTTGAAGAATTAGGACAAGAATGACACAGAACACGTCAATTTGTCACCAAATGTAGCAATAACATGCCTATGGCATAGTATTTGTGGACAAATTGGCTGCAATACTAAAACATCAACATTATGATAGATAATCAGGAAAACTTAAACGAAGAAGAAATGCTGAACGAAGAAGTTCTCAATCAGAATGAAGAGAATGGGGAATCCATTGAGAATCAAGAGACTGAGACTTCGGAAGGAAGCGATGCGGAAGAGAAGAAAGAGGATTCCGTGGAAGAGCAGCTTGCCAAGGCGCAAGCACAAGTGGAGGAGTATAAGGACAAGTATCTTCGTCAACTGGCAGAGTTCGACAACTTTCGTCGTCGCGTGATGAAGGAAAAAGCCGAACTCATCAAAAACGGTGGAGAAAAAGTGATGTGTGCCATCCTCCCTATCCTCGACGACTTCGACCGTGCCAACGACACATTGGGAAAAATGGGCGAAGAGGCTGGTGCTGAAAAGAAAGGTGTGGAACTCATCATTGAGAAGTTTGAGAAGATTCTGAAGCAACAGGGACTGGAAAAGATGGATGTGCTGGGTAAGCCATTCGATGTTGATTTTCACGAGGCAGTGGCAATGGTACCAGGCCAACCAGATGAACTGAAGGGAAAAGTCATCGACTGTGTGCAGGCAGGATACATTCTGAATGAGAAAGTGATTAGACATGCCAAAGTGGCAGTAGCACAATAAGAATCAAGAAAATGGCTAAACGAGATTACTATGAGGTGCTGGGTGTGGAAAAGACAGCCAGTGAAGCGGAAATCAAGAGCGCATACAAGAAGTTAGCTATCAAATACCATCCCGACCGCAATCCCGATAACCCTGAAGCTGAGGCAAAATTCAAGGAAGCTGCAGAAGCCTACGAGGTGCTTCACGATCCTCAGAAACGACAGCAATACGACCAATTCGGATTCAATGGTCCTCAAGGATTTGGCGGTGCTGGATTCACCGACATCAATGATATATTCTCTGCCTTCGGAGACATCTTCGGAGGCGGAGGATTTGGTGGTTTTGGGGGCTTTGGCGGAGGAAGTCGAGGCCATCAGAAACCTATATACAGAGGTAGGGACCAACGTCTGCGTGTAGAGCTGAATTTACAAGAAATTGTGAATGGTACTACCAAGAAATTCAAAATCAAGAATGATGTAGTATGCGAGCATTGCCACGGAAGCGGAAGTGCAGATGGCAAGGTGGAAACATGCTCTCGATGCAACGGAACAGGTGTTGTGATTACCACACGACAGAGTTTCCTTGGCATCATGCAAAGCCAGACGACTTGTCCTGAATGTCATGGCGAAGGCACTGTCATCAAGAACAAATGTTCGCACTGCCACGGCGAAGGTATCGTACAAGGAGAAAACGTAGTGGAAGTGAATTTCCCTGCAGGACTCGCAGAGGGTATGGTGCTGAATTTGGAAGGCAAAGGTGGCGCAGGGCGACACAATGGTGTGAACGGCGACTTGCAAATCATCATCAAGGAAAAAGCTGATGACACCTTGATTCGTGATGGCAACAACCTCATCTACAATCTCCTTCTTTCCATTCCAATGGCCGTGTTGGGTTGTACAGTAGAAGTTCCAACGATTGACGGCACCGCAAAAATCAATATCGCCCCTGGTACTCAGCCAGGAACGGTGCTTCGTCTGAAAGGCAAGGGTGTGCCCGAAGTGCAAGGATACGTGAAGCAGCGTGGAGATGAAGTTATCAATATCAGTGTCTATGTTCCTGAAACACTGTCGAAAGAAGAAAAGGAACAGATGAAAGCTGCTATGGATAGCGAAAACTTCAAGCCGTCAGAATCTGTGAAGAAGAAGATTTTCAACAAGTTCCGATCATATTTTGACTAAAATAAAATGTTGCTCTTCGGATGATGAAGAGTAAAAAAAGGGTAAAGACATTAAATGTCTCTTTACCCTTTATCTCTTTTTTTACATAATCTTTCAAAATCACCAAACTATCGCTCTATGAACTATCAGGAAACCATAGAATACCTATACAACCAAACACCTCTGTTCCAAAAAGAAGGTCCTGGAGCTTATAAGGAAGGATTGGAGAACACCTTTGTCTTAGACGAGCATTTCGGGCATCCACATAAGCATTATCGCACCATCCACATTGCAGGAACAAATGGCAAGGGAACTTGTTCTCACACTTTGGCATCGATTCTGCAAGAGGCTGGATATCGGGTAGGACTCTATACATCACCTCATTTGCTCGACTTCCGTGAGCGCATCCGTGTGAATGGGGAAATGATTCCAGAACAACGAGTGATTGATTTTGTGGAAAAGGAAAAAGATTTCTTCGAACCACTCTACCCTTCTTTCTTCGAGGTAGTCACAGCTTTGGCTTTCAAGTATTTCGAAGAGGAGAAAGTGGATGTTGCTGTGATTGAAGTGGGACTCGGAGGGCGCCTCGATTGTACAAATATCATTCATCCAGTTCTTTCTCTGATTACCAATATCTCTTTCGACCATGTTGCTTTATTGGGCAATACCTTAGGGAAAATTGCTGCGGAAAAGGCAGGTATTATAAAGAAAGGTTGTCCCGTTATCATAGGAGAGAACCATCCTGAGACACGACCTGTGTTCGAAGCAAAAGCAAAAGAAATGGGTGCTCCTATCACCTTTGCAGAAGACACATCCGAATTGTTATATCACCGCAGTAATAGAAAAGAAGGAATCAACTATGGTACAAAGAGTTATGGTAAGATTTATTCCGTTCTCGGTGGCTATTGCCAAAGCAAGAACACGAATACCATCCTGCATGCTCTTCCTATCCTTCAGACGGTGTTTCATCTGACAGAAAAGCACATCCGAGATGGCTTCAGAAATGTCATTACCAATACACATCTGATGGGACGCTGGCAAATGTTGGGGACATCTCCTTCGATTGTCTGTGACACAGGACACAACATCGGTGGATTCCAATACATCTCTAAACAACTACGTGCTCAACATTGCAAAACGCTCAGAATTGTATTGGGAATGGTGAACGATAAGGATATCAACGGTGTCCTTTCCTTACTGCCTAAGAATGCCACCTATTATTTCACCCAAGCATCCGTAAAGCGTGCCCTACCGCACGACGAAATAAAAAGAATAGCTGCGACTCATAATTTGAAAGGCAAATCGTATGAGCGTGTGGAGTTAGCAGTGCAATCAGCGCTCCATGATGCTTCACCCGAGGATTTCATTTATGTGGGTGGAAGTACATTTGTTGTAGCAGACCTGTTGAAGTTGTATCAATCAAAAATAATACTCGGCTATTGTCTATCTGCATCTTCACAATCAACGGAAGTGAAATGGAACACTCCTTCAGCAGGTAATCCATTTATTCCTGGCTACTTCGCAGACCCAACCATTCGTAAGTTTGGCGACACCTATTATATATATGCCACAACGGATGGAACGGGCAATGGATATGGTCCAGCTCAAGTATGGATGTCGAAGGATTTTGTCAATTGGAGAAACGTTCTTCTCAATTGGCCTACCACCGAAGTGGTATGGGCTCCTGATGTTGTGCAGCAGCCTGATGGTTCTTATCGTTATTATTATTGCACTCCATGCGAAGTGAGAGTTGGGGAAAGCAATTCTCCTACAGGTCCTTGGACCAATCGATTAGGAGCATCCGATGCAGTGCTTGTTCCAGATCGCTTTGTGCATAATGCTATTACACTCGACCCTCAGCTTTTTCGCGATGATGATGGTTCCGAGTATCTCTATTTCGGAACTTGGGGCATTTACAAAGACTTTGGTTGTGGAGTAGCAAAATTGGCTGAAGACGGGAAATCCTTCACTGATAAAAAGCTGATTCTGAATACTGAAATCATTGATTTCTTTGAGGCTCCATTTGTGTTCAAGAAAAATGGCATTTACTATTTCACGTATTCTTCAGGTTCTTGCCACGATGACACCTATCGTGTGCAATATGCCATTTCAAAGGATGGTCCTATGGGTCCCTATGAATACAAAGGATGCATTTTGAAAACGAATGCAGATGGAACAATTCATGGACCAGGGCATCACTCCATCTTGCAGGATGGCAATAACTACTACATCGTATATCACCGACACAATAATCCTCATGCCATTCATGGATTCCATCGTCAGATTTGCATTGATAAGATGGAATTCGATGCAGATGGAAATATTCTTCCTATCAAACCCACTCATGATGGCATCATTCCTGCTTCGCTTGCAAAGAATGCCAAAAAGAATCAAGTTGAGAACCTTGCTTTTGGTGCGAAAGTAACAGCCTCTTCCACTTATTCAGAGTGGTTCAAACCTGAATATGCCGTAGATGATAACAATGGCACACTTTGGCGTGCTGCTTCAGCAGGACATGATTGGAGAGGCATTCATGCTAAGAATCCTGCTTGGTTACAGCTCGATTTGGGAGAAGTGAAACAATTCAATGAAATCTTCACCCAATTTGAGTATGCTACATTCTTCTATCAATACAAGATTGAAATATCGAATGATGGAACAAATTGGACGTTGTTTGCTGATAAAACCCAGAACACTCAGCAAGGTTCTCCAATGATAGATGTATGTGAGGGTTATCAAGAGAAAGGAGTGAAAGCTAAGCCTGCTTCTGCAAGATATATTCGCATCACGATTACTGACACTCAAAAAAATGGACACTTCCCTGCCATTTGGAACGTAAAAGTATATCGTGCCAAGAAAAATGCCGACCCATTGGCGTTACTCCCTCAACCTGAATTGGATGAGAGTGCAATCTTGGCAGGCTATCCTTGGATACATAAGAAGGACATTGAGCTTTCGGAGAGAAACATGAAGAATGGAACAATTTCTCGCTCCCCACTCTTCTCCCTCGATGCATCGAACTATCAATTAGGAAGCAATTTGCAAGGTGTTTCAATTGTACCAAAAGATGGAAAGGCTGCATTCCGTTTCGATGGACTGCACACCATTTCTATGCCATGCAATTTAAAGACACTTACGTATAACGCTCCATACACAGTGGCAGCATGGATTCTGAATCCCGACCCATCTGAGATAGAAACAGTAGCACAATTCATGTCTGCAGGAAATGACCTTGCAACGATAGAACTCAGAAATGGAACAAGTCGTGCAGAGGGAATCATTGCTCATAATGCTTCTTTCGAAAACGCAGGTGCTCCTCAAGCAGTGAAAGCAAATACTTGGCAACACTGGGTGGTAGATTTCGATGGATTCAATGAAAGAATCTATTGTGATGGAAAGTTGGTGAGTGAGAAGAACATTTTCCTGATGCTCCGACCTGGCGAAACTGTCACAATTGGTGCTTCATCACGAGGAAGTAGTCCTTTCACAGGTTATCTGCATTCATTGCGTCTTTATGATTATGCTTTTTCTGCAGAAGATATTCTTGCTGAAATGAAATTAAGCAAATCATTCAGCAACGAAGAATTGGCAAAGATGGCAGAAACAAGTCCACTTCGAAATCAAAAGCTTTCATTGCAAGTGTCTCCTCTTTCTCCAAATCTCGTTGAAGCAACAATCTGTGATGAAACTGGTAAAGCACTTGAAAGTGGTATCTATGATTTCACTTTTGCTTCTGGAAATAACGACACTTCTCTTCATTCATCTCAAACCATCAGTCAAAGCAGCACGATTCTCAGTGTGGATGGTGCAAATGTTTATGCAAAGGTAAAAGATGTGTTCGGGTATGAAGTTCCTATTCTTTCTCAAAAACTGAAAATCAATAAGAAGCAATTCACTGATGTTGCTACCAGCATCCAAGCCAAAGCAAAAGATGGCATCATCACATTGGAATCAAAAGGAAGTAACTTAGGTGCCGACCCAGCAACAAATGGACCTATTGAATCAGTAGAAGTGGATGGAGATTTTATTCTTCAATGCAAAGTGACTGGCTTAACAGGAGCAGAACGTCGAAACACTCCTGCTTACAATGAAGGAGGAATACTGTTGCAGAGAAAGGAAGCAGATGGAACCCAATCCCTCATCCAATTAGGTGTTTTCCCTTTGTATAATTGTGGAAATATGCTCACCGTAGTATCACGTCGTTTACGTCCTCAATACCCTAACAATAAAGGGTGGAACTACGATCCATATCTGCAGATTCAGCGTATCAATGGAAAACTCAAGTTCTTGACAAGTGCTGATGGAAAGATTTGGACTGAAATGAATTTAGCAGATACCCGTATGATTCAATCCTTCTGCAAAGGTGCTCTCAACATAGGAATCTATCAAACCACCTATTCTGACAATCAAGCAGCAGTAAGTTTTACCGACATTCACATCTGGCAGAAGAAATAAAGCGCTTTTCTTTTATCTATATAACACAAGGAGGATGCACCACCAAAGATGCATCCTCCTTTCTTTTCATACAATATAGGAATTAGATATCCGATTATGCATACATAGCAACGATTGCCTCGTAGAGTTCCTGCTTACCCGAAGTAACCTTAGGCTCATTCACCTTCTTACCATATTCGTAAGCCTGCTCGAGAGTCAACTTGCCATCCTCGAAGTCCTTACCAATACCGCTGTCGAAGGAAGCATAACGCTCAGCGAGCATCTTCTTGTATGGAGATTCCTCAAGAAGCTTAGCAGCGCTTTCAAGAGCACGTGCCATAGCATCCATACCACTGATGTGAGCGATGAAGATGTCATCCAAGTCAGTAGAGTTACGACGAGTCTTTGCATCGAAGTTAGTACCACCTGTGCCAAGACCACCATTGCGGATAATCTGCATCATAGCCTGAACGAGTTCGAACTGGTCGATTGGGAACTGGTCGGTATCCCAGCCATTCTGATAGTCACCACGGTTAGCGTCGATAGAACCGAGCATACCAGCGTCAACTGCACAAGCGAGTTCATGCTCGAAGGTGTGACCTGCCAAAGTAGCGTGGTTTACTTCGATGTTTACCTTGAAGTCCTTGTCGAGGTTGTGAGCACGGAGGAAACCGATAACAGTCTCAGTGTCAACATCATACTGATGCTTAGAAGGCTCCATTGGCTTAGGCTCGATGAGGAATGTACCCTTGAAGCCCTTAGCACGTGCATAGTCGCGAGCCATGGTGAGCATAGTAGCCATGTGCTCCTTCTCACGCTTCTGGTCAGTGTTGAGGAGAGACATGTAACCTTCGCGACCACCCCAGAACACATAGTTTTCAGCACCGAGTTCAATACCAGCATCGATAGCGTTCTTGATCTGAACGATAGCACGAGCAACTACGTCGAAATCAGGGTTTGTGCTTGCACCATTCATGTAGCGAGCATTACCGAATACGTTAGCAGTTGACCACAACAGCTTGATGCCAGTCTCTTGCATCTTCTCCTTGAGATAAGCAACAATAGCCTTCAAGTTTGCCTCATACTCCTCAACAGAGTTGCCTTCGCTTACGAGGTCAACATCGTGGAAGCAGAAATAAGGAACACCGAGCTTCTGCATGATTTCGAAACCAGCGTCAGCCTTCTGCTTAGCGATTTCTACTGCGCAGCAACCCTCGTTCCAAGGGAACTTCTTAGTACCACCACCAAACTGGTCGCCACCTTCAGCGCAGAGTGTGTGCCACCATGCCATTGCGAAACGCAACCAATCCTTCATTGGCTTGCCGAGGATTACCTTTTCTGCATCATAGTAGTGGAATGCCATAGGATTCTTAGAGTCCTTACCTTCAAACTTGATTTTACCAATCTCTGGAAAAAATTCTTTTGCCATAATTTTTAGTTAATTAAAAAAGTGAATATTGAATGTTAACAATTTATTTAAATAATATGATTAAAGTTCTTTTTTAAGACATTCAGACCAGCGAGCGTATGCATCGAGGTAAGCCTGCTGATTCTTCAAGTCTGGTTCAACAGTAGCCACATGCTCGAGCGTTGCAAATGCCTCATTATTATCCTTATAGATGCCAGCACCAATACCTGCACCCTTAGCAGCACCAACCGAACCATCTGTGTTGTAGAGGTCGATGGTTGCACCTGTAACTGAAGCCAGCGTTCTGCGGAACATAGGATTGAGGAACATATTTGCATGTCCAGCATGAATGTTCGTGATAGACATACCCATATCTTGCATAATGTCGATACCCTGCTTGAAGGAGAATACGATACCTTCCTGTGCGGCACGAAGCAAATGAGCCTTTGTGTGGATATTGAAATTGAGTCCATGAATAGAGCAACCAATTTCCTTGTTCTGAAGAATGCGCTCTGCACCATTTCCGAAAGGAATGATACTCAAACCATTAGAACCAATCTCCACTGTGTCAGCAAGTACATTCATTTCGCTATAGGAAATGCCTTCTGGTGCCACATTGCGACGCATCCAAGCATTCAGAATACCTGTACCATTGATGCAGAGGAGCACACCGAGACGAGTGAGTTCTGGAGTGTGATTCACATGTGCAAATGTATTCACACGTGAGAGCTTGTCGTAGTTCACCTCGCCAAGCACACCATAGACTACACCCGAAGTACCACCTGTAGCAGCAATCTCACCTGGATTCATCACATTGAGAGAGAGTGCATTGTTTGGCTGGTCACCTCCGCGATAAGAAATTGGAGTACCCTCAGCAAGTCCGAGTTCATCAGCAATTTCCTTACAAACCGTGCTCTGTACAGCAAAAGTAGGAACAATGTCAGCAATGAGGTCGCGAGAGAAACCGAAATAGTTCATCACGTCATCACTTACCTTACCTTCCTTGAAATCCCAGAAAATACCTTCCGACAGACCAGAAATCGTAGTGTTCATCGCACCACCACTCAGTTTCATTGCGATGTAGTCGCCTGGAAGCATAATCTTGTAAATCTTCTCATAGAGAGCAGGCTCATTCTCCTTCACCCATGCCAGCTTGGCAGCAGTGAAGTTGCCTGGTGAATTCAGCAGATGAGAAAGCGCCTTCTCAGCACCGATAGCATCGAATGCAGCATTGCCGTATGGCACTGCACGTCCATCACACCAGATGATACTTGGACGAAGAGCCTTGCCCTCCTTATCCACACATACCAATCCATGCATCTGATAGCTGATACCGATTGCCTTCACTTCATCAGCTTTCGCACCGCTTTCTGCCATGATTTTCGATGTGGCAACTTTCAGGTTTTCCCACCACATCTCAGGCTCCTGTTCAGCCCAACCTGGTTTGTTAGCAATGATTGGAGCTTCTTTTTCAGGCCAGAAGCAAGTAGCCTTACATTTTCCTGTTTCAACATCCACCAGCGATGCTTTCACTGAAGATGTACCTACGTCGTAACCTAATAAATACATATTATTAAAAATTTAAAGAATTAGCAATTATAAATTATACGTTCGCAGCTGATTGGCTTTTTCACTATTTGAAGTTCTTATGCTTTCTTCCTATCGAACTTGAAGTAATGAGCCGCACGATGATTCACGCCCTGCTCTTTTTCCTCCAACTGAACGACGTATGGCATCGACTGCATTTTCTTATGGAAATTTCTGAAATCGACTGCCTTTCCCGTCACCGACTGATAAACCGCATGAAGCTGAGCGGCAGTGAACTTGCGCGGAAGCAAATCGAAGATTCGAGCAGGATTAGTGGAAGTGATCTGTTCAACAGTTTTCACGGCTGTATTCACAATTTCGTTGTGGTCGAAAGCCAACTGTGGAAGTTCGCTGATTGGTGTCCAATGTGCATCATAGTCCTTCTGCAAGTTCTCTCGCTTCCTATCGATACGCAAAAGCGAAAGATATGCAATCGTAACGATTCGCTCCAAATGATGCTCAAGATGGTGGAAACGTTCCAACCATACTGTATCGTTCGGATTGGCAAGTCGCTTGACATCGCCAAAAGCATGAAACTGTTCCATCCGAATCTGAACAAGTCCTGTGAGTTGTTTCAAGACACGCTTTGCTGCTTCGTCAAGGTTCTCATCCATATAAATCAGACTGCCCGGCAACTTATAATTATTGGTGGAATTATCATCGTTTCCACTCTCCTTCTGCCTTACAATCAGAACATTCAGTTGAGTACCATCGAAGCCGAGTAGCACACAATCAACCGAAACGTATGGATTTACCAGTCTTTCCATTAGGCGTTCTTCTTGTTTTTCAATCAGGAATCAGATGTTATTTTTGTTTTCCGTTGCAAAATTATTATTTTTCCAAATACTAACAAAATATTTTTGAAGAAAAATTCAAAACAAAAGTAATTATTTTTCAGTTTGTTACAAATCATTAAAATAATGATAAGCAGACATCTACTTTTCATTATTGATATGATTAAAACTTAGGCATCTCAAAATCAGTGAACTACACACAGAGAACCGTCCTAAAAGCCATTAAAACCAATGGTTTTGTTAATGAAAGAATTGTTATTGGGGATGAAGTGAAGTTAATCCCCATTGTTGCAAAAGTACTGTCCCATAGTTGCGAGAGTACCGTCCCATAGTTATAAGAGTACTGTCCCATAGTTGTAAAAGTGAAACCCCTATGTAATTCTGGAACAATTGGCACGAAAAAAGGTGAAGAACAAAAATCCTTCACCTTATTATATATATAAGCAGTGTTAGGTAGCCTTATGCTTTTTCTGTAGCTTCCTCTGCTTCGGCCTTTTCTTCCTTATCCTCAAATTCTGTGATTCCATTCTCAACAAGGATGTTGTACCACGAAAGCACCTTGCGCATATCGCTGACATGCACACGGTCGGTGTCGTAGTTAGGAAGTGCTTTTGTGAAGAACTGAATGATTTCGTTCTGAGAAGCTTTCTTTGGAGAAAGGTCCACCTTCTCTCCTTCGTATTCTTTCTTGATGTTTTCAAAAACACTTGCTAATGGCACTTCAGCGTCATCGTTGGTGTAGATGGAAATGTCGGAAAGAGCAACAACCTTGTCTGTTGCGTATGCAGGTTGACGCTTCTTTGCAGCATCCAGCGATTCCACGATGAGCATGTTCTTGCCTCGATTCAGGAACTTGAAAAGTCCTGGCTTGCCTGTAATGGCTAAAATGGTCTTAAGCATAAATTCTATTTTAGATGTATTTGTAATTTTGAGATGAGTATTATTCAAGAAGTAGTCTTAAAATATGATGTAATTGAGTGTCAACATCTGCCACTCCATCATTCAATATGAGGTAATCAACCAACGAGATGATGTTGTTTTCGTCTTGTTGCTGACGCATCCTGCTTTCAATTTGTTCACGGCTTGAATGGTCCCGAAGCAT
>CADBXS010000052.1:18353-32885 GCA_902798705.1 uncultured Bacteroidales bacterium
TTTTGACATCCATCGGAGCTGTTACAAGTATCGTTCTATCAACGACATCTTGAAAATGAGCTTCGAACAAAATAGCTGACTCCATAAACACAGCTTTGCTGTTCTGCCGACTTGCCCAATTCTGAAAATCAGCTTTCACACGTGGATGAACCAACGAGTTTATCTTCTGCACGTTTTCAGACGAGGCAAAAAGGAAGTTTGCAACAACAGGCTTATTCAGCTGAAGACTGTTTTGTTCTTTATCCTCGATATAGGAATCAGGACCAATTAAGCCTATCAATCCTTTGATAATGTCGCCATCTTCAACCATCAAACGCTTTGCTTCATCATCACAATAATAGACAGGAAATCCGAGTGCCTCTATTTTTTTGCAAACAAAAGATTTCCCGCTACCAATTCCGCCTGTAATTCCAACGCGCAACATAGAGAACTCTATTCTTGTTCGATGATATAATCCACCTGTTGAGGCGAAAGTGTCACATCGGAAATACCCATCGGAACTGTTCGTACTATCAAGTCACATTTCTTATCGTTGGGCTGGATGTTGTTATAATCCACAACGATAGAGAAGTCGGAAGCCGTGATGTGATTGTAAAGGGATGAGCTCACACGGAAAGTGACATTCGTAGTCAATGGGAAGGTGCGTATCACTTTATCTTCTGGAATATTCTCGCAGAAAATAGGCACCTTGATGGTCTTGGTGGTGTAAAGGTCAACGCACAACTTGGCAGTAATGCTATCGGGTCGGCATTTCACCCCCTTTGGTGGAACCAAAGCCAATCGTACCACTGTGGTATCTTTCAGCCCCGTATAACGAACATCCTCCGTATAGATGGCAGAGATGGTGTCGAACTGATTGTCGGGTGCATAGATGTCAACGTGCTGAGGTTCAAGCTCTATGCCACACAACACATGCTGCCCATCCACTTTTGCTTTGCCACCAAACACAACAGGTACATACTTATGCTCGCCCGTTGAGTAGTAGATTTCAAGCATGGATGGACTGATAGAAGTGCAAGTGAGGGAATTTCCCAATGTGCTTGTCACTATCTTTTTCCATGAGTTATTATTCAGCACCAACATACCATCGCTTTTCTCGAATTGCGAGTAATCGACTTCCACGACACGTGAATCACTCTTCGTGAGATAGTCGATGATGGAGAATCCTCTACCACTCACTGTCACCTCAACACGCTTTGGCACGTCGGAAGTGAGAATGATATTCGAAGGAATGTCGGTGATTTCGAGCTTGTAGTTGATTTTAGCGGTGGTTGATTCCTTGAATGTCTGAACAAACCAAAAGACTATGGATACCAAAAGGAACACTATAAACACCATAAATTCGCGGTTGATTTTCAACTTCCGCAAACTTCGGTACATTGTCTTCCATATTCTTTTAATACCCATAGCTTTCTATCAAATCTGTTGTAACAAACGTAAAGTTTATGACTGACGTGACATTGCAGCTTGATTAGGGTCTGCAAATACATAGTTACGGTCAATCTTGATGTTGACGCCCTTGGAAACCTCGATGGTGAGATAAGGCTCGCCCATATTGAGTTCCTTAACAACTCCATAGATGCCGCCACTGGTAATAACCTTGCTTCCTACCTGTAATTGGTTGCGGAATTCCTGTATTTCTTTCTGACGCTTCTTCTGAGGACGAATCATAAAGAAATACATGATGGCAAACATGAGGACAAGCATGATAATCAACTGCATGCCACCACCTCCTGCAGCTGGAGCTGCATCTTGAAGAAAATTGATAAACAACATAGTTTATAAAGTATTTAAAGTTAATAATTATTTCTTATCCTTATTCTTTGGAAATCTTGTTCTCGTGCTTGAGTCTTCTGGCTATATTGTCAATAATGCCATTGACATAGCCCGCACTCTTTGACGTACTATAGTACTTTGCAATTTCCACGAACTCATTGATTGTGACAGAAGTAGGAATCTGAGGGAAGCTTAAAATTTCTGCCACAGCAACTTGCATGATGATAACATCCATAAATGCCAGGCGATTGAACTCCCAGTTCCTGACGCTCTGCGCAATGAGGTCACGATAGTATTCATCGTTTGTAATGGAACGACGGAACAAACGAGTGGCAAACTCACGATCCTCTATATCCTTAAACTCAGGCAATAGTTCCTGTTCTTCACCCTTTGCAGGATCGAAGCGCTTGATGGTCTTGAGAACGAATGTATCCACTATTTCCTTATCGTCGTTCCAATAGAGACTTTGCTCTTCAAGAATGTCATCAATCTGCTCGTCCTTCATGATGATATTCTTGTATATCTTTCGCCATACTTCCTTGTCGGCATCATAGTCATTCTCTTCAGCCGCCATATAAGCCTGGAAATAATCTGCTTCTTGGATTTTCTCATAAAGACTCTTCAGATAAGTTCTCTCATCTCGCCAGCTCCACTTTTTGTTTTCTCTAAATTCTCTCAACTGCTTGTTAGCTTCCAATTGAGCAACAAACTTATTATCCACAAAACGATGGCTGATAACTTCTTCCTTATGTGCGACACGATTCACCTGTTCCTTTTGCTCAAGAATCTCAAAAGCAAAACGTGTTTCATCAATCATAAGAATGAGCAAATAATGATAAAGGTCGTATGCTTTAGAAAGGCTGAAGAGTAGTTCCTTTTCTGCTGTATCAAGATTCTTACCACCATTTTGATAGTAAGAATACATTAGTTGAACTATCTTAATTCTAATTAAATTACGATTAATCATAGCAAAAAACTCTTTTTTTACTTTACTCTGTTTTACATAGTGCAAAGGTACGAACTTTTAGTGAATAAACAAGCAGATTAACAAAAATAAGGGGTCAAACAGAAAAAATCCTACTTGAAATTTGACAGTCTAAATTTTTTTAAACAAATTTGCACCGAGAAATAAACTTTTACAATTTTGTGTCTTTTTAATGTGAATTTATAATTAATTGTACAAGAAAATGAATGTATCAGAAAAAGATTTCGTCTTTTCAGAGAGCGTGAAGGCGGGCAAGCGTATTTATTATTTTGATGTGAAGCAGAGTAGGAATGGCGAAAAGTACATTTCAATAACCGAAAGCAAGAAGATTTTTGATGACGGCTCAAATTTCCAGCAAGTACATTTTGAGAAACATAAAATATTTCTCTACAAAGAGGATTATGAGAAATTCATGAATGCACTCAGCAAAGTGGTGAAGATTGCAACGGAGGACGAGACCGATGGTTCTTACCTCACCCCTCAGGAAGAAGAGCCTTCTGACGAAAACGAAAAAGACGAAAAGCTTGACATTGAATTCTGATATCGTAAGTATTTTTGCTATTTTCAAACAGTTTCTTTGATGAAAACTTTTTGTTTTATGGACTAATAAAGCAAAAAGAGTCTGAATCTTTGTCTATTTAAGAAATTTGTTGTAAATTTGCAACGCTTTTTTCGAGTCCTCCCCCGAGAGGAGTCCATGTGTGATGGAGAATTAAGCAAAAACTTAATTTATAGTAACACAAAAACAAACAAAATGAAAGAAATTACAATCAATGCACAGGTTCGCAAGGAACTTGGCAAAAAGGCAAGTCGTGACCTTCGCCGTACAGGCAATGTCCCTGCAGTAGTTTATGGTGTAGAAAAAGACGCAAATGGTGCTCCTGTTTCTCAGGCACTCACTATTTCTCAGAAGGAGCTTGCAAAGCTCATCTACACTCCTAATGTTTACATCGTTAACCTCAACATCGAGGGCAAGGAAGTGAAGGCCATCCTTAAGGAACTTCAGAACGATTACGTTAAGGACACTCCTATCCACGTTGATTTCTACCAGATTACTGATGCTCCTATCGTAATGGAGATTCCAGTGAAGCTCAATGGTCTTGCAGAAGGTGTACGTGCCGGTGGTAAGCTCTCTCTCAACATTCGCAAGTTGAAAGTGAAGGCTCCTTACACCAAGTTCCCAGATGTACTCGAAATCGATGTTACAGACCTCGGTCTTGGCAAGTCGATGAAGGTTGAAGCTCTCAACTTCGAAGGTCTTGAAATCGTCACATCTAAGGAAGCTGTTGTTTGCGCAGTTCGTATGACTCGTGCTGCTCGCGCAGCTGCTGACGCAGCAGAATCTGCAGAATAAGAGAGTTAATAAGTAACTTCAAAATACAAACCGAACTATGGGATCTTTTCTTATAGTTCGGTTTTTTATTAAGGACATGAATATCTGGAAACAGTTCGTTTCTTTTTTCACAAAGAACAACAATCAAAATAAAACTGAAACCGAAATGAAATATCTCATTGCAGGACTGGGTAACATCGGAGATGAATATGAAGGAACAAGACACAATATCGGCTTCAGGGTTGCAGATGCATTAGCAAACTCTTGCAACATCAAGTTCGAAGACAAACGATACGGATTTGTTGGTACAGGAAGAGTTAAGAATGCAGAGTTAGTCATCTTAAAGCCATCCACTTATATGAACCTCAGCGGCAATGCCGTCAGATACTGGATGCAAAAAGAAAACATTCCAGTTGAAAGAATCTTGGTCGTATGCGATGACATTTCACTTCCTTTCGGAAAACTGCGAATGCGCCCAGGCGGAAGTGATGGAGGGCACAACGGATTGAAGAACATAGCATCCGTAATAGGTACCCAGCAATTTGCTCGTTTAAGATTTGGCGTAGGAAATGACTTTCCAAAAGGAGCTCAAGCCGACTATGTATTAGGGCAATTCACCGAAGAAGATTTAAAGACAATGGATGAAAGAGTTGATGTGTTTGTTCAAGCCGTGAAATCTTTCTGCCTTGCAGGGATTCAAATAACAATGAATCAGTTTAATAAGAAATAGTTTTTAGACATAAAAAAATTGCTTATCATCACGACAAGCAATCTTTACTAACCTTAAAATAAATCTAATACCATGAAAAACACATGCAAATGTACGCATTATTTTTTACACACAAAGCTTTTTAATTGTATTTTTCTCACTAATTAGTAATAATTAACAACTCCGAAGCAAAACAAGTTGTTTTTAAGGAAAAAAAGAAATGCCAACGAACAAAATCATTGGCATTTCAAATTATCATGTAAATTTCTTTTGCGTTATATCAGGACATTACCACAGGTCACCCCAAGATTGTGATTCACCCTTTTCTTTCTTAGTGTCAATTTCGCCAGCTGGGTTACCTTCAATAATCGACGTAGGTGGCTTTTGACCATCGATTGCCCATGATGTTTCTTTCAATAAGGTGTGGAAATCATAAAGTTCTACTTCCATACCTGGTATGATGTATGTTTTCTTTTCCATAATTATATACTTCAATTAAATAGATTAATTACTTAACAACATACTTCTTGCCATTCATAATATAAATACCATGAGGAAGATCATTGGTAGATTCACCCATCTTGCGGACTAATTGTCCATTCAGATTATAGATAGCGCCTGTATAAGTCTTACCAGCTGCAAGGTTGATAATTGCACTTGCCTCTGCATCTTCTTCACCATCAACAAGTACACGGTAAGAAGACAAAGAAGTTGAAGTTTCATCATCGTTATCATAAATCCATCCGCGGAAGCCCTTGATAGCTTTTGGCTCAGTAAGGTGATACATATTTCCTTCACTGAAAACGTATGCACCAACAGGAGCTTCAGACTTCACGTATGTACCACTAGAAGAAATAGTGTTGTGAGTATCGGAACCTTCACCACCTTTACCAGTGTATTTAGTACCAATCTCCTTGAATCGACGAGGATTGAACTTGTGCTTACCTAAAGAATAGTAATCTCCAGTATATGACTTGGTAGCACCTGTACCATCAGTAATTTCAACTGTGCCATTTTTAGGAGCTCCTACACCTTTAATAATATAGAACACACCAGCACCAATTGCTGTACCACCATCAAGTAATTCTTTTGTTTCAAAATCGATAATCATTGGATTATCAGACATTGAACCAACACCTACAGGTTCAGCAATAACTACATTCTCACCAAAAGCTTCCTTTACTTGCTGAGTTGTCAAATCCATTGGGAACACAAAAGTATTCCAATTTGAACCTGACTGGAAAGTTCTGTGCAAGAGAACTTCAGTGTTTACGTAATCAGTTCCAACAGAGCCTGGCATACCCGCAACATCGCTAATCAGATAGTCGAGAGTACCTTTTCCACTTTCAGACACATAATCCTCATCAAAGAGAACTGCCTGAGCATTTGCCTGTTGAACTGAAACCAATCCCATCACTGTAGCAGTAACAAGACCAAGAAGTCTAAGTTTTTTCATAAGCATTTATTATTTTAATTATTAATTATTCCGAATATTTACTATATATGTCCAAAGACATCATCAATTTATCAAAACTTGATATTAAAAATAAATGATGTTCAATAGTGTCATGTTTTCTTGTTCTAAACAATCAAATCTCACGCAAATTTAGTTAATATTTTTCTTTCCACAATTACATTTCCAGAAGAACTATTGAATATTTAACAAAAATTAAGTGTTTTACTATAACAATGTGTAAATATACTGTATAAATATGAAAGAATCTGTTCAAATAACATTTTTCAGGGCAAAAATCCACAACGTATTTTAGGGTTCAGAAGTTAAAGAATCCTGTGGATATATATCCTCTTTGGTAGCCAATAAACTATGATATATCACATCTTTGTTCGAGGTCAAACTGTCCTTTACAGCCTTCAATCCTTTTTCGTGTATTTTTGCTGCTTTTGCCTCTACATTTGGTAGTGATATTTGTAGTAAAGTGTAATCTTCTGAGGAGACGTCAAAGACACGAAAACTGTAATTCAGTCCAGTTTCAAAAACGTATGGAGTAAAAGTTGGATCTTGACAAAAAGAATAGATGAAGGCATCCTTGATAAGATAATCTATTTCCGCATCAGTCATCGTGCTGATGCTATACATGTCCCCATTTAAAGCAATCTCATACTCTAAAACCCCATCATGGAGAGATTCTCCAACAACCAGACATCCATCATCAATTTCGTATGGCAGCAGATTCGATTCGTGTTCTACGAGAAGAGCTATTTGCTTTTTTAGGATTTGTTCTCTCACACGAGACTGATGAGTGAGATTCACCACTTGGTTCAATGAAGCTTCAAAACGAATTATCGAATCGCTTCCAGTGCCTTGAATATCGCAGATGAAATGTTTGATATTTCGTTCACGCATGTCTGAAATAAAATGTGTTTGCTGCTCTATATTAGGAATCTGCAAACGTATCAGTTGGCGGAAACATTCTTTGTCATCTTCCGCTGCAACATTTGTGTTTCCATGAAACTCCACAAAGAGATGCAAGTAATTAGAATCAGCATGTTCAACAGGTGCAATCGGCAACTTCACATTTTTGATGTAGCCACAAATACCTATCGGTAATGGGCATGTCAGATTGAATGAATCCACTTTCGCTCGAAATTCATCATCAAAATGATACTTGTATTTATCAAAGTCACCATTTTGATACGAATAAAAGGCAACTCCCACTGCAATGAAAAACAACACAGCGAAAACACACCATACTATATTTTTACGAGTCAATTTCATCCAAACATTATCCTATATCATAGTTAGAACCTGTTGCAAAGGTAATTGTTTTCTTATAATTATGCAAATTAAAAACGAAAAGGAGCAAGTTTCATCCAAAACTTACTCCTAAAAACACGCGACATTCACTTAAAAAGTCGTTTGTTCCGTTCGATTGATGATTTCATTCTGCAAATCTTCGCCCAGGTCATTGAAGTAATCCGAATAGCCTGCCACTCGCACAATCAAGTCGCGATAGTTCTCAGGATGCTTTTGTGCATCGCGAAGAGTGTCAGCATTCACCACATTGAACTGGATATGATGGCCATCCATTCTGAAATATGCACGAATCAAATGTACCAAGTTCATGCATCCCTCCTCTGTAGAGAGCAGAGACGGGGTGAATTTCTGATTCAACAAGGTTCCGCCCGTCTTAATATGATCTATCTTGGCAGCGGAACGTATAACTGCTGTTGGGCCATTCGTGTCAACTCCTTGCACAGGAGAAATACCTTCCGAAAGCACCTTCCAGGCATTTCTACCATCAGGTGTTGCTCCAGTGACACTACCAAAATAAACATGGCATGTGGTTGGAAGCATATTCACACGATAATCACCTCCACGTGGAGACTTATGCCCAGAAAGCGCATCGTAGTACATGTCAAACACAGCCACTTCCTGCTCATCTGCGTAATCATCGTCATTGCCATATTTTGGCGTATGATATACAAGCTGGTATTGCAATTCTTCATATCCCTTGAAATCAGCCTCGAGAGCATTCAGAAGTGTTGACATAGCCACATCTTTCTTGTCATAAACATGATAGCGGAGAGAAGTAAGCATGTCTGTAATGCTACCAAGACCTACGCCCTGCACATAGCTGGAGTTATACCGTGCACCACCACACATATAGTCCTTTCCCTTGGCGATGCAATCGTCAATCAGGATTGACAAGAATGGAACAGGCATATTCTTCATGAAGATACGTTCAATGATATTATTTCCAGTCAACTTAATACGCATGAAATGATTCACTTGCGCACGGAAAGCATTGAATAGTTCTTCGTATGTCTTATAATCTGTTGCAACACCTGTACGGATACCGATTTGTTTACCTGTACGTTTGTCGAAACCATCATTGAGTGTCAATTCCAAAATCTTTGGCAGATTGAAGTAACCTGTCAGAATATAGGCTTCTGTTCCAAAAGCACCTGTTTCAACACAGCCTGAACATCCACCATTTCGTGCATCCTTCACATCCTTACCTGCACGGAGCATTTCCTGAACCAGCGCATCTGTATTGAATACCGAAGGCTGACCAAAACCCGTCTTGATGATTTCCACTGCTTGACGAATAAATCGGTCGGGATTCTTTTTGCTCACCTGAATCATCGAACTTGGCTGCAACAAGCGCATTTCTTTGATGACATCAAGCAGAATATACGACATTTCATTCACGCCATCGCTTCCATCTTCCTTCACACCGCCAACATTGATGAGACAGAAGTCGGTGTAAGTACCACTTTCTGCAGCTGTTACACCTACCTTTGGAGGTGATGGATGATTGTTGAATTTCACCCAGAACGAC
The DNA here is from genome assembly GCA_902798705.1 of uncultured Bacteroidales bacterium. Taxonomy (GTDB): domain Bacteria; phylum Bacteroidota; class Bacteroidia; order Bacteroidales; family Bacteroidaceae; genus UBA3839. Next base: position 27,461 of record CADBXS010000052.1, read on the forward strand.
TGAAGCACTTCATACACTTCCTCCTTCGTTGTCGTTCCTTCATCCATCTGCTTTTTATAAAGAGGGTAAAGGCTTTGGTCAAGACGACCTGGATTGAACGAGTCCCAAGGATTCAACTCTGTAACGACTCCCAAATGGATAAACCAATAATGCTGAAGGGCTTCATGCACCGTTTCTGGAGCATGAGCAGGAACTTTTCTGCAAATGCGAGCCATTTCCACCAACTCCTTTTTGCGCTTTTCATCTTTTTCCTCCGCAGCCAGTTCTTCCAGCTTTTCCGCATGACGATTAGCATACATAATCATGGCATCGCAGACTATATCCATTGCACGAAGCTCGTCAATTTTGTCAACACCTTCAGGGTCATTCACCAAATCCACCGCATTCATACTTTCTGCAATTTGCTTTTTCAAGTCAAGCAATCCTGTATGGAACATTTTGATACCCAGTGCTGTATGACCTGGCGCACGCTGTTCTTGGAACTCTGTAAAGATGCCTGCTGCATAGGAATCTTTCCACTCCTGCGGCAGAGCCTTGAAAATACGTTCACGGTTGCTCTTGCCCTTCCAGAAAGGAATGATTACATCGCGATATGCAGCGCGAGTCTCCTCGTCACTCTTGAAGGAAACCTTCTCTCTGTCGTTGAGAATCTTGAGGTCTTCTTCTGTATGAATGCATATTTCAGGGTAGGTAGGCGTCGCCTTTGGTGCTGGACCACGCTCTCCCACTATCAACTCGCCATCATTGATACAAATATACTTGTGCTCAAGAATATATTTAAAAGATAAAGCACGCTGCACAGGTATTGGCTCTGCGTCAGCTATTCCCGATTGATAGAACTCGGTGATAAGAAGAGCGCGTTCTGCACTGATGCGATTCACGGCATTGAGGCTTTGTTCACGCAACTTCTTGATTCTTTCTGTCATTTGCATATTGAGAAGTTTATTTATTGATAGTCTTTGTATTTATATGATAAAGCCCGCATCTCTGAAAAGGGCTTTTAAAGGTTCCAAATCTTGTTCCTTCAAGCTCTGAGTTTGTCCCATACCATACGTCATGCCCAAGCGTTTATACTTGTCGTAACCATTGCGGTGGAATGGCAGAAGATTCACCTCACGAACCTGTGGAACATCATTTAAAGCTGCGATGATTTGTCGCATACTTTCTTCATCGTCATTGAATTGAGGTATCACCGGAATGCGAGCTATGATATGCGCTCCTTGACTGGCTATTCTTTTCAGATTTTCAATCGTTCGGTCGAATCCCATGCCGATAAACTCTTCAAACTTACTCTTATCAGCAGTCTTCACATCGTAAAGAAACAAATCTGTGTTGTTGCATATTTCCTCAAGTCGATTGATGGGAGCAACGCCAGCCGTATCAATGCATGTGTGCATGTTCTTCGCCTTGCATTTCTTCAGAACCTCCAACAGGAAATCTTCTTGCATCAGAGGCTCTCCTCCTGAAAAGGTGACGCCCCCACCCGACTCTTCAAAGAACACATAGTCCTTGGCAATTTCCTTTACCAATTGCTCAACACTCACTTCATAGCCAACAACATGGCTTTCCTCAAACACTCTGTCTCCCAGCTTTTGTTTCACAGTCATTTTCACTTCGTCAAACGACTGACTTTCAGGGTTATGGCACCAACGACAATGCAAACTGCATCCCTTGAAGAACACAGTGGTACGGATGCCAGGTCCGTCATGTATTGCATATCGTTTAATGTCAAATATCTTACCGAGCATTGGTTTTCAGAATTGAGAGTTAGAATGGTGCGTTGTCTTCAGGTGCCATATCGATGTTGATGGAGCCGAACTGATCATCTATCTGTGCAGAATTATTTCCATCCTTATTGTGAGACGACTGAATCACTCCGTTCTCATCCAGATTAGGAAGAGGAGGAGCATCATCAATGTTGGAGAAACGTGCAAAGTCGCTATCAAAACGCATACGCACATCCTTCACCTCACCATTACGGTGCTTTGCAATGATAAATTCGGCCAAGCCACGTGTGTCATTTCCATGTGCATCCTTATATATTTTATAATATTCAGGACGATGGATGAAACACACCATGTCGGCATCCTGCTCAATGGCACCCGATTCACGAAGGTCTGACAACTGAGGACGCTTGCTCTCATAGTTGGCAGCATCAGGATTCGAAGCATTAGGGGCAGCAGTTCTGCTTTCCACACTACGGTTCAACTGCGAAAGTGCAATAATCGGAATATTCAACTCCTTGGCAAGTCCTTTCAACGAGCGAGAAATGGTACTTACCTCTTCCTGACGCGAATTGTAGGACATACCCGATGCATTCATCAACTGAAGATAGTCGATGATGATGAGTTTCACCTTGTGCTCCCTCACCAATCGACGAGCCTTCGTACGAAGTTCAAAAACGGAAAGTGATGGCGTATCGTCAATATAAAGTGGCGCTCCTCGTAACTGGTTGATATTCAAGTCCAACTGGCTCCATTCGTGCTTAGCTAATTGTCCACTTCGAATCTTGCTGCCCTCAATTCGACACACATTGACAATCAAACGATTCACCAACTGTATATTCGACATTTCAAGGGAAAACATCGCCACAGGGTTTCGCATCGTGACAGCAATGTTGCGAGCCATGGAAAGCACAAAAGCGGTTTTACCCATGGCAGGACGAGCAGCGATGATGATTAAGTCAGAATTCTGCCATCCACTTGTCACAGCATCCAACTTGTCAAATCCACTGGCAAGTCCCGACAAGCCGTCTGTTCGCTCAGCAGCTTTCAGAAGTTGCTTGTAGGCATCATCTATCACTGGGTCAATCTGAGTAAAATCCTTCTTCAGATTTGTCTTCGACAATTCAAAGAGTTGTCCCTCAGCTGTTTGCATCAACTCTGCCACATCCTGTGCCTCATCGAAAGCTGCCCGTTGAATATTACTGGTGTAAGTGATAAGTTCTCGAGCCAGAGCCTTCTGAGCAATGATGTGTGCATGGTATTCTATATGTGCAGAAGATGTCATTCGTTGCGACAACTCCGCAATGTAAGTCATTCCTCCTGCTGCATCCAATTCACCCGTAGAGCGAAGTTGCTGAGTGACAGTCAGCATATCCACAGGCTTGTTTTCGCCTGCCAGAGTTTGGATTGCCTGAAATATCGTCTTATGCTTTGAGTCGTAAAATGAATTGGGTTTCAAAATGTCAGAAACAAGGCCAAAAGCATCCTGTTCAATCAGACATGCTCCAATCACAGCGGCTTCCAAATCTGTTGCCTGAGGTTGTAGTCTTCCTGCTTCGTTTATTGGTGCGGAATCAATCGAATTATTTTTCTTTCTTGGTGGCATTCAGTTAGTTACAAAATACTTTAAGAACAAATAAAGTGAAAAATATTCGCGCCCATTCCGACGCGAATATTCTATTATTCAGTAAAGATGTAGAACAAATTCTACACACTATTTCATGATATTCTTGATGTTGGCAGTTGCCTGGTCGTATGCCTTTTCCCAATCTGTGTCGAGGGAGAAAGGAGTGAATGTTTTCGTATCATTCACATAGCAATAGATGCGTTCCTTATCATTGTCGTTGAAGAGCGGATTGTTGAGCGAAGCATCGCGATAGCAAGCAATCACTTCCTTGCGCTTCTCAGTTGAAATGGCACGAGCCTTCGTTACATAATAGATGAAATCATCTACAAACGACTTCAGATTAACGGCCTGACTATCATAGAAATACGTATCCTTGACAAGAGCACGCTTCTGAACCTGAGCATTCAGATAATTCAGGACTGTCACTTCAAACTGATTGATGTCAATCTGCTCTTGCGAAGAATTAGGGTTGTTAACGATTTTCACCGCACTGTTATACACAGTTTTGTAAAGATTCTGAGCATTAACTTGCAGCATGGAGCATGTTGCTAAAAATGCAGTAAAAAGGATTTTTTTCATGATGGTTATCAATTATGTTAATAAATAGGGTTCTTTTTGTATTTGTATTGAATCTAAAAAGTTTTACGTTGATAAAACATTCTTATCTGAAAACTCGACAAAGATAAAAATTAAAATTAATAATTGAAAATACTTTTCACGTTTTTTTTGCAATATATAAAGAATGATTCACATTGTTAACTAATGTTTAGGATTCCATTTGCATTTAGGCATTTCTGATGCCTTTTTTTCAATGCGATTTCAGCGTTGCGCGATTGGGGACGCACTCTCGCAACATTGGGGATTAACTTCTGTTGTGCCCCATTAAAATAAAAGAGAAAAACAAGCAGAAGAATATAACATCTACACCTTATTTATATAATGGCATCCCTACAATCCTCCATCAGCCATTTAGGTGTTGACGTTGCACCACAGATACCCACAGAATCTACTCCTTCGAACCACGAAGGGTCTATTTCCTGCGGACTTTCCACCATGTGGGTATGTGGATTCACCTTGCAGCACTCATTGAAAAGAACCTTTCCGTTACTGCTTTTCTTTCCGCACACAAAGAGAATCACATCATGCTTCTTGGCAAAAGCCTGAATGTTGGGCATACGGTTTGCCACTTGGCGACAAATGGTGTCGTAATACTTGAAAAAGCCATCCTCCACTACTCCTCCCTGCTCGTCAGCAAATCGCATTTCTATGTATTTCACTATTTCACGAAATCCAACCAGCGACTTGGTAGTTTGAGAGTAAAGGCTGATAGGGCGAGTGAAATCCAGTTTCTTAGCATCGTCCAGATTTTCAATGACAATGGCTGTTCCATTGGTTTGTCCAACCAGTCCCACCACTTCGGCATGTCCATTCTTACCGTAAATCACAATCTGGCGAAGATGGTTCTCGTCTGCATCATATTCTGCCTTAATCCGCTTTTGCAAATTAAGCACAACGGGACATGTAGCATCAATCAGCTCAATGTTGTTTTCCTGAGCCAAATGATAGGTACGAGGAGGTTCGCCATGAGCACGCAGCAATACTTTCGTGTCGTGAAGATGAGCCAAGTCGGCATGTTCCACGGTGACGAGTCCCAATTTCTTCAGACGTTCGCATTCCCGTCCATTATGCACAATATCTCCCAGGCAATAGAGCGAACTACTTACTGCCAGTTCCTCTTCTGCCTTGCGAATTGCCGTGGTAACTCCAAAGCAAAAGCCCGAGCCATTATCAATCTCAACAATCATGTTTGCGTGGAAAGTGGAAAGTGAAGCGTGAAGCGTAAAAGTGAAAAGTGAATAGTGAAAAGTGAAAAAATCCATCCGGATGGCAACGCTTCACACTTCACGCTCCACTCTTCACGCTTCACGCTATTAAGCATTCACTACAGCATTGAATTTCTCCAACAACCAAGCATTCTGCTCTTCGCGTGTGCAATGGCTATTGTCAAGTACCACAGCATCTTCTGCTTGACGGAGTGGACCCACTTCACGAGTGGAATCAATCTGGTCGCGCT